>JAHJAR010000105.1 GCA_018814045.1 Planctomycetota bacterium | reverse complement strand
GTGTGCCCTCGCCGCGGAAGAGCAAACGCGGCTCGAACACGTTCTGCGTGTGGACCAGGAGCGGATCAAGTAGAATGACCGTGTCCACGCGCGCCGCAGCGAACCGGCGCCCCGCCGCCTCCATCGCCGCCCGCGTCTCGGCCATCTGCCGCGTGTTGCCAGTCTCGGAATGGCAGGCAATGGCGATCTTCATGGAAGGCTCGCCTCTCGAAAATCGTCCAACGCAATCCTGGTCGCCATCGCAGCGCGATGAGTCACAGGGTTGGTCGCTGCGTGAGCCGGATGATGAAGTCGGCTGCTGTGTCCCGTATCTGGTCGTAGTCCTGCGGCTTCAGTCCCGGGTGCATCGTAAAGCCGTAGTTCTGGCCGGCGTTGGTGGCGGATTGGCGCTGGTAGGGCAACCGGGTGCGGGTCTCGACATCCTGCAGGAACTTGCGTGCTTCACCCGCCAGTTGCTGCGCCTCGCGGCTCTCGGACTTCTCCGCTTCGGCCACCGCATCGCGCAGGGTCTGCAGGTAACGGTAGTCGTCGATGCCCTCGCGCCTACCCTCCCACCCGAGGGTTGCGATGTTGGCCTCCGACGTGGGCAGGACATAGTTGACATACCATGGGTCTTCGTAGTAGGGGAGCTTCAGTTCGATCTCGTCGCTGAGGCGCGATGAACCCTTGTAACCTTCCGTGTAGCACCACTGCCAGTTGCCGCGCAGGGCGGCGGTCCACGTGTGATAGCCGCAGTAGTAGCGGTCATTGGCCGGCTCGCTGCCGTTCCACTGGCAGTTGTAGGCCCAGAGGTCCTTGCCCTTGGTCCTGGCCAGCGCCGCGGTCTCCGCAATCCGTGGCACCGAGGTGCTGACGATCCAGACGTCGTAGTAGTCGGCAAGTTCCCCGGGCTCACCGATCGCTGTGGTGGTGCGGACGCCGGGCACGCGATGCACCATGTCGTTGAGGCGCTTGGCCGCCGCGATCTGCGCTGCACTGCCAGGCTCATCCACCAGGTAGAACAGCAGTTCGGGCCAGCCGCGCTCGCGCCGCAGTGCATCGACCGCCGCCACCAGCTTGTCCTCGCCGAAGAACGTGCCGGTCTCGTCGCAGGCCAGCAGCAGTTGCGGGTGCGTTGGCGACAGCAGACCCGCCTCACCCAGAATCCGCATCTGCCGGGTCAGGCTGTAGCGGTGCGAGTCGCGATCGACCTCCATCTCGTAGGTACCGTCCGGTTTCTTGCGCTCGAGCTTGGCGTAGACACTCATTGAGTTCATGCCATGAGCCTTCATGTCCGCCATGCAGCGCCGGAAGAACTCCTCCGTCTGGAAATCGGGCGGCTGGTGGGTATGGCGGTAGTACATTCCGTAGGTCGGTTCGGCCTCGGCCAGTTTGATCGGCAGGACCTTCACCACGAGGGGCAGAGAGCAATCCGTCTTCCCCTCGACGGCGATCACGATCTCGCCCTGGTACAGACCCGGCGCCTGATCGGGTGCGGCGCCGACGGTGATCCACAACTCGTGCGTTTCCTTCTCGGGCACATCGAACTCCTGGTTGGGGAAAATCAGCAACGGCCGGCGCTCGAAGCGCTGGCCGGGCTTCAGCGGCGCGCCGTTGGTGAGCCACCGGGTGATGGTCCGGACGATCCCGATGCTCACATTTCCCGCGGGAATCGTCCGGCCCTCCTGGCCCTTCAGGTCCCCCGCTACCTTGACCTGGATCTGTTTCAGGTGACGCAGGCTCGTCAACGCGAAGGTCACTGGCTCGTACTCGCCTGGCGCCAGGCGGCACTCGAGCCGGCTGACGACTTCGTCGCGCGTGGGGTAGCAGGTGGGATACACGAGCCGCAGCCAGTGCTGGGCTGAGACGATGAAGCCGCGCGCCTGTTCGGCCTCAGTCGGTTGCGGGAACGGGTTGGGGCTGGGCGAAACGTCGCCGATCTTCACCGTGTCGTCTTCCACCAGCTCAACCGTGTCGAACAGAATCGCCGTAGCGCCGTAGCGTCGCCCGACATACATGGTGATTTCGGTCTGGTCTTCGGTGCGAAACGGCAGAACCGACTCGTCCCAATCCTCCCGGGTGCAGGCATACATGTCGCGACAGACGAAGAAACTCCCATCGCGGTTCAGAATGCCGAAGGTGAAATGGGCGCCGCCTTTCTCGACCCGGAACCGGCAGCGCGCGACGTAGCCGGTGCGCGGCTTGACCTTGATCCCGGACAGGCGCGCCCCGGCCGCGGTGGCCGACTCCGCAATGCAACGCAGGTAGCTCTTGCCCTCGGCGGCCTGACCCTCGACG
>JAHJAR010000104.1 GCA_018814045.1 Planctomycetota bacterium | reverse complement strand
TGACCTTGGGGGCGTCCTGATCAGCCCCCTGAATCCCGGTGGCGCGCCCGCTTTTCGCACGCCGATCCCAAACTGGAGCACGTCCGTCCAATATTCCGTCATCGCCGCGGAGTATGGTGGTAGCAGAGAGAAGAAAGCGTGTGGTGTCAGGATGATACGCGACATGGTTAGAAGCAGGAGCTGCATGGAACGAGCGAGTGCCGGGCGTCGGCGCCAATACGCCTGCTTCCTGCGCCATGCCGTCCCCAGTTGCCGACACTCGCTTGCCACGGCGGCTTGCCCGCCTCAGACGGGCTTGTCGTGCCGATGTGTCGCGCCGAAGTCGCAAAACAAAGGCGGAAGGTCCTGACCGAAGCCGGGACCCTGGTCTCCCATCAACAGAAGGAGTCAGCTCATGAACCGGTTCAGCAAACTCGCCATCACGAATCCCCGGGAACTGCACTTCGGTGTTGCTCCACATCCGGTCACGACCCGCGGCGGCCTCGTGATCGGCGGCGGCACGGTCTATCCGGAACTGAACTTCACGCTGCCGACCATGAGCATCGAGAAGAGCACATGGAACACCGTGCGCAACCATTACCAGCAGATCGCTGCCGATGCGTGCAAACGCGCGGCACAGCTTGAGGCGCCTGGCGTCGTCTTCGAGTTTGAAACGCTCCCGCCGATGGTCGAACGCCCTGAGTGGGGGATCGAACTGGTGCGCATACTCCTCGAGGAAATGCAGCGCAACAACGGCCACGGGGGGCTCAAGACCGCCTTGCGTTTCACACCCAACGACCTGCGCGAGATGGAGCGGCCGCCACTCATGCGCCGCGGCCCGCTGTACGAGAACATGCTCGCCTCGTTCGAGGCCGCGGCGGCGGCCGGAGCTGATCTGCTCAGCATCGAGTCAGTCGGCGGCAAGGAAGTCTGCGACGACGCACTGACGATGTGCGACATCGATGCGGTCATCTTCGCGCTGACCATCCTCGGCGCCAGGGACATGGACTTCCTGTGGGGCAAGATCAGCGACATCGCCAGCCGGCACGGTGCGGTCTGCGCCGGCGATACCGCCTGCGGCTTTGCGAACACCGCGATGGTGCTGGCGGAGAACGGCTACATCCCGCGCGTCTTTGCCGCCGTGGTGCGCGCGGTAGCGGCCGTGCGGTCGCTCGTAGCCTACGAAAAGGGCGCCGTGGGGCCGGGTAAGGACTGCGGCTACGAGAACCCGTTCCTCAAGGCCATCACCGGCTGTCCCATGGCGATGGAAGGCAAGACGGCAGCTTGCGCCCACCTCAGTCCGGTTGGCAACGTCGCAGCCGCCACCTGCGACCTGTGGAGCAACGAATCGGTTCAGAACATCAAGCTCCTCGGCGGCATGGCTCCCACCTGCAGTCTCGAACAGTTGATCTATGACTGCCGGCTCATGAACCAGGCCCTCGCCGATGGACCGACCGGGGCACGGCGCCTCCGCGACTGGCTGGTGCAGGGCGACGCAGGGCTTGACCCGCAGGCTTACATTCTGGCCCCGGCGAACGTCATCGCCATCGCCAAGGTCATTGTCGAGGCCAAGACCCCGTACCTTGCGGGTAAGGCAGCGGCCCTGGCCACCGTCGAACTGCTCAACGAAGGTGCGGCGGCGGGCGAGGTCCGGATCAGTGAACGCGAACAGCCGTGGCTCGACCGCATCGGCACCGCCGTGAACGCCTTGCCCGACGACGAAAACGCCTTCATCGGGCGAATGCTCGAGCAAGTCGACACCACGCGGTTCATCCCGGCCGAATACGGGTTGTGAGACGGACCCGCGAGGTCGGTCGTGCGGGACGGAACGCTCCAGGGCGCCGGATTCTATTCGGTGCCCTTCAGCACGCGCGTCAGCGTTTCCCGCAATTCCCGCAGTTGATAGGGTTTCTGGAGGAACGCATCGATGCCGTCAGCGGCGAATCGCTCCATCGCGTCCTGGGCATCGTAACCGCTGCAGAGGATGATCCTGGTCTCAGGTTTGAGCCGCTTCATCTCCTGGGCGGCGGCAACGCCGTCCATGACGGGCATCGAGAGGTCGACAAGCACCCCTGTGATGCTGGCGGCGTGTTCACGGAACACGGCCAAGGCCTCCTGTCCGTCATTGGCAATAAGGGCATTGAACCCGAGCCGCCGAACCATCACGTTGCTGACGTCGCGCACCGACGGTTCATCGTCGACGATCAGCAGCGTGCCGGAAAGCTGCGCCTGGACAGGAGCACGCGTCGTCACCTCACTTGGCGATGGGGCGGTCTCCCCCTCTTCCGCAAGCGCGGCCCACGCCACGGGAAACAGCACGCGGATCGTGGTGCCCCGGCCCACTTGGCTGTCTACCAGGATGGCCCCTTTGTGTCCGCGGATGATCCCGAGCACGGCCGCCATGCCCAGTCCACGGCCGGTGATCTTTGTGCTGAAGAACGGGTCAAAAAGGCGTTGCAGCGTGGCGTCGTCCATACCACACCCCGTATCGGCGACATCGAGGTAGACGAAACGACCGGGGGCGGGTTTTTCGGTGACGCGACTGCGCTGGAGGCTGGCCTTGTCGCAATCCATCACGCCCGTGGCGAAAACGATGGTACCGGCCTTCTCGCCCATGGCCTCCGACGCGTTGGTAATCAGGTTCATCACCACCTGCTGCACTTGCGCCGGATCGGCCTGGATCAACGGCAGATCAGGCGCAAGTTGCATGCTCATAGTGACGTTCTTGGAAACCACGACGTGGAACAGGTGCGCGTTTTCCCGGACCAGTTCGTTCAGGCTGAAGCTCTTGACCTCAAACTTGCCTCGTCCCGAATAGGCCAGCATCTCGCGAGTGAGTTCCGTGGCCCGTTTGGCGGCGCGCGCCGCCTGCTCGATACCCGGGCGGGCGGGCGAGACAGCAGAGAGGTCGAGGAGAGCCATGTCCAGGTTTCCTGAGACGGCCAGCAACAGGTTGTTGAAGTCGTGGGCGAT
>JAHJAR010000103.1 GCA_018814045.1 Planctomycetota bacterium | reverse complement strand
GGGGGGGGGGGGGGGGGCGCCATAGTATTCGTCGCGATTGCGCCCGGTGGCCGGCAGGGGAGCCGGTCGCGGGTGGCGCAACCGGGAGCATCTGCGCAGGCCGGGAGGGCCTGAGATGAGCCGTCGTCAAGTCCTGTCTGTCGCGGCCATCGGCGGCGCGATCGTCGGTGCCTATGCTGTCGGAAACCGACATAGCATTCCTTCGTCTCCGAAGGCGAAGGTTGCTCCTTCTGCTGGCTACGTCGGCTTTCATCCCGGCTTGATCGACGCCGGAAAGCACCCCTGGTACGCAGAGGTGCCGTTCGAGGCCGTGTTCGTCAATGATTCTGCCGAGCCGTTGACGGTGGCCACGATCGGATCGTCCTGCGGGTGCATCGTGCTGGACAGGGGCTCGCCTACTGACGCGGTCGTGCCGGCTGGCCAGGAGCTGCGTCTGGCTGGCACGCTCGACGTCGGGCCGGTGGCCGGGGAGCACACCAAGAAAATCGACCTGCTCCTCAGCTCAGGTGCCATCCACACTGTGTTTCTCAAGTTCTTCGCGTACCAGACCTATGACGTCAGACCGCGGTACCTCAAGTTCGACGCTGTGAACCTTGACGATGAGACAGATGACGCGATCGCCAGCGTGATCTTCACGTCGGACACGGCGACCTTTATTGAGGAGCCCGTCACCGACTCGCCGTGGTTGCAGGCCGGTCTCCACGACCGTCGCAACGGCGAGACCGAGATCGCCGTGCGGGTGGTGAAGCGGAATCTGCCATACGGCAAGAACTTCGGGCGCGTGACGCTGGCGACAGACGACCCGACTCGGCCAGCCTTCACGATTCCGATTCACGCCGAAGGCGTGGCCCAGTTGCGCCCTGTACCGTCGCACGTCTTCCTTCGTGCTGGCGAGGAGCGGCAGGTGCGATTCATCCTGGCGGACGGCGCCACGGCCCGAATCGCTTCGTTCTCGGCAGACAATGATGCCCTCGCGGTTGCGCTTGTGCCCGACAACGGCGCGTTGGCGGTTTCCGTCGCGCGCGGCCATCTGACGAGCGCAGCCCTCGTTTGCGTCGAAGATGAACGCGGCAAGAAGTCGAAATTCCTTGTCTCGTGTGTCGAATAACAGCGCGTGAGAGTTCCGCAAGTCAGGAGGTCACTCGATGAAGGCGTTAGCGCTCTCGACGATGTGCGTCGCCATCGTGTTTCTGCCGTCGTCGCTGCTCGTCAGAGGCGACGTGTACTGTGGCTACGTGCGAGCCGTGCTGTGCCCCGGTTGTGCAGCCAGCGTTCCGGCCGACTCGACATGCTACTGCGGCGTGACCGGCGAGGGCTGCCACTGCGTGAAGCAGTCGGGCGGCGTCCAGAACGGGACGATTGTCATTTGCTACACGGAGACCTTTGAATTCAACTACGACCCCGATGGCCCCGTGGTCGTGCTCGGGCCGACAAGGCCGTGCCAAGAAATCAAGAAGTGCACGAAAGGCGTGAAGCTCGGCGCCCTTAATTGCGCCGTGTACGATGAGGGAGACTGTTACGGCCCGCCGGAGCCCTGTGGTTGGTATGTCTGGATCGCCAACCTGGCCCAGACCTACCAGCAGGGGCAAGGTGAGTGTGAAGGCGGAGTGCCTCCAACGTAAGGGGATCCGGGCGATGCCGAGAATGTGGTCCGGGTGGAAGATCCAGACGGTGATTTTGCCGATCGTCACATGGGGCTCGCTGAGCTACGGCGGCGACCCGCAGGTGGGTGCGCAGAAGCCCGCGGCCCTGCTGGCGCTGGAGCAGTCGCGCAAGGCGGTGGTCAGTGGCCGCATCGAGTGGTGCGTCCTGCCGGAGGGCAACGAAGAGCGCGCCATGTCCTACGTATCGCGCTTCGCCAGGAACGGGGACACCCTTTTCGAAATCCGCGGCGATCCAGAAGGCTGGACGATGTTTGATCCGCAGACCGGAAAGGGTCGCTCCAAGTATCCCATCCTTAATATGGCCAACGCGGACGGTTACTGGAATCATTGGCAAACGACGCTGAGTTGCAGTTGGTGGAAGGCGGACGGCAGCCCGAACCCCTGGGCCGATGAAGTCAAAGAGATCCGCGCTGTTGGAGTCTACCCGTGGTCCAACAGTCTCCGCTCCGACCACGGACTAGCCTCATTGTGGGAGGGCATTCCAGGACGGGAATTGGTTTCATGGGACCAGGTCTTGGAGGACGGCCTCTATGTCGTGACCGCCAGTTTCCGGCGGGGACCGCCGATTCAGTGGTACATTGATCCCGGACGCGGCTGGAACGCCACGCGCGTCTCTGTGCCTGGGGAACACGGGGCCCCGGGCGTGGCGGTGACATGCGAGCTGAAGAAATGCGGCGACGTGTGGCTTCCCGAGACGACGACGTACCGGGCTGGCGATCGGGTCACCGAGATCATCCGGATTCGCTCGGCCCGGGTGAATCAGCCGGATGATCCCCCGTGCTTCAGCGGCGCAGACCTGGGGATGGAAGCGGGGTCGAACATCGCGCTCCAGAATGTGCCCGTTGAGGTGGGCAAGCCGCCGGTCTGGAACGGCGAGGCCGTTTCCGACTGGGATAGCTGGATCGATGATGTTCGCAGTGGCCGGCGCCGACCCGGTCCGATGATGGAGCGCTGTAGCCGCGGAGAGCCCTTCGATAGCCCGTACATGACCGACGAGGAGCGCGCCCGGCGCAAGATCGGGGAGCGCGATCTGAGTGTCGGCTCGGCCCTGAAGAAACACGAGAGCATGTGGCTGCGCTATGTCCGCCAGTTCATCAAGCGCTACCAGCTCAACGAGGCGCAGGGCGAGAAAGCCATGCAGATTCTCCACGACTGCCAGAATCGGGCGGAGCAGTACCTGGCGCGTCGGGGCACCGAGATCAGCGGGCTGCTGGCACAGGTCGAAGAGGCCCGCCGCCATAAGAAGCCCGACCAGTTGCGTGAGCTGACCGCGCGAGCAGAGACGCTGAGAAAGCCGATCGACGAGATCTTCGAGCAGCAGCTCAAGCCGCGCCTGGAGAAGCTCCCCACCCGCGCGCAGCGCAAGGCCGCCGGCGAGAGCACCTCCCGGCCCAGCGCCGACGCCACGAAGCCGTAGCTTCCTGGCCCACACAGTGGACGCTACAACTCTGTAGGTGGGTACCGGTCGGCACTTTGCGTTGGTGTGCATTCTCCGAAGGGCCACGATCGGCTGATCGAGCCGGGGGACGAGCCACAGAACTGGGTTCTCTACAAGGGCCACGTGCTCGCCTGGCAGGGACGCTTGCACGCCGCCATCGAGCAGTTCACACGCTGCGGCGCCTATCTCGACCGAGCCCACATCTGCCGGCGGCTCGCGGCACTCCCCCCCTCCCCCACGACTACTCGTACCAATCCCAGATAGAAGTCGCGTCCGTGCACGTAGCGTCCGGGCCCCGTACCGAACGTTTGAGCCCAGCATGCCACGGCCGCTACATTACAGAAGCAGTCCCAGTGTCCCGAATCCGAAGTTCGTTTAACAACCTGGATCGAAGAGCCGCGGGCTTCAGCCCGCGCGGCGCCGCACAGGCTGAAGCCTGCGGCTCTTTCAGTGAGCGAGACTCTTGTACCGAATTTCGGACTCATACGGAATCCACGTAGAAGTTGCGCTCTCAAAGGTAGCGGCCGGGCCCGGCACCGGCCGTTTCTGAGCCGGGGAAGCTACGGCCGGTACGGGGCCCGGCCGCTACATCCGCGTGCGCGACTTCTATCTGGGATCGGTATCAG
>JAHJAR010000102.1 GCA_018814045.1 Planctomycetota bacterium | reverse complement strand
TCGGTTGTCTCCTGTATGACTCCTCAAGTCATGGCTGCCGCACAAAAACGACACGGTCAACGTAGACGGCGGTCGCCTCGTCCGGCGCGCGCACGACGGGTGCAGCCCAAACGTACGTTTGCTCCGCAAGCGTGAGCACGCCGAGGTCAATCGTCGTGTAGTCGCTGCCACGAATGTCGCGGACCAGAATAGTTTTCGATGCCACCGCCCGACGCTGCGCGTCGTCGTAGACGCCCACGGTCATGGCTTCGCCCTCGTCCGTCGCAGCCTCGCAGCGCACGCTGAGAGTCACGTGCCAGCGGGACTCGTCCCGCACGCCGTAGTCTACAAGCGGATAGCTGTGGCAGGCCCAGACGGTATGGGTATTGGGCATGCGACGGGTGAGGCCGTTGGACGCGGCCGGGTCCTTGACGATCGCGACCAACTCCTTCCGGTCCCGCGGGATGTAGTCGGCGTCCTGGAGTTCGAACCAGGCATCCCGCGCCAGTCCCGCGCAGTGCTCCGGGACAGGGCCGGGGGGAATGGTCTTGGCGAGGCGGAAGCGCAGGTCGTTTCCGAAGTCCTCCGGGAAGGCTCGGCCCTGGCGAATCTCGCCGACCCGGTGCTTGCGGACGAGGGTAATGAACTCGCACAGCGCGACCTCCGGGTCGGGGGGACCGAGGAATGGCGCATTGCGTCGCACCGCCTGGCGTTTCAGCATGTCGTAGCCCTGCAGCCAAGCGTGATCCAGTGGCAGGCGTTCGCGCCGAACGCGCTCGCTCAGCACCGGGTCGTGCACCACGGCAGTCAGGGCTCGTTCGAACAGCGTCATCGCCTGGTTCATGTCGTCGAGTGTCAGCCAGCCCTCTGTGGACGCCATGAAGCAACCCACAGGAACCGTCGCACGCAGCCCGGCCTCGCTCATCAGGTGGATATAGGCGGTCAGGTGCGGAGCCGCCGCGCCGTAGTAACCATTCATGAATTCCGCCAGCAGCGCCTTTTCGTCGGCGTCCGGGTTCCACAACAGGTGCGCGAGGTACCAGGCGCGGAGCCGCACGAAATCGCCCACCCGGCAGCCGCTGTCGCCCTGCTCGAAGATGCCGATGGCATGGTGCTTCACAAAGAACCGCAAGTTCGGCGCCAGCACGTGGAAATTGGGGTGCGGCAACAGGTAGTTCCTGAAGTTGGTCACGTAGTCCCATATGTAGAGCTGCGGCGATATTTGGCTCCAGGCCTCGATGTTTTCGCGGAAGCGACGGTTCGCCTCCACCTCGGCCGTGAGCGGTTTCGAGAAGTCGCACTCGACGTTGCACAGCCGCACCACGACATTGCGACGGGCCCGCACGTGTTTGGGCGGCACGCGCGTGTAGTGGTAGGCCAAAGTCTCGATCAGGACGTTTGGGAACTCCTTCTCGACCTGCTCGGCCACCGCATTGATGAAGTGAATGAGCGAGCCGGCGGGAGTCCCTTCCTGCTCGTCAAGGGCGCGACAGCAGTCACACTCGCAGTTGCCGCGCCAGTCGTTCTGGCTCACAGAGATCATGGTCGCGTCCGGGTTTGCCCGCAACCGCTCAAGGACGACGCGGACCATCTCCGCGCGCATGTCCTCGTTGGTCAGACAGAGCTGGGCGTTGGCGTCGCGACGCTTGCCATCCACCAGGCTGTACCACTCGGGGTGATCCTTGAAGTGCTTGCCGGGCGGCAGCAGTCCGTTGATCTGGTAGAACGTGTGCACCCATCCCAGCAGCCCGTTGGCGCCGCCGCGTTCGGGAGGGATGGTGTACAGGTCGTGGCCGTTCAGGCGCAGACGCGAGGCGAACACGCCCATGGCGCGCTGCTCTTCCGGCGTGACGGTCTTGTGATTCGTGAAACACCCATCCGACAACTCAAGGTAGCGCGTGGCGCGGTCGAGCACGGGCGGCGTGTAGCTGACCGCGAGCGTGGGAATCGCCAGGGTCGGGCGGGCCGGCACGAAGGTCTCGGTCATGGTCCACCAGCGCACGCCGACAACGTCCTCGAGAAACGTGATCGCAGCCAGCAGTGTGCCCCGCCGCGGATGCCCGCAGAGCACCAGATCACGCCCCACGGTGCGCATGATGATCGTGTCCGGCGCGAGCGCCGCGAGCTGGACATCCGGCAGGAGCCGGCGGGTAAGCGGACCGTCACCGACAACGATCCTGGGCGTGTCGGCCGGTGCCTGCGCCTGCGAGATCAACGGCAATGTTGCTCCCGTCACCCGGGCCAGGTAATCACGGAGTTCGGCCGCCGCGGTCTGCTCGACTGCCGTGGCCTGCGGCGGAATGGCAATGACGCAGTCGCTCGCCCCGTCCCGGCACAGCGTCAGGGACTCACCCTCGCCCGCGACGGCGGCCATTTGGCACCCCATGCAAAGCACCCCGATCGTCCGCAGCATACAGCCGGCATTCGGATTCATCTGATGTGCTCCCAAAACTGTCCTTAGCCTGGCTTATTCACGATAGCGTAGAAAAGAAAGTCGCGATCAGCTATAACATCTTGAACTGCAAGGTGTTATATTACCACAACCCAAAAACCTGCAAGTGGAGCTGATCGCGACATGAGTGAATATAGCGAACAAATCTTCGAGTTCATGCGGATCGAGGGCCGACGGGTCGACGCCGTGTTCGACGAGCCGGCCGTGACCTCGGACGCCGGAGCGCTGATCGTGCGGGAACTGCTGGCCAAATCCAAGCTGCTGGCGGACATCGCCAGAATCCTCGGCGACGAGCGTCGCCAGGGCAGCGTTGAGCACCCGGTGCTGAATGTCCTGCGGCAACGGGTGGCGCAGATCATGTGCGGGTACTTCACCGCCGACGCCAGCGACAATCTGCGTTTCGACCCGGCCCTGGTGCTGGCCGCTGGCGGGCTTCCCGGACGGGATGGTCTGGCCTCTCAGCCGACGGTCAGCCGCCTGGAGAACCGAGCGGATCTGAGGACGCTTCTGCGCATCGGATACGCGTTCGTGGACGACTACATCCGTTCGTTCAACGGGAAACGTCCGGAGATGGTCGTGTTGGACATGGACCCGACCGCCATCACCGTATACGGGCAACAGGAGTTGGCGCTGTTCAACGGGTTCGAGGACGAGTACTGCCTGATGCCCTTCCACGTCTATGACGGCTTGACCGGCCGGCTGATCACCACGGTGATCCGTCCCGGCAAGACCCCGACGGACCGGGAGATCCTGGCGCTTCTGAAACGGTTGGTTCGGCGCCTGCGTGCCGCCTGGCCGAAAGTGGCGATCACGTTGCGGGCCGACTCGCACCACACCAAGCCGGCGGTGATGGAGTGGATGGAGACCCATGACGTGGAGTACATCACCGGGCTGGGTCCGAACAAACGACTGGACGCGCAGTTCGCCGATACGATCCGCACCGCCAAGGCTTTGCGGGATCAGACGTTGCAGGAAGTGCGTCGGTACGCCTCGGGCGGGTACGCGGCTGACTCGTGGAACGGGAAGCACCGTCGGGTCATCTGCCGTGTCGTTGCCGGACCGCTGGGCGTAGACACCCGCTACGTCGTGACCAGTTTCGAGAAGAGCGGGGCAACGTTCCTGTACGAAGACGTGTACTGCGGCCGCGGCAAAGCCGAGCTGATGATCAAAGACCACAAGTTGGATTTGGGGTCCGGTCATGCCAGTTGTCCCAAGGCCACCGCCAACCAGTTCCGGTTGTTCCTGCATTCGGCCGCGTATACCGTCATGCATGGACTTCGCGAAGCCCTGCATGGCACCGCACTGGAGAATGCCCGCTTCTCGACCATCCAGCTTCGGCTGCTGAAAATCGGCGCCCGCGTCGAGATCAACCGCCGTCGGATCCGATTCCATCTGCCGTCGGCGTTTCCGCTGAAGGATCTGTTCGCAAGACTGGCGGCCTCCTTCGTGCCGCTGCGCACGTAGGCTGCGGTCGTGGCGGTCCTCCGCGCCCTGAAAATACGGGGGATGGGGGCAGTGTGCCCAAAAACGGTCGCGGAACAGTCCGGCGACGACAAAACGGCCATCGGAACGGCTTTACGCCCTGCCAAGGTCGCCAAACTGACTGACAAACATTCGTGTCTATGCGTGTCCATCGTCGTTCGTGAATAAGCCAGGCTAAAGAGTTATTTATAAAGTATCCTAAAAAGCATTTGTCTTGCGGACGAAGAATGATTTAACGTGGTCTGGCCAAGCGGCATTGGCCGCGACGAGGTCATAGCGCTTCATTCCGTACTTGTCTGCCGTGCCAGCAAGCCAACCGGCGTCGCCGACCGCAACCGAGTCACTCCAGAACGGCTGAC
>JAHJAR010000101.1 GCA_018814045.1 Planctomycetota bacterium | reverse complement strand
CTGGCTGATCGAGCACTCAGTCAACGACGCGGCGTTTTTGGCCAGAGCTGGCGGGGCGCCGTTGCCCGACACGTGGATTGCGGTGAGCACCACCGATCCGCTAGATCCAGGGCACGAGGAAGGGGAGGCGTATGTTCGGAGGGTCGAACATGTGCACGGTGACCTGTTCTTCGTGGCCACGGAGTTCCAACAGACCGTCCTGAGCCACGCCGTTGACCCACACGGATCGCGCCTTCCGATGACAGCCTCTCCGTCGATTGCAGGCCGGACGCCAGCGTCGGTCCACGCCCACGTGGCCGGCCAAGTGAACAAGACGAGACGACCGCCAGCGGTCGGCAGTGCTACAAGTGCGGCACGCCCGGCGCTTCCGCGTACCAGTGCTCAGATTCACGACCCAGGCATAGTTCATATGGGAGAAAAAGGGAATGACAAGCGTTCGCGGGAACCGTCGGAAGAGCACTCGGGTGCCGATGTCAGCGCGTGGGCGCTGGCAGTGCGGGATACACAATGGCGACTGCCGCTTGGTCGAGGTCGCGCCGGGCGGTGCCGTGTTCCTTCTGCCGCTGCGGGAGGCCTCGCAGCTCGAACCCCCTCTCACCTTGGACGTCGAGCTGGAATCAGGAATGAGCTGGAGAGTAACGCAGAAGGCGGAATTGGTGCGGCGAAATGTAGCCGCTGACGGGGCTTGCAAGATCAGCGTGGCGTTCCCCCGCGACGAGTACGATTGACGATGATCCTGAAACAACCCTGAGCACCCGCAAACTGGACCGGCGGCTGGCAAGGACTGGCTGTTGACGTGGTCCCCACGCACGTGGGCGTGAACCGGGGGCGGCGCGGAGCCGTGGCTGCCGTTGATCGTTGGCCCCACGCACGTGGGGGTTGTAGCTCGCTCCCGGCTGCTGCCCGTGGACCACGACGACGTACGAGTCGATGTCCAACGTCCCGGCGCGCAGTCGGCCGGGATCGTCGCCACGCCGCCGCGTCTGCTTCCGCACGGCGTGCAGGTGGCGTTTGGCGCCGTTCTGCCGACCCCGCAGGTGCGCCCGCCGCATCCCGCCGTCGTCCAGCACGTGCTCGAAGCTGCGCTCCACCAATCCGGCTCGTTTGCGGTGTAGACGTCTGGAACGGTTGCCGTTGCATCGCCGGCGATTGCGGTACGCCGCCGCCTGCAAGCCCCCACGTCCCTACCAGCTACGTCCCCGTTTCGCCCTCCGAACCATGACACGAGCCGCAGAACAGTGTGCTTTTCGAGCCTGACTTGGTACAGTCAACAACGCCATGACTACACTTCACATTCGCCAAGGCACTCCGAAAGACGGCAACTTCCCCATACGCCTTACGTTGAAGCGAGCAGGACAGCCCGATCTGGAGGCCGAGGCGACAATCCCGTTCGCGCTCACCGAGCAGGATCAGGAGGACATCCGCTCGTATCTCGAAGACTACCTCCAACGCGCCGAAACCGTGGAAGCCGTCACCGTCCAGCAGGTCGAGGCGCTGATGAAGACCCGCGGCGAGGAACTCTACGCCAAAGTGCTCGCAGCCAACGGTGACACCCAGGCCCTTTGGTTCTCCATCCGCAACGATCTGGCCGATCTGCGCGTCGAGACCGCGACCGGCGTCGCCGAAGCCGCTTCCATCCCCTGGGAATTGATGCGCGATCCGGAAATGGACTCCCCCATTTCCTTTCGGGTGAAATCATTCGTTCGCGTCCAGTCCAGTCCAGTCCCAACATCTCCTTCGTGGACATCCCGCCCGCGCAGGATGGCCGGGTTCGCCTCCTCTACGTGGTGTGCCGCCCCAACCGATCCCAGGACGTCGAACTGCGTGCCGTGGCTAACCGCCTAAGACCTCGGCGAGGATCGCGCCCGCTTCGACGTCAAGGCCCTTCGTCCGCCCACGTTCGAGCAACTCCAGCAAGAACTCACCGACGCCAAGGAAGCGGGCCGCCCTTACCACATCGTCCACTTTGACGGCCACGGCATTTACGCGGACCTAAGCTGTCCAGGCCGCACCTTACCAATGGCTGAAAGCCGAGGGCTGATCGCCAGACCCCGAACCCTGGACCCTCCGCCTCTGATTCGCGGGCGAGACGCCCACGCTACCTACGGCGTCTGGACATGGCGGACCGGCGGGCGGTTCGTTCCATGGAGCCTTACAACAGCCCAACCGGAATCGCCGTGACCTTGTCCGTGAGCGGTAGCCGCTGCCGGCAAAGGCATACGACGCCCCCTTCGGGCCGATCCGGCCTGAGCCGATCCAGCGCCACGAATGGCTGCGCCCACTCCCGTCGGGGACTGGCGGACTTCTTGATCGCCACGGGATAGAAGACCTGATCCTGGATCAGCAGCAAGTCGATCTCCTTGCCATCCTTGTCACCGTAGTAGGAGGCGGGCGGCTGCTTGCCCCGGTTCCACCAGCTCTTCAGTACCTCGGTGACAGGCGCTGACAGCGGGGGCATTCTGCCTGGTCTTCTGCGCTTGAAATCATGGGGCGCCGGTGTTTGGTCTGCCTGTCGCCGCGCGGGCGCATCTGCTGGGTGCGTCGGCGGACGGATCGGGGTCCTATCCCCGGTGGAGGGGTTGCGCGTGGTGGCCGGGAATGTGTGAACTTGTAGATCGGCTTGACATCCTCCGACCGATGTAGTAGGCTATCCTACGACAATGGTAGTAGGTTTTGGCGGATGTCCGGGACGGGTGCGAAATAAGCCATGGCGCGCAGGGAATACGAATTAGGAGCGGTCGAGCTGGAGGTGCTCAAGGCGCTGTGGGTGGACGGACCGGCGACGGTGCGGGAGGTGATGAACTACCTGCACCAGCGCGGTCGGCGGCAGGCCTACACCACCGTGCAGACCGTCCTGACGCGTTTGGAGCAGAAGGGATTCGTGCGGAGCGACAAGTCGGGATTGGCCTACGTGTACCGCTCCCGGATCTCGCGCGAGCGCATCAGCCGTTCGCGGCTCGAAAAGCTGCTATCCCAGTTGTACGACGGGGCGGCTGGTCCGCTCGTGATGCATCTCGTCGAGAGTGAACGCCTCACCGTGGACGAGATCAACAAGTTGCAGGAATTGATCGACCGGCTGGACTCTCCGAGCGACCGAACCTGACCGCCGAGGAGCGCAGCGCATGACGTGGGCTTCGCAGACGGCCGAACTGCTGTGGCGGAACGCCTGGGCGGTGATCCCGCTGGCCGCGGTCGTCGCCTTGGCGTGCCGCAGCCGGTGGTTTCGTCCGGCGACGCGCCATCTGTTGCTGCTGGTGGCGTTGCTGGGCTTCGTCGTGCCGCTGGTGGTGCCCGACTTGCCGGTATTCGCGTGGCCGGAAGTGCTGCAACCGGCGGATGATAGCAGCGGAGACGCGGTGCAAGCCGCGCTGGAGGAAGACCCGGCCGGCGTGAGCGCGGTCGGCCCGACAGAGGTGCACCCGGGGCTGAGCGTGCCATGTGGTGTGGAACGAAGCACGGCAGCACAGCACCGCGGCGCCGGCCCATCCGGCACCCGGCGCGACGAAGTGACAACACCGTTTCGTGTGGTGAGCCCCCGAACTTCGGGTGATTCAGCCACAACACCCCGAGCAGATGCCCAATCCGAGTTCGGCGGGCCGCGGTGGCTCCCACCGGACGCCGACTCGGACGGGCATCTGACCTGTGCTGAGCCCGCGGCCCCGAGCGTGTCACCGTGGCGGCAGACCGGCCACGACGCGGTGCGTATGAGCGGCACGCCGACGGGAGCCGTGTTGCCAAGCGCGCAGGAGGCCGACGCCGTCGAGGGGGAAGTCCGTGCAACAGCGCTGCCGGCTGCGGTGGAAGAAGAAGCGCTCCCGGCGGTTCCGTGGTGGTGGCCGTGGCTGTTGGGCCTGCGCGCCGTGCGCGATGCGGCCGCACAATTGCCGACCCTGCCGACTAACCTCTGGATTGCGGGGACGGTCTTGTTGGTGGTGTGGCAGGGTGGGCGTCTGGCTTGTTTCCGGCACCGGCTGCGGTCGGCCCGCAAAGCGCCACTGGCCGCCCGGCGTGAAACCAGGACGGCAGCGCGCGCGGTCGGTTTGCGCCGCGTGCCGCAAGTCCGCATGCTGGACGACTGCGTCTCGCCGCTGATCTGGTGCGGGCGCCGCCCGCAACTGATCCTGCCCACGCGGCTCTGGTCGGAACTCGATCGGGCCGGTCGAAGAGCGGTCGTTTTCCACGAGTTGGCCCATCTGCGGCGTCGTGACCACTGGGTCTGTTGGATCGAGATGGTCGTGGCGGCCTTGTACTGGTGGCATCCGCTCGTGTGGTGGATACGGCGTCGTCTGCGCGAGGAGGCTGACCTCTGCTGCGACGCCTGGGTTACTTGGTTGATGCCCCGCAAACGGCGGGCGTACGCCGAAGCGCTGCTACGGACCAAGCAGTTCGTTAGCGCGCGTGCAGGGTCTGCGCCGGCGGGGGCGATTGGTGTGACATCAGTGGGAGCCAGGCGATTCGCCAGGAGACTGACCATGGTGATGACAGGAAGTTCCCGGCCGAGCACGTCGGTGGCGGGCGCGGTTCTAGTTTGTGGTCTGGCCGTTGTCGGTTGGCTCAGCATTCCCGCCTGGGCTGCCCCGCAGGAGCCGCCGCCCAAGGTGATCGTGGGCCCGGTCAACGTGGAGCAGAAAGTGCCGGCGATCGAGGCTGACGACTCTTTCCGAGAATACGTGCAGCAAAGCGCGGCCAAGCCGGAGCATATCGTGTGGGGGGTGCCGGGGGTGGTTCTAGGGCCCACAGGGGTAACACTCCTGAGTGGCTCGGATGATGACGACGATGTCAAGCAGCAACTCGATGCGCTGCAAGGCGAACTGGACCGCCTCGCACGGCAACTCGATGAGCTGCGCGTGTTATTGGGTGAAGAAGAGGTGCGCTCGTTGCGTGTACCGGCCGCGCCAGCGCCGCCAGCGCCCGCCGAGGCCGCTGCGCCGCCTGCACCAGCCAACGGGCGGCTGGCGCCCCTGCGCCGGCTGACGCTCCCCGACCTGCGGCGCAGCTACGGCGGCGGGCGCAGCTACGGCGGCGGGCGCAGCGATTCCACATTCGCACATTCTTACTACCTGCCAAAGGGCAAGCTCGAAGCGCTGACCAAGCTGATGGTTCGGGAAGACGTTCCGATCCTGGTGGCGTCGCACGATGACTGTATCGAAGTCCACGCCACCGCTGAGCAACATGCCCGCTTCAAGGCCTTTGTGGACATGATCCACCCGCCCCAGGGGGAACGAAAGCTGGGCGGTGTCAGCTACGGCTGGAAGGCCGGCGGCGGCGGGGGAGCGTACGGCACCGCCCTATCCGACTACAAGCGGGCCCGCGAACTGTCGCTCGAATCAACGAAGCGTTTGCGCAAGGCTCTGGAACGGGCCCAGGCTGGCTGCGAGACCAAGTTGTACAAGCAGTCGGCCGAGACATTGCAGAAGCTGATGCAGGCCTATGGGCGGGAAGGCGAGCAAGGCGTTATGCAGCAACGGACAGCCCTCGCCAGCCTGCTGGAGTCGCTGAACCGCGAGGCGGGCTCGTGGGACGAGCAAGCGCAGCAACTGCAAGAGCAAGCCGAAACCCTCAACGCTCAAGCCGCGGAGCTCGAGGCCCGCGCGGAGGAGTTTGCCGAGCGGGCTTTGCAGGTTACCCAACAGGCCGAGGGTCTGAAGAAGGGCGACGAGATGCGCGCGCTATCCCGCCAGGCGCAGGAACTCGATCAGAAAGCGCGCACGCTGGAGCGCCAGGCCCGCGAGCTGGAACGCAAAGCGCGCGAGATGGAGCGCGAGGCCCAACGCGTGGAAGAGACGTCAGGCGACCTGGAGGAAAGCGCGACCGAACTGGAAGAAGCGCTCGAACTGCTGGATGACGCGGTGTCTAACGAGAAGTAACACCGCGATTCTGCGGTCAGGCGGGCGATGCGAGCGCGGGTATTTCCAGTCGCGTCGAGCGCGTGAGCATCGTGCCAGACCGCCGGCGGTGGGTCCGTCCGTTCGGGCGGATCCACCGCGCGAATTGAGGAGACTGCGGGACCGCGCAGGTGGTGTGTCGCGCGGCGTTGGAGGGAGCCATGAATCGAGTGAGTCGCTTCGGGGCCAACTGCTTGAGCGCTGCGCTCGCGTGCATGCTGTTGCTTGCCAGCCCCCTCCGCGCCGATGACGGTGAGCCGGACGGCGCCCAACGCGCCTACCTGAGCGCGAACGGTCTGCTCAATCGCGGATTGTACGAGTTGGCCGCGAAGGAGTATCGCCAGTTTCTGGCCGAGCACGCCGAACACGAAAAGGCCCCGCTGGCGCGCTACGGGCTGGCCGTCTGCTGCTTCCGCACGAACCAGTACGCCGACGCGGCGCGCGAGCTTGATCAGCTCAGCGGCCGTGCTGACTTCGTGTATGCCGCCGAGGTGTGGACCCTCCTGGGCCAGTGTCGCCTGGTGGAGCAGAACTACGGCGGGGCGGCGAAGGCCTTCGGCCACGTCTTGCGCGAGCACCGGGACCACGCCCTCGCTGATGATGCCAGCGCGCTGTGCGCCGAAGCGCTCTATCGCGACGGGAAACACGCCGCCGCGGCGCGGCGGTGCGCGGCGTTTGTCGAGCGCTGGCCGGACAGTCCGTTGCGCGGGCGCGTAGACTACTTCTGGGCGCTGGCGGAGATGGCGGGGGGGGACTACGCGGCCGCGGGGACGCGTTTGGAGCAGATGCTGGCACGCGCGGGCGAAGGGCAGTTTGCCGAGCACGCGACTCTGCTGGCGGCCGAGTGCTGCCACCGCAGCGGCGGGTTGGACCAGGCGGCGCGCTGGTACCGGAGGGTGCTGGAGCGCGAGGAGGGCAAGTACACCGCCGACGCCCTGCTCGGTTTGGCGACCTTGCTGCATGGGCAGGGGAATGTGGACGAGGCGGGCCGACTGCTCGAGCGGTTGCTGAAGCGCTCTTCTAAGAGCCCGCAGGCACCCGCCGCGCGACTGCAACTGGGTCGAGTCTGGTTCGATCAACAGCGTTACGAACAGGCTCTGCCGTTGTTCGAGCAGGTTGCCCAGAGCGAAGGTGACCTGGTGGCCGAGGCGACGTACTGGGCGGCGAAGTGCCGGCTGCGACAGGGGGCATACGCCGAGGCGGCCGAACGCCTGGCCCACGCTGCCAAGCAGTATCCCGAGAGCGTCCTGTTGCCGGAGATGCTCTACGACCGAATCGTCGCGCTGGTGCAGGCGGAGGATCAGGCTGGTGCAGCGGAAGCCATCGCCGTCTTTCGGGCAGGGTATTCAGAGCATGCCTTGGCGGCCAACGTGCTGCATCTGGCGGCGACACTGGCGCACCAGCAAGAGCGCTTTGACGATAGCCAGCAGCTTTGTCGCGATTTCCTCGCCCGGTATGCCGAGCATGAGTTGGCACCGCGGATATCATTCCTGACGGCTGAGAATCACTATCTGGCCGGGCGCTACGGCGACGCGCTGAAGGCCTTCACGTGGTTCGAACGCAAGTATCCGCAGGATGAACAGATCCCACAGGCCGCCTACCGGATTGGTCTGGCGCTCTATCGCCTGGAACGCTACGACGAGGCCGCCGAGCGATTGGCGGCGATCTTGGAGCGCGACCTGCAGCGGGAAAGTTTTCGGCCCGCGCTGTTGGCGTTGGGCGACATTCATTTTCAACGTGGCGAGTGGCCGCAGGCGGAACGCTGTCTGACCGATTACCTGGGACAAGGGTTGGACGTGGCGGCGGCCGACGACGCGCTGCTCAAATTAGGGTTGACCCGGCAACGCCAGGGGCAGCACGAGCGGGCGTTGGAGGTCTATGCCACGCTGTGCGAGCGGTTTTCTGACAGCCCGCACGCAGCGCAGGCAGTCTTCGAGAGCGGGCAGGCCCTGGTGGCGCTGGAACGCCTCGACCAAGCGCGCCAGGCGTTCGAGCACGTGCTGGCCGAGGGTGGCGAGTCGCGCTTTGCGCCGTTTGCACACAACCACCTGGGCGCGATCGCGATGCGCCAGCAGCGCTACGCCGAAGCAGCCGCCTACTTCGAGCGTGTGGCGCGGTCCGAGGTGGACGAGGCGCTGAAGGCGGAGGCCACGTATCAGCAGGGTCAGGCCTGGTTGCTGACCGAGCGCTACGAGGAAGCGGAGAAAGCCCTGGCGGGGTTCCTGAGGCACCACGGAGCGCATGTCCGGGCGCCGCGGTGTCGGGCCCAACTGGCCATCGCGCAGGCGCGGCGCGAGCGTCTGGCCGAGGCGCTGGAGACGATCGCGGAAGTCGAAAAAGTGGAGGTTGGACAACTTGAGCCCGAGTTGCAGGCGGCCCTGCGCTACGAGCAGGCCTGGTGCCTGCGGAAGCTTGGTCGGGTCGATGAGGCCGCCACTGTCTTTCGCACGTTGATCGGCGACGGCGAGGAGAGGTTAAACGTCTACGCCGTGCTGGAATTGGCGGAGATCGAGGCCGCCGGCAAGCGTTATGAGCAAGCGGCGCAGTTGCTGCGACGGCTGCGTACGGCCGCGGCCAACGGGGCAACAAAGGTGCCGGGCGAGGTATTGCCGCTGGTGCTGTACCGCCTGGGGTTGTGCGAGTTCGAGCTGGGGCGGACGAAGGAGGCCGCCGCGCTGTTGGAGGAGTTTCTCGAGTTGTCTCCGGACAGCGAGTTGGCCGGATCGGCGAGTTTCTTCTGTGGCGAAGCCTATCATCGTGACGGGCAGTACGAGCCGGCAGTGCGGCACTTCACGCGCGTCGGTGAGCAGCACGTTTCCGATCCGACTCACGCCGCGAGTCTGCTGCGGTTGGGGGAGGCCCTGGCGGGGCTGCAACGGTGGGCTCGAAGCGAGAAGGCCTTCGCGGATCACCTGGAACGCTATCCGGACAGCGCGCAGTGGTTCCAGGCGCGTTTTGGCCTGGGTTGGGCACGCGAGAATCAGAACCGTTACGACGAGGCGATCGTTGCATACCGGGCTGTGGTGGAACGACACAAGGGACCGACGGCCGCCCGCGCCCAGTTCCAGATCGGCGAGTGTCTCTTTGCCAAGAAGGCCCATGAAGAGGCGGCCTGCGAGTTGCTGAAGGTTGACATCCTCTACGCCTACCCGGAGTGGAGCGCCGCTGCCTTGTACGAAGCTGGGCGCTGCTTCGAGGCGCTGGGCAAGGAGGTCGAAGCACGGAAGCAGTTCAAGACCGTGGTCGACAAGTACGACCAAACGCGCTGGGCGAAGCTCGCCAGCCAGCACTTGGCGAAGTTGCCCGGCGGGACACTGCCGGGCCGCACTGCCCCGGTGCGCGAGGAATAGGAGCAGACGGACAAAGGAGCGTGAAACGTGAGCACACTCGCATCCCTACTCGTCGTCGGCACACTGGCCCAGGCCGTGCCCGACCCCGCCCGTGCGGAACAGGCGGCGGCGGCAGTCCAGATTCAGTCGGTCTGGGATTTCATCATCAAAGGCGGATCGATGATGATCCCGATCGGGCTGGCTTCGCTGGTTGCGCTGGCGGTGGTCATCGAACGGGCCCTGAGCCTGCGGCGGAAACGGATCATTCCGGCGGACTTCCTGCCCGGTCTGGAGACGGCGCTGAAGGCCCAGAACGGCGGACGGCAGGAAGCGCTGACCTATTGCCGCGCGCACGCCAGTCCGCTCGCGAATATCTTTGCCGCCGGGATCAGGCGCCTGCACGAGCCGGTAGAACGGCTGGAGAAGCACATTGCGGAGGCCGGCCAGCGTGAGGTGCTCAAGCTCCGCAAGTACTTGCGCTTGCTGTCCCTGATCGCCTCGATTGCACCGCTGCTGGGCTTGCTGGGCACGATCTTCGGCATGATCCGCGCGTTCCAGACCGTGGCCTCTTCGGCGGAGGCCCTGGGCAAGACCGAACTGCTGGCCAAGGGAATCTACCAGGCGATGATCACCACCGCGGCGGGCCTGATCGTCGCGATTCCTGTGCTGATTGGCTACCACTGGATCTCCGCCAAGATCGGGCGGCTGGTCATGGAAATTGATCAGATGACGGTGGAGTTCATCGAGGATAACACGGCCGGCCGCCGGTTGACCGAACCGGCGCGTCACGCCGCGGAGCAACCGCAGAGCCAGCCGGCAGCGGCCGCGGTCGAGCCGGAAGGCGTCGCGGCAGCGGCCGTCGCGGCGACGTAGGGGAACGCAGATGATGCTGTCGGCGGACGAAAGCGAGGCGCGGGTTTCGATCGAGCTCACGCCGCTGATCGATATGGTCTTCCTACTGTTGATTTTCTTCCTGGTGGCCACGACGTTTCACCAGGAGGAGCGCGAGATGCAGATCGCCTTGCCGGCGGCCAAGGCGGCCGGACCGATCAGCGCCAACCTGCGCGAGATCGTCATCAACGTGGACGAAGGTGGGCAAATCATCGTGGGCGGCCGCGCGGTCACGCCGGAAGAGCTGCGCGAGATGATCGCGCAGCGCGTGGCGGTGAATCCCGAACAGAAGGTTGCCGTGCGCGGCGACCGACACACCGCGTATGCGAACGTAGTGCGTGTGCTGGATGTCTGCAAGGCGGCCGGCATTCAGGAACCATACTTGGACACGATTCTGAATGAGTAGCCCCGCAGCCGGGGCTGTGGTGACCGCATATGCGACGGTTTCTGAAGTGGTTTCTAGGCGCAGTCGCGGTGCTGGCCCTGGCCGTTGGGTCTGGTCTGGTCTGGTACAACCTGCCCGAGCGGAACCGGTTCTACACTGATGCGGACACGATTCGGCAGGCGCTGGAAACCGCCACGCCGCGTGACATCCTCTGGCAGCCGCCGGCGCGGCTGAGTGAGCTTCTCAACACGAGTGGGCAGGACTACGAGCCGCGGCTCGGTTGGGATGGTCTGACGTTGTACTTTGTGCGCGGCAAGGCGGGCGAGAACGCCGACGTTTTCTTCGCCCAGCGCACGCCTGATGGCTGGACCGAGCCGGCGCCGCTGGAAGCGATCAATACCGGCTATGATGAGCTGGGGCCCGAGCCGTCGTCGGATGGGGAGGCGCTCTATTTCTACAGCGACCGGCCTGGTGGTCAGGGAGGCTACGACGTCTGGGTCACGCGGCGTGGTCTGCACGGCTGGCAGCCGCCGACCAATCTGGGGCCGGCGGTCAACTCTGAGTTCAACGACTACGGACCGGCTTTGGCTCCCGACGGCGCGCTGCTCTACTTTGCGTCCAACCGCCCGCGCGCGAGGGACAGTACGCAACCCGATCCGCATGCCTGGCCGGCGACGGTGCGCGAGGACCTGTTCCGCCGTACCTATGATTTGTACCAATCCGCGCTGACCGAAGCCGGGGCGACGACGGCCGTGGCGGTTGCGGCGCTCAATACCGTGTACAACGAGGGGGCTGCATGTGTGAGTCCCGCCGGCGACTTTCTGTACTTCGCGTCGGACCGGCCGGGTGGGGAGGGCGGTTACGATCTGTACCGAGCGCGTCGCGTGCGGGGCGGTCTCGAACCGCCGACGAATCTCGGCGAGGCGGTCAACACGCCCGCCAACGAGCTTGATCCCGGGTTGACACAACTGGGTTTCGCGCTGTACTTCAGTTCTGATCGCAGCGTGGACCCGCCGACCGGTGACCGGCCGCCCGACTACAACCTCTACTACACCTCAGCGCGCGAAGTCTTCACAGACACCGAACTGCACTATCGCCCGCCGATCGACTGGGCGGCGCTGTGGGTGGACAGCGGGCCGTACCTGTTGGCCTTGCTGCTGAGCTTGCTTCTGCTGCTCTTGCTGTTGACGCTGGTGCGCGATCTGAGAGACCGCAAGCTGAGCCTGTTGGCCAGGTGCCTGATCGCGTCGCTGATGGCACATCTGCTGGTGATGATCCTGTGCAGCTTCTGGCAGGTCGGCGGGGCGCTGGCGGACGTATTTCGCCGCGGGGGCCGCGTGCAAATCACGCTCTCCACGCCGGGACAGGCGGATGAACTGGCGCTGCAAATCCGCGGGCGGTTGACCGAGGTTGAGCTGCCCAGCGCGCCGGTCGAGGAGCCCCGGCGGGCGGAGGCGACATTCGATCCTGAGCTGCCCGAGACAACGGCCGCGCTGGTGCCAGAGCACATGCCGGTGAACTTGTCTGAGCTTCCCCGGCCACCTTCGCCAACCCGTGATGCTCCGCCTCACGCTGTCGATCCACCCGAGCACGTGCGGTTGGCGGCGCTGGTCGAGCAACCGACGCTTCCAGAGCTGGCGGTGCCGAACGAAACACAGCGCGTGACGGCGGCGGAGACCGACACTCTGGCCGACGTGCAGCCGGACGCAACCATGCCACGCGATCGTCCGCGTGTGGCCTACGCCACGAGTCAACCAGTGACGGCCGTTACGAACGTGGCCCTGCGGCCGCAGCAGGGTGTCGCGCGCGACGAGCAAAACGACCGAACGAGCATTGCGGCGACCAGCGCGCCGCGCGATACTGAACCACAGTCGCCCGTGTCCCGCGAACTGCCGCCGCGCGTCACGCTGACCGAGCAGCCGCTGGATGTGGCCCTGCCAACAGAGACTCCACCAGAAAACGCGACCAGCGAGCAGTCGGCCGTGGCGCAGGTTGTGTCGGCGGGGGCCGCCCCGCCCCGCGCCCAGCCACCGGACACGACCAGCGCGGCGAGCCCACGCCCGGCCACCGCCATGCTCGACGCGGCGACGAGGCCGCATGAACCACGCGAGTTCGCCCTGGCGTCTGCGGTTGAAGTTGTGGTACGCGACGCGGCGGCGCCGACGCCCGCCGCCTGGCGCGTGCGCGACAGCCGCGATACTGGCGTCGCAGTTCCACAGCCGCCGGAATTGGAGCTGCCGCGCCTGGAACGGAGCACGGCGGAGAGGGCGGCGGAGGTACGCACAGCGGTCGTCGCGGCGGCGCCCGCTTCGATGCGGCCCACCATCGCGGCACAGACGAAGTTGCCACCCGGACGCGCCGGCAGCGCGACGACGATCCTGTTGCCCGATGCCAAGACAACACTGCCACGCGAGTCATCCACGCTGGCCGTCGCGCGCCCCAGCGATGCGCCGCCCAATAGTCTTGCGGCGGGCGCGCGGAAGCCCAGCGTGGCTGCTCCGCTGGCGGATCTGTCACCGTTTGAAATGCGGCTGCCGCCCGGCGATACAACCGCGCCCAACCGCCTCGCCCAACGCAGCAAAGATCAAAGGCGCAGTCTCCTGGAGCGCATGGGTGGGAGTGAGCGAACCGAGAATGCCGTCGATCTGGCCCTCGCCTGGCTGGCTCGACATCAGAGTCCCGATGGACGCTGGGACTCAGACGGCTTCGACGACGCTTGTGGGCAGTGTGGCGGAGAAACCGAATACGAGGTCGATGCGGCGCTCACATCCCTGTCGGTGTTGTGCTTCCTGGGCGCCGACCACACCCATCTCAAGGCCGGCCCGTACCAGGACAGCGTGCAGCGCGCCTTGGCGTGGCTGTTGGCCCGCCAGGCGTCCGACGGCGACCTGCGGACGGGTGAGACGCTGTACAGCCAGGGTATCGCCACGCTGGCCCTGGCTGAAGCCTACGCCATGACGGGCGACCCGACGCTGCGCGAGCCCATCGAGCGAGCTGTGGACTTCATCGCCGCGGCCCGCAACACGCGCTACGGCGGTTGGCGCTACATCCCGGGGCAAGCCGGGGACACGTCCGTGCTGGGCTGGCAGGTGATGGCCTTGAGCAGTGCCCAGGCTTGCGGCATCGATCTGCCGGACGTGCTGTTCGAAGCCGCGCGCGCCTGGCTGGAGCTGGTAGAAGCGTCGCCGCATTCGGGGCGCTACAGCTACCGCCCGGGCCAGAGGCCGACGATTGCGATGACCGCCGAGGCCGTCTTCGTGCAGCAGTTGCTGGGCGCTCCGCGTGAGGACTCACGCCTGCGGTCTGCGGTCGAGTACATTGCCAGCGAGTTGCCTGATTGGGAGGAGCGGCTCAACACGTACAACTGGTACTACACGACGCTGGCCTTGTTTCATCACCAGGGACCGCAGTGGCCGCGCTGGAACGCGGCGCTGACCGGGGAACTGCTCGAGCATCAGCACACGCGCGGGGCGCGGGCCGGCAGTTGGGACCCGGATGGGGAGTGGGCCCCGGTGGGCGGTCGTGTCTACCAGACGGCGCTGTGCACGCTGATGCTCGAGGTCTACTACCGCTATCTG
The DNA here is from genome assembly GCA_018814045.1 of Planctomycetota bacterium. Lineage (GTDB taxonomy): Bacteria > Planctomycetota > Phycisphaerae > UBA1845 > Fen-1342 > JAHJAR01. Next base: position 39,161 of record JAHJAR010000101.1, on the reverse strand, counting down.
CCCATGTACGGCCGCGGCGAACCCGTGGCGGCCACGCCGCCGCCGGACGATGCGATCGGCACGATCAGCGGCCGTGTGCGCGACGCCGAGACCGGGCAGGCGTTGTCCGGCGCGGCGGTGCGGCTCGACCTGCCCGATGCGGCGCCGCTCGTGGCCGTCGCGGACGCAGACGGGAGCTACACGTTGCCTGCGCCGCGCGTTCCGGATTTCATCGCGCTTTCGGCCACACACACGGGTTATCTACCGGCGGCGGTGAACGTGCCGGCGGCGCGGTTGCGGGAGGGGCAGCTTACGCAGGACTTCGAGCTCCAGCCGGCGCGGGACGATGTGATCGTGATCGAGGCCACACCCGAGGTCCACCACCTGGGCAATGATCGTTTCGAGGGCCGCATCAACAGCCAGTTCCAGCGGACGGCCGAGGGGCGGTCGTTCGAGGCGGAGTTCTACGTGAGTGATGAGCAGCTCACCAGTACGCTGCGTGCCGCGCGACTGACTCTGATGGCCAAAGGAGTGCAGTGTCCGCACCGGATCTCTGTCAACGGGCACCTGTTGCCGCAACGGCTGGACGAATCACCGGCGGATGGCAGTTTCGGCGAGTTCACAGTCGCCATCGCACCGGAGCACCTGGTGGAGGGCATCAACACGCTGCGTATCAGCGCCGTGAGCTGCCAGGGTGACCTCGACGACTTCGAGTTCGTCAACCTGCAACTGGACCTGTCGCGCTAGTGTTGTGTCTCACAATTATGCCATCGCATCTGAACCGGAGTCGCGATCGTGGGGGAGCGGTTGCCCGTGGCGCCGACTGGTTCTCGACACAACCGCTCCCCCACGGTCGCGGCTCGGAAGGATGTCGTGATTGTGAGACACTACACCAGCCCGCGTCGCCTACTTCGCCAGCAGCAGCACGAAGGAATCGATGTCGAACCCGTTGACTTCGCCGTCGCCGTTGCAGTCGGCCCGCATGTGATCGCACAGCGGGTAGACATCGTAGTACTCCTGGAAGCCCGGCGGCGTGGCGCCCAGTACCAGCACGAACGCGTCGATGTCGAAGCCGTTGATGGCGCCGTCGCAATTCACGTCGCCGGCCAGCCCTTCGCACACGTAGGCCTGTACCCTGAAGTCGTCGAGCGCGGCCTCCACGATTGACCCGCTGCCCTCATCGGACGCGACGAACTGAAAGCGCACGAACTGCGTCGGCGTCAGGAAATCGGAGACGCGGAACTCGCGGAAGTACCAGCCGCCGCCGGTTTCATCGCCGGCCGGACCGACGGTCTCGAGCGGGACCCAGGCGGAGCCGTAGTTCGTGATCAACACTTCGAAGACGTCTTCGTTGGCGGTGCCGCCCTGGTCGTTGGAGTACCAGCGCCAATAGCTGACCGTGGCATCCGGGTACTGGGTAAAGTCGAACACGGGCGAGAACAGGGAGGTCTTGCCGTTATCGACGTCGTAGCTCCCCAAGCTGCCGCCGGCGTTGCCGTCGGTTACCCAGCACATGGTGCCAGAGGGGGAGTGATCGTCTTCCGGCTGGGCCGCGGTCCCCTGCGGGTCCATGCGGTTCCACATGCCGGTTGTAGCGTCGTCGTCGCCGGCCACGTCGATGTCCCAGCCGAAATCGGCTTCCATGTCATCGCTGAACAACACCAGGGCCGTTCCGACCGGAGTGGAATAAACGTCGTCGGGGGCGCCGGTGGGGCTGTACGTCAGACCGCCGCTGGTCGTGCCCGCGACCACGTAGAACTCGGTATCGTCACCGCAACCGCGGGGGGGAAAATTGACCGTGAATTGGTCACCGCCCACGTGCGTGACCGGAACGGCATCGAACTCGCCCCCGCTTACAGTGCGGACGTAAAGCGTGACGTTGTTGACATCGACCGTGTCGAAGCCGGGGGTGATGCTGATGTCAAGCGTGGACGAGCCGTCCGGTTCGACGTGCAGCGGCAGCCCCTCGGGGAAGTCGATCCAGACCAAGGCGCTGGTGTAGTCGGCCTGGAACATCAGCGCGGGATAGATTTCCTCGGCGGTTGGCAGGATTTCTTCCGGGGGCAGCACGAAGCCGCCCGGTGTCCCGGACGAGGGCCGCAGTTCGAAGGTGAACGATAGCACGCCAGCGGCACCATAGGCCCAGTCGACCGAGCCGCCCGAGGCCTGGTAGATCGTCGAATAGATCGGGCCGGGCGTGTAGATCTTGCCATGCACCTTGCGAATCAACGACACCATGTTGTCGCCCACATACTCGTACGTGTCCTGATCCGGCGGCAACTGCGAGGTGTAGCCCCACGGCCAGAGCAGCAGTTGCGAGTAGCTGTGGATATCATGGAACGTCACGATGTTGGGATGGGCCAGGACGAAGTCGCGCACCACCGCGGTTTCGGGCTCCGAAAACGCCGAAGTGCCGCGGTAGGTCTGGTCGCACGGGTCGCCGCTCGAACCGCCACCGCCCCAGCCGACGCTCCAGTTGCGGTTGAGATCGACACCGTCACAGCTCGTACCGGGGTTGTCGCGGCGGTTCTTACGCCACAAGCGATTGTTCGTCCACGTGTAGACGTAGCCATCCGCGTTGAGGACCGGGACGATGAACCACTCGCAGCGGTCGACCATTTGGTGGACCTGCTGATCGGTGTCGTAGTTGCGGACGAGCTGATCCGCGAAGTAGAGGAGTGTCGGTACGGTGATCCACTCGCGGGCGTGGATGCAGCTCTCGTAGTAGATGCCCGGCTTGGTGTGTGTGCCCGCGCCGGTGATGCGGATACCGACAATGTCGCGCCCCTCGATCGTCTGGCCGATCACGAACAGCGAGGCCAGATCCGGACGCAACGCGACCAGCGTGTCCAGGTAGTCCAGCACCCCGGCATAGTTCATGTACGCGTCCCACGTGCCACGGCCGATGCCGCGCCGCTCGGCGTCGATCAGGGCTTGGAGGTTCTCGACCAGCACGGTGTAATCCAGGCCCGACTCGGCCAGTTTCGCGAATTGCACCGGCGTCAGACGAAGGTCCAGCGTTCCGGCCCGGGCGTTTTCGGTCCACAGATCGTCCGTCAGTGACAAGGCCAGGTCGCGCTGCGCCTCATCGGCCACCCGAACCTGGACAACGCGGTGGTTGTCGAAGCGAACCTGTTCAGCCAGAGCCGACCCGACCAGCGCGAAACAGATCACTCCTGCCAGAACGCAGGTACGCAAGATGCTCTTAGGCATGGCGGCTACTCCCATTTCCAGCGCGACTCGGCAGGCACTATTCCCGAACCCTGATTATAGCGGTTGATGCGGGCTAAGCGAAGCGGCTTGTCGGTCACCCCGCTAGCCGTGAACGGCCGAAGCGTGCCTGCCAAACGGGCCTCGGACGCTCTGTGGGCGGTGGACACGCGGGCTCGGCACGGGGACAGGGCATTGACATCTGCGCCCGCCGCGCGACGATAGGCGCTGGCTTGGTTGGCGCTGGCCGGCTTGCCGGCGCGCCGCGTGGTTGAGTTTGGAACACACGTGTGAGGACTGAGAGATGCCCCGACGTGAAACGGTGCTTGTGATCTGCTCTTTCTGCCTGTTGCTCTGCCTTGGTTGTGCGGAGCGAACCCAGTCCCTGCCCAGCCGCTGTGTGCGGCAGACTGATCCTGCCCCGGCACTGCCGAGCACCGGGACGGCGCTGCGGTTGGACGGGGCTGGCCTGGGGCAGCCGCAGGCCTTTACGTTCGCGCAATTGCGGGCCTTACCCTTTAAGCGTCTTGACAACGTGCCCATGTCGCGGAGCCACGCACCGGACGAAGTGACCAGTTGGCGCGGCCCGGAGCTCGCCGCCCTGCTGGAGGCCGCGGAGATCAAGGCTGGTCCGATGATGCTGATGGTGGCGGCACAGGACGGCTATCGCATAGCCGGTACCCGCGCGGAGCTGCGCTCGGCCGTCGTGGCCTTGCAGGATGGACGGGGGCGGTGGCTGTCCGACCTCGACGAGACCTGCCCCATCCGGCTCGTCGTACCCGACAAGCCCGGTAACTACTGGGTTCAAAACGTCTGGCGTATCACGGTCGAACCGCAGGGCGATTCCTGAGCGGGCAGACGCGGCAAAACACCTGTGCCCGCGTGGTCGAACGCCATGAGCAGACTGATCCTCATCACCGGGCCACCCGGGATCGGCAAGACGACGATCGCGCAACGCCTGGCGGCGCAATTGCCCGGCACGACGGCGCGTCTGTCCGGTGATGTTTTCATCCTGGCCGTAACGCCGTTCGAGGTCAGCGCGGACCGCCGGCAGTTTCTGCGTGAGAACCTGGTGTCGTTTATTCAGCACGCGCGTGGGCACGACTACGACTGGATTGTCGTCGAGTGCGTCATCCCCAGCGATCAGTTCATAACGGACTTGATCTGCGCAAGCGGCAGTAGCGAGCGGGCTGTCGTCGTAGCGCTGCTCGCTGATGAGGTGGCCTATCGCCGACGTCTCGGCGAACGCGTGTCGCACGTTAATGCGGGTGGGACGGGCTGGCAGGCGTGTCGTGAGTGGCTGGCCCGGATTCGCAGTCTGCAACTGCCTCTGGCCATAGACACATCCGCGGCTGACCCAGCAAAGACAACCGCGGATGTGCTGGCGTTGTTAGATTCGTGAGGCCGCGACGCGGGTCTAGCGGCGTCGCAGGGCTGCCAGACCGCCGAGAGCCAGGAGCGCGAGGCTCGCCGGCTCGGGCACGAAGCTGACCTTGAGCTGGATGTACTCTCCGCCGCCGGCCACGGTCACGCCGGCGAAGTTGCCCCAGACCGAGTCCGCGTCGAAGCCCAGATCGTCGTCCGTCAGCCCGGCGATGCCGCCGCTGAACGAGTCGATGCTGTAGTCGATGATCTCGGGGATCGTGCCGTTCGTGTCGGCGAAGCGCCAGCCGTTGAACGAGGTGGCGGTCCAGTTCGACAGAGCGTTGAAGTCGAAGCTGACGAAATCAGCGCCGATATCGATCCCGAACTTGCTGTCATTGATGATCACGTCAGGCGGCAACTCGACTCCGCCCCCGACGACGACGTCGTGGGTTTCGAGAATCGAGCCGAAGTCTGGGTAACGCCACTCGGCTGTGACTGTCTGGCCGGTGAAATCAGCCAGCGACTGGGCCGTGCCGCCCAGCAGCAGCGCGCCGGCTCCCAAAGCGATAGTGAGTATGCGTAGGTGTTTCATTCCCTTGCTCCTAAGTGGTGGATTTGGCCACAGGGCGAACACAGCACCCCTGCCGAAACTCCCTCATCTAACGATAGGCGCGCTGGATGCGACAAATCCACTACAGTTAGGGATTGTCCGTCGGTAGCTGCGTGGCAGGGGCGCGTGATCTTAACTACTGTGTCTGCAAGCTGTTACGGGTTCGCCCGGCGAACCGGCGTGCAACGAGGCAGGACTATCACCCTCCCGAGGGACGCCAGACGCTCTTCTGCGCAGCGCTAGCTGAGCCTGAGCCGCACTTCGCAGCGCTCGGAATCGGGCAGTGGATGGACCTCAAAGCCGAGCTTGCGCGTCAGGTTCAGCATGGCGTGATTGTCGACCAGGACCTGTCCGACGATCTCCTTCAGCCCACGGCTCTTGCAATAGCGGATCATCTTCTTCATCAACGCACTGCCGAGCCCGGCCCGCTTCTGGTCGGATCGCACCATGACCGCGAAGTCGGCCTTGGTGTTGTCCGAGCTGCCCACGGTGCGGACCACCGCCAGTGTCTCCCGTTCCCCGGTCTCGTCGTCGGCGGTTGCGATGAAGGCCATCTCGCGGTCGTAGTCGATCTGTGTCAGCCGCGCCATTTCGGAGGGCGGGATATCGCGCGTCACGCCCAGCAGCCGCAGGCGGAGATCCTCCTGAGTCAACCGCGCCGTAAACCGCTCATGTGCCGGTTGATCCTCGGGCCGGATCGGATGCACGAACACTTCCTCCCCGGAGGGGAGCCGGATCGTCTCCTCCAGATCACGCGGGTAGGGGCGGATCGCGAGGCGCGACGCTCCCGTCGCCGTCGCCGGCGTCACGCAAATGCGCGCGTCCAGCGCGAGCACGCCCTGGTCATCCGCGAACAGCGGGTTGATGTCCAACTCGGCGATCTCTGGGCGGTCCACCACGATCTGCGAGACCTGGATGAGCGTGAGGCTGATCGCGTCGAGGTCCGCCGCCGGCCGATCGCGGTAGCCCTTCAACAGCCTGAACACCTGTGTGCGTGAGATGAGATGGCGCGCCAAGCTCATGTTCAAGGGGGGCAGCGCAACGGCCCGGTCCGCCAGGACTTCGACGGCCGTCCCGCCGCGCCCGAACAGGATCACGGGTCCGAACATCGAGTCAGTGGACATGCCGATGATCAACTCGTGGGCTTGCGGGCGATGGGCCATACGCTGAACGGTGAAACCCGCCAGTTGCGCCTCGGGATAGTTCTTGCGAATCCGTGTTTCCATCGCTTCGGCGGTGGTGCGCACTTCGTCGAGTGAGTGCAGGCCGAGCGCCACGCCTCCCACGTCGGACTTGTGCGAGATGTCAGGTGAGAGGATCTTCAGCGCGACGGGTAGACCGATCTCTTGCGCCAGCTCAGCAGCCTCGTCGGCCGTGTGTGCCACACGCGTCTCGACAACCGGGATGCCGTACGCTGCCAGCACCTGCTTCGCCTCGGGTTCCGCCAACAGCTCGCGCCCCTCGCGCAACGCCCGTTCGATCACGCCCCGGGCCTCGTCCGGAGCGGGGGTGAAATCGGTTGGGGCCGAGGGCGGAATCTGCGTCAGAATCTCCTGGTTGCGCCGATAGTGCACCATGTGCATGAACGCCCGCACCGCGTTCTCCGGCGTGTCGTAGGTCGGGATGTCGGCTTCGGCGAAGATCCGCCGAGCACGATTGGCAGCCTCCCCGCCGAGCCAACTCGTCAGAATCGGCAACTTCGCCTGCCGGACGATGTCGACTATTCCGCGCGCCGCGTCTGCGGGTGGTGCCACGGCGCTGGGCGCATTCATGACCAGCACCGCGTCCACGCTCGGGTCATCCAGTAGAATGCGCAGCGCCTGCACGTAATCTTCGGCGGTGGCGTCGCCGATCATGTCGACCGGGTTGCCGCGCGACCACGTTCCTGGCAGCAGGTCGTGGAGCTTGGCCATGGTGGTGTCGGAGAAGCAGGCGAGCTGGCCGCCTTCGGCGATCAGTGCGTCGGTGGCGATGACGCCGGGACCGCCACCGTTGGTCAGAATCGCCAGTCGTTCACCCTTGAGCGGTTGCGCGCGGGCGAGTGTCTCGACCGCGTCAAAGAGCTCGTCGAGATCGAAGACGCGCAGGATGCCCGCCCGTCGCAAAGCAGCGTCGTAGACGTTGTCCGAGCCGGCCAACGCCCCGGTGTGCGAGGCCGCGGCCCGGGCCCCTTCGGCGAAGCGTCCGGCCTTGATTGCCAGCACGGGCTTGTTGCGCGCGGCCGACCGTGCGGCAGACATGAACTTCCGGGCCTCGTCGGCGCCGATCGACTCCATGTAGAGCAGGATGGCCGTCGTCTCCGGCGCGCTTCCCAGGTAGTCCAGCACGTCGCCGAAGTCGATGTCCGCGCAATTCCCGAGCGAAACGAAATGCGAGAAACCGATGCCTTTGGCCTTGGCCCAATCGAGCGTGGCGGTGCAGAATCCCCCGGACTGCGAAACGAAGGCGATCGAGCCGGCCTCGATCGTGGTGTGGGCGAAGGTTGCATTGAGTCCCAGCCCCGGTACCATCAGGCCCACGCAATTCGGCCCCAGGATGCGGAGCGAATGGGGCCGGGCGGCGGCCAGCATGGCTTCCTGGACGGAGCGGCCGTCGCTGTGCCGCTGTGCGGACAGGCCGGCGGTGATGACGGCCGCGGCCCGCGTCCCGCGCTGCCCGAGTTGGTCGATCAGGTCGGGCACCGTAGACGGGCCGGTGCAGATCACCGCCAAATCGGGGACTACCGGCAGGCCTTTCACGTCCGGATAGGTGAGCACGCCGGCCACAGCCGGGTACTTCGGGTTGACGGGCATGATCGGGCCCTCGAAACCGCCTCTGAGCAGGTTCCGCATCACCACTCCGCCAATGCTCTGCGGCGAGATCGAGGCCCCGATGATTGCGACCGAGGTTGGCTTGAACAGCGCTTCCAGATTACGCACGCTCATGGCTGGCAATCTCCAATCAGGAAGCGCAGTGTAAATGGCGCCTCAAAGGCTGCCAACCCATGTGAGCCGTGTGGCTGGGGCGGGCCATGACGGACCGACGGGGGCAAACCGGGGTGGCACGTGCAGGCTGCGACACGGCGCGCACGTTGTCAGATGTTGTCGGTTGGCGTTGAATACTGCGGAGGTTGGCGCGAATACGATCTGGAGTCGTTTCCGTATCTTATAATGGTGGCGCGCCGCTGGCATCCACCGTTCGACGCCGTGAGGCTCGTTGCCCTCCGGCCGGCCACCGCTTTGGGACACGCACTCTTGTCGCCCTCATTGGAGACCGCTACACCGCGGGCCGTCGGTATCCGGGACATTCCGGCGGCGTTGCTTGCGCCGCGCCGGCTGTTTCGCCGGGTCGAGGATGTGCCGGTCTGGGGCTGGCCACTGATTCTGCTGCTGACCAGCGTCACGCTGATCGGTTATGCCACGGTGCAGACGGGGCTGATCGACCGTGAGATCGAGCGGCAGGTGCGGGCCCAGATCGCGCGGATCGACGCCGAGCAGCGCGACGTAGTCGAGCGTTCCGAGCTGCGCGAGTTGTACGCGCAGGAGCACAAGAAGGGCGTGTTCGCGCAACTGCTTATGCGCATCCGGGTGATCGTGGCTGAGCCGGCAAAGGCGCTGGCTAGTGCACTGTTGATCGCGGCGGTGCTATATGGGGCGGTGGCTCTGACCGGGCGGAAGGCCGAATGGCACACGTTGATGACGATCTGCGTGTTCGCCGGCTTCGTGCACATGCTACGGCTGTTGCTGCTGCTCGGGCTGATGTTGCGTTATCGCACACTGGCCGTCGATACGTCGCCGGCCCTATTGCTCCCGCTGATGGCGGGTGTTGACGGTCTTGGGCCAACGGCAACGGCAGTGCTCAGCGGGTTGTTGAGCGCGTGTGATCCGTTTCGGGTCTGGTTCTGGCTGGTCGTTTGCGTGTGGCTTTCGACGACGACGCAACTGCCCGGCTGGCGGGCGTGGCTCGTCTGCTTACTGTGTTGGTTGGTGGGCGCCGGTGCGCGATGTGGGCTGTCGATCGCCGCGGTGCGGGGGGGCATGGCGGGAGGCGGGCCGTTTTCGTAGCGCCGTCGCAACCGCATTGGCGCAGAAGGAGAGAGGCCGATGAGTCCGGTCCGTGAGAGAGTGACAGTGTGGAGCAGGCCGGTGGCAGCGCGCGTTCGCACACTCGACGATTCCCGCCAGACCCCGTGGAGCAGGCCATGAAGACGGTCGTTGGAATAGTCATGTTGGGTCTGATCGTGGGCGGCATCTACTGGCTCAACGACGCGACGCGGACCGAGGACGGCCAGAGCCGGCTGCATGTCGCCGACGAGCTGGCCATCGAGGTCGAATTGGCGCAGCCGCAACAGCGTGACATGGTTCGCACGGTGCAGGCCCCCGGCGAGGTGGAAGCCTTTGACGAGGTCGATATCAGTTCCGAGCTGGTCTCCAAGATTGTCGAGATGCCGGTGGAGGAGGGGGACGAGGTTGAGGCGGGCGACCTGCTCTGCCGTCTGGACGATGCCGACTATCGCGCTGTGGTGCTGTCCCGGAAGGCCAACGTCGCCAAGCTGGAGGCCCTGATCACGCAAGCCAACGCCGATCTGGAGAAGGCCCAGCGCGACTACGATCATCAGCGCGAGCTGATCGAGGTCGAAGCGACCTCGGCGATGGAGATCGCCAACTACCTCACCAACCTGATTCGGGCCCGCTCAGTCGTTGAGATGCGCAAGCAAGAGATCATCGAGGCCGAAGCCGGCTTGCAGGCGGCCCAGGAGGATCTGGCCAAGACCGTCATCACAACGCCCATTAGCGGTGTTGTTTCGCAACGTTTCGCCGACCAGGGCGAGGTCGTCATCACGGGAACGATGAACAACCCGGGCACCCGGATCATGGTGGTCAGCGATCTGTCGAAGATGCAGGTCCGTTGCCGCGTCGATGAGGCCGACGCTGCCTTGGTGGCCGAGGGGCAGACGTCCCGCATCTACCTCCAGTCGGACACTCGCAAGAGCATCGCCGGGAGTGTCCTGCGTGTGGGAACAAAAGGCACCAAACCGATCGGCCGTGACGTGGTGACCTTCGAGACGCTCGTGCTCATTACCGAAGAGAACACCGACATCAAGCCGGGCATGACCGCCAACGTGGAGATCGAAGTAGCGCGGCGGGAGGGGGCGCTGTCCATCCCTGTACAGGCGGTCGTGTATCGCAAACGCCGTGATCTGCCCCAGCAGCTATTGGATGAATTCGACAAGCTCGAGGAAGCCCGGGCCCCCGAGGCGCGCCAGAATGTGGCCGAATACCTGCGGCTGGTTTTCTGCGTCGAGGAGGGCAAGGCTCATCCGCGTCTGGTGGACATCGGCATCAGTGATGTGACCCGGGTGGAGATCACCAGGGGGATTGCGCTGTCGGACACCCTGGTCGTGGGGCCGTACCGCAGCCTCGACCTGCTCAAGGACGGCAAGTCGGTGAAGCAGGCCGAGAAGCCGAAGGCCGAAGGCGGCGCCGCGGCCGCGGAGGAGACCGACGCGCAACCGTCCGAGACGGATGCTCAGCAGCCGACGACGGATGAAGCATCCGAGACAGCCCGGGATAGCGCGGACGAGGCGGGGGAAGGGGCATGATTTCCGACGGGGCCCCCAGCGCGGCGCAGCCGGTGATCGAGTTGATCGACCTGCACAAGATCTACCGTGTCGGCACCGAGCTGGTGTACGCCCTGCGTGGCACGTCGTTGAAGATATTCGAGAACGAGTACGTGGCCATCATGGGCCCGTCGGGTTCGGGCAAGAGCACCATGATGAACATCCTGGGTTGTCTGGACGTTTCCACCAAGGGCATCTACCGCCTGCGCGGGCAGGATGTGTCACGGCTGTCGCAATCAAAGCTGGCGCGCATTCGCGGCCGGCAAATCGGCTTTGTGTTTCAGTCGTTCGAGTTGCTGGGGCGGACTACGGCGCTCAAGAACGTCGAGTTGCCGCTGCGCTACTCGCGCACTCGCCACCGCCGCCGGCGAGCCCTCGACGCCCTGGAACGCGTCAACTTGGCTGACCGGGCGCACCACCGGCCCAATCAGCTTTCGGGTGGACAGAAGCAGCGCGTGGCCATCGCCCGCGCCCTGGCCCAGCAGCCCGCCATCATCCTCGCCGACGAGCCGACTGGGAATCTCGACAGCGCGACGGGTGAGGAGATTATGGATGTCTTCGACACCCTCTACGCCGAGGGGCAGACCATCATAATAGTCACGCACGAGGATCACATCGCCGAGCATTGCAGACGGGTCATCAAGCTCAAGGACGGCCAGATCGTCGTGGATACGAGCCGGTCGCCGGGGGGGCCGCCCGCCACGCCCGACGAGGCCCCCACGGATGCAGACCGGCCGGGTGCGGCAGTGTCATGAGAATCGTACGATTCTGCGTCAGATTGTTGTTGTTCTTCCCCGACCGGGCTTACGCGGCGGCGAGCAACGTGGCTACGGCGCTGGTGCAGATCTGGGCGAACAAGATCCGCTCGCTGCTCACCGTGCTCGGCATCATCATCGCGGTGACATCGATCATCACCGTGGTCACGCTCGTCGAGGGCTTCGGCAACTACGTCACGAATTTCCTGCGCGGCCTGGGCACTAACATGATGGTCGTGTACCCCGAACGCGTCCGCGGACCACGCGGTGAGTACCTGCGCCCGGCAGAAATGACCATCGAGGATGTCCGCGCTGTGGATGCGTACGCCAAGGCCATCCGCCGCACTTCACCGGTAGTGTATACACGGGCCACCGTCGAGTACGGTCGGCAACAGCTCCCCGGCATGGACCTGCGCTGCACGAACGAGTTCTTCCAACCGATCCGCAATTTCTACGTCGATGCCGGGCGCTTCTTCGGCGCGGTGGACGTCGAGACGGCGGCCCCGGTGTGTGTGCTGGGGCGCGAGGTGCTGCGCAAGCTGGAATGCGACGAGTCGCTCGTGGGCGACTACGTGCACATCGACAGTCAGCGCTTCCGCGTCGTCGGCTTGCTGCAAGCCAAGGGCAGCTTCATGGGCGATAACCAGGACGAGATGATCGTCATCCCCTGGACCACCGGCTTGAAGATGTACCCCTACGCCCGCAAGTACCTGGCCTTCTACGTCGAGGCCATGGATGAATCGCAGATCTCCGAAGCCGAAGGGCAGCTCGCCCGCCTGCTCCGCCAGCGCCACGGGCTGAAACCGGGGCAGCCGAACGACTTCGGCGTCTTCAAGCAGGACGAGATTCTCAAGGAGTTCAAGCAGATTCGCCTGATCGCGACCAGCGTGCTGGCGGGCATCGTCAGCATCTCGTTGCTCGTGGGCGGCATCGGCATCATGAACGTGATGCTGGTATCAGTCACCGAACGCACGCGCGAGATCGGCCTGCGCAAGAGCGTCGGCGCCCGGCGGCGTGACATCCTCACGCAGTTCCTAACCGAGGCCGCCGTGCTGAGCACCGTCGGCGGGGCGATCGGCATCGCCCTGGGCTACGGCGCCTGCTACCTGGCCGCCTTGCACCCGAGCATGGTCGAAGTCAACGTGCCGATCTGGTCGGTCGCGTTGGCGCTCGGCTTCAGTGCGGCGGTCGGCATCTTCTTCGGCATCATCCCGGCCTTCAAAGCCGCCATCATCCACCCCATCGACGCCCTGCGGCACGAGTAGACACCATCCGGCAACGCGGCAGCGCCTGCGGGATTTCCGTTGACTGTCAGTTTGGCGGTGTTAGGGTACTAATAGCAGGGAGGGTGCCTATCGGACCGCCGGTGGGACACATCGCGGAGGACGCCTGAAGAGGAACTCGCCATGTCGCGTATGATCGCTTTGACGATGCTGTTGCTGATTGCCGACAGCCCGGTGCTGGCCGACACATATCGCGTCAACTACGGCGGCAACCAGATGCCCGAAGAACAGGGCTGGGAGTACCTCTGGGGCAACGAGCAGGGCTACTTCCAGGGCGATCCGCCGGAGCGAGAGATCATCGACTATGGTGGCAATTCGGTCCTGAGGATTGAGACGTCACACGACCCTCTCAATTTCGTGACGTTCAAGTGGGCACGGCCGGATGCGTTCGACCCCGGCCCGGGCGAGGTTTTCGTCATGCAGTGGGGCTTACAGGTCATCGAGGTGACTGACCCGCCGTTTGACTCCGTCGTGGCCGCGCATTCCGATGAAGCCTGGTCCGTTGGTTTCGACGTTACCGAAACCACGGTGAGGAACTCGTACTTCCCCACGCTGAGTGTCTCGATTGAGGCCGGCCAGTCTCACGACTATACCCTCTTGTCGACTGATATGCGCACGTACGAGCTCTTCATCGACGGCGAACTCGCTATCGAAGGGGATTTCTACCAAGGCGGTGGTGGCGGGGCCTATTCCTCCTGGGCCGGCTGGGGGCCGAGTTGCATGGGCGGCGCCGACATTGCTGAGTGGGATTACTTTCGATTCGGGGTGATGGCGAAAGAGGGGACCTCCGATGGGCAGGTCGATCCGATCGGCAGTTGGGTCACGCCCGAACCAATTCCGGAGCCTACTGCGGTTTGCTTAATGACAATCGGACTGCTCGCCTGCCGGCGGGCTACGCGCGACTAACCAGAGTCCATTCACGTGATTTGCAGGGGATCGTGGAGAATGTGCAAGAAACTCACACTAATCGCCTTGTGCGGTCTAACGGCAGCTGGCAGCGCGTTCGGCCAAGTATGTCCAGCCAAATTGTCGTAACGGCCGCATCTTCGGCGACGAATGGACCTTCGTTCAAGGCACAGGCATAGTTACCATTTGGGACGCTGGGCTCTTCTGGTTCGAAGCCGAGCAGGGTGGCCAACCAGTCGACATCCACGCCATCGTCATCGACCCCAGCGTCACCGGCGACGTGCAGATTATCGTGGCGGACTGTGACAGCGGGGCCGGTGCGCAGAACATCGACCAGATCGACCTGTCCGGTCTGGGCGGGCAATATACCGCCACGCTGCTCGAACTGGACATCGATGGCAACCTGGGCCAGGCCGGCCCCAACCCGGCCATCAAAGCCGACCAGTTCGGCGAGACCGGCAGCGAGACCATCCACGTCACCGGCGACGTCCTGAACAACATCGAAGTCAGCGGTGACGTGCTGGCCGACATCGACGTGACCGGCAACATCGCCGGCAACATCACCATCGGCGGCCTGCTCGCCGGCGACCTCTCCTGCGCCACTGCCCAGGACATCACCCTCAACGGCGAGGGTGCGCACACCGGGGACATTACGATCGGCGGTGTTTACGAGAATTCCCTTGAGTGTCAGTTGCGCTGTGCTAGACTACTGGTAGCGGGGAGGGTGCCTATCGGACCGCCGGTGGGACAGGTCGCGGAGGACGCGTGAATGAGGGATTCGCCATGTCGCGCATGATCACCTTGATGATGCTGTTGCTGATCTTCGCTGGCCAGACATGGGCCGACGTCTACCGAATATGCTACTCGGCGAATTCAAATGAGCTGCCGGAGCAGCGGGGCTGGGAGTATCTCTGGGGGAATTGGCAAGGGATGTACGAGGGAGACCCCGCCAGTCGGGAGTTCGTTCGCGATCAGGGCGAGTGGACCCTGAAGATCGACTCCACACACGACCCGCTCAGCTTCACGTATCACGACCGGGAGAAACCCGACGGCCTTGACCCCGGGTCGGGCGAGCTCTTCGTGATGCAATGGCGCCTGAAAATCGTGGAGGTCACGGACGGGCCGTACGATGCGGGAATGGGAATGCACTCTGACACGGGGTGGGCGGTCGGCTTCGGCTTCAGCGAAGATACGGTCATGAACGTCTATTACCCCGAGGCCACGGCCACGATCGCGCAGGGGGAGTTTCACGACTACGTGCTCTGGTCTGAGAATATGCGGACGTACGATTTGTTGATCGATGGTGACCTTGCCATCGACGACGGACTATTCTACGAGGGTTTCGGGCAGTCTCATGTGGGCTGGGGCGATGTCCTTCAGGGGGGTGCTGGCGTGGCCGAGTGGAGCTACTTCAGTTTCGGTGTGCTTGCGAAACACGGCTCTTTTGCCGGGGCGCAGGAGGCCTTCAGTAGCGAGGCGGCGCCCAAGCCGGTGCCGGAGCCTCGTTCATTCTACTTGATGACGCTTGCATTGCTCGCCTGCCGCGGCGCCCGGCGCTCGCGTGTGTTCTCGTCGCAGGTTTCTGGAAAGGAGGTTGCGAGATGAGCAAGCGCTACGCGGCTGCGATATACGGCGCGCTGTGCCTGGCGACCAGCGCATACGGCACTAACTTCATTGAGGAATGCGGCGGTCTTGCCGAGCCAGACGATTACCACATAAACCACCTGCTGGGCGTCATCACGATCCTGGAACCCGGGATATACAAGTTCCACGCCCACGATAACGGTGGGTTGGGGTTCATCGATGAGATCATCATTGATGGTGGCGTGACCGGAGATGTGACCATCACGATCGGGTCCTGTGACGTCGCCGGCGAGCCGGGCGCCCAAGACGTTGGCCGCATCTACCTGGCGCACGCCGGAGCATGGACCGCCACAATCAAGGAACTCCATATTGCTGGGGATTTTAGCTACAAGGGGCCCACCGTCGCCAACCAGATCGGCGACACCGGATCCGAGACGTTCGATGTCGCTGGCGACGTGCTCAACAACATCGAGGTCACCGGCGATATCAGGGCCGACATCGACGTGACCGGCAACATCGCCGGCAACATCGCCATCGGCGGCCTGCTCGCCGGCGACCTCTCCTGCACCACCGCCCAGGACATCACCCTCAACGGCACGGGTACGCACACCGGGGACATTACGATCGAAGGGGCATATAGCCACACAATCTTCGTGGCCGACTCCATGGCTGGGACTATCGAAACCGGACCATACGACGGGGAGGCCGAAATGTCGGGGGTGATTTGTTCGACGGGAGATCTTGCGACCCTGGAGATAAACGGCGAGATGACAGGCTTGATCGATTCGGGCGGGACAATAGCCAGACTCCGAATCAACTCCGGTGTCGAACACAGCGGCAGTATCATGGCTGCCGACTATCTTGGCGACGCGGAAGTGTCGGGAGACCTAACCGGTTGGATCGGCGTTGGATACTTGGCCACACTGCGCATATTCGGGAACTTGTGGTGTGACATTGACGTCGCGCATGACCTAACGTACCTCCTCCAGTGTCGCTGCCAGTTAGCGGACAGCCTTATCCACGTGGGCGGCAATATCGAGGGTGAGATATTGGTGCTGTCCGGCGACATGCGTGGCGCCGGCATCGAGATCGATGGTGACCTGAACGGCGCGTATACCGCCCGAAAGGCGATGCGCGCCACGCTAACTGTGCACGGCAACATGCCAGGAACGATCACTATCGCGGGGCAGCAACCGACTGCGCACGATGCGCTCATGGGGAGAATCCGCATCGAGGGAGACATGTCCGGTGCCCTCTTCGTCGGCGGCGAACTCTACGACGCCTATGGCGACATGAGCGGCGGACACGTGATCATAAACAAGTCTTACGTCCTGGACGGACCAACGGACATCACGATTGAGGGCTGTTATGCTGGGGGGGCGGAGTTCGTAGCAATCGACCATGACGGCTGGCACAAGGACGACACCTGGGTCGATGCGCCCAACGGCGCCAAGGTCACCGTCGATGGGAACGAATACGCCCAAAACACCCCCGCCGCCCACGTTTGGGAGATCTCCGAATGCAAGGCGGATATGAACAACGACTGGCTCGTGAACGGTTGGGACATCGACCCGTTCATTCTGGCCCTCGAAAGCACGGAGCAGTACGCCCTGGCGTATCCCGGCCTGGGCGGGAGCGTGTTGTTCCACGGCGACCTGAACTGTGATGACGTTCTCAACGGCTTCGACATCGAGCCGCTCATCCAGCGGCTCAGCGAGGGGACCTGCTCGCCGCTGTGCCCGGGCGAGCCGGGCGCCGGGCGGGCGAGCCCTGAGTTCGTCGCGGATCTGCTCCTGACCTACGTTGCAGCAGAGCGCGTCCCAACGTTGATAATCGCGGTCGATGAACTGATCACCTATCACGGCAACTCCAGCCTAGGCCAATACTGGGCGGCTGTACTGCAAGCGCTGCTCGCCTAAGCCCGGGTATCGCTGCGCAGCGTATGCCAGAAGGAGAGAACACGATGTTTCGGAATAGTCTCCTGCGACACGAGATCAGGCTTACTGCATCTGTTCTTATTACCCGGACGAAGATCCGCCGCATGATTACGGCCGGAACTGCTTCATCCAGGCCGCGGCGACGGAGGACATCACGCTAACGCCGGGTGAATCCACGGTGGTGACACGTTATTTCACCATTGCGGGGGACAGTTGGGCAAACCAGGAGGACGTGAAGATCATCGCCTGGGTGCAGCGCATCTCCGACATTGGCCCGAGCCGAATACACAACGCCGCCTGGTGCCACTTGCCGGGCTATGTGGCCCACGCCGATCTCAACGAAGATGGTCGCCTCGACGGCCATGACATCAACGGTCTGCTGCTCGCGCTGGGCGGCGACGCCGCGCTCAGCGCGTTCGACACCCTGAATCCGGGCTGTGATCCCTTGCGGGCAGACTTCAATAGCGACGGTCAAGTCGACGTGTTCGACTTCGACATCTTCACCACAATGCTGGCCAGCTAGGCCGTTCCCCTCCTTTGGGGCAGCGCGCTGCTGCCCCCATCAAACGGGAGCGCAGCGCGGGTGCTGTGCATTCGCAGGATTCTCAGGCCTCTCCCGAGTTGAGCAGGCCCAATGGCACGCTGGCGGGGCGGTCGCCCTTGCGTGGGCCGCTGGCGTCTCCGAGGCGGTTCGGTTGCCTGCCGCTCATGCCAAACTGGCACGGTACCCCACAGCATCACGATACATAACTGCCGTAATTACAGACAGTTACGATCATATCGCGCTGGAACGCGGCGTGCAGATAGATGTTCGGCGGTTGTTCGGACCCGCCGGAAAGGGTGCGTGGTATGCAAATGGATCGATTCACCATCAAGGCCGCCGAGGCAGTTCAGCGGGCACAGCAGACGGCGCAGGACGCCGGTCACGCGGAGCTGACGCCGCTGCATCTGCTGGCGGCGTTGGTTTCCAGCCCAGGGAATGGTGACGGCGACGCCGGGATCGTCGTGCCGCTGCTCGAGAAGGCCGGCGCGCACGCCGAGCAGATTCGCTCCATGGTTGCTTCTGAGCTGAAACGGCTGCCGCAAACTCGCGGCGGTTCGCTCAGCCCCAGTCGCGATTTCATGGAAGTCCTCCAAGCGGCGGGGAAGGAATCGCAACGCATGAAGGACCAGTACGTCTCCACGGAGCACCTCCTGCTCGCGCTGGCAGACGTCAAGAACGACGCACGCGAGATCCTCAAGCTCAACGCCGTAGGTCGGGATGACATCCTCGCCGCGCTGAAAGCCGTGCGCGGCAGCGCCGCGGTCACCTCGCAAAACCCGGAAGATACGTATCAACCGCTGGAACGCTATGGCCGCGACTTGGTCGAGATGGCGCGGCGAGGCAAGCTCGACCCCGTCATCGGCCGCGATGAGGAGATTCGCCGCTGTACCCAGGTTCTGGCCCGCCGCACCAAGAACAACCCGGTCATCATCGGTGAAGCCGGCGTCGGTAAGACGGCGATCGTCGAGGGACTCGCCCAGCGCATCCTGGCCGGCGACGTTCCGCAGACGCTCAAGGACAAGCGCATCGTCGCGCTGGACATGGGCGCCCTGATCGCGGGTGCCAAGTACCGCGGCGAATTCGAGGAGCGGCTCAAGGCGGTGATCCGGGCGGTTACCGAATCGGCGGGACAGGTCATCCTGTTTATCGACGAGCTACACACCGTCGTCGGGGCCGGCAAGGCTGAGGGGGCGGTGGACGCCGGCAATCTGCTCAAGCCGGCGCTGGCGCGCGGCGAGCTGCGCTGCATCGGTGCCACGACGCTCGAAGAGTACCGCCAGAACATCGAAAAGGACAAAGCCCTCGAACGCCGTTTTCAACCGATCTACGTCGGCGAACCGAACGTCGAGGACACGATTGCGATCCTGCGTGGTCTCAAGCCGCGCTACGACGCGCATCATGGCGTGCGCATTCAGGATGCGGCCCTGGTCGCGGCCGCGATGCTGTCGCACCGCTACATCAGTGATCGCCACCTGCCCGACAAGGCCATCGATCTGATTGATGAAGCCGCCTCGCGCGTGCGGATCGAGAACGACTCGTTGCCGGGCGAACTGGACGAGTTGCGCCGGCGAATCGTGCAGCTCCAGATCGAGCGCGAGGCGCTCAAGCTGGAGAAGGACGCGGGCAGCCGGAAGCAGCTCGAGTCCGTCGCGAAGCTGCTCGCCGAGCTGGACGAGCGCAACAGCGTCCTAACCGCCCAGTGGGAGAACGAGAAGAACGCGATCGAGGCGATCAAGACAATCAAGCAGCAGCTCGACGCCAAACAGACCGCGCTGGAAGAAGCCCAGCGCCGCGGCGAGCTCGAAAAGGCCGCGCGCATCCGCTACGGCGAGTTGCCGCAGCTCGAAGCCGATCTGAAGGACCGCGAGCAGAGGCTCACCACCCTGCACGAGTCCGGCGGCGGGTTGCTGCGCGAGGAAGTCACCGCCGAAGAGATCGCCGAAGTGGTCAGCAAGTGGACCGGTGTACCGGTCGCGCGCATGCTCGAAGGCGAGAAGGAGAAGCTGATCCGGATGGAAGAGCGGCTGCACGCGCGCGTCATCGGGCAGCACGACGCGGTGCGCGCGGTGTCCGATGCGGTTCGCCGCAGCCGGGCCGGCCTGGGCGACCCGAATCGGCCGATCGGCTCGTTCCTGTTCCTGGGGCCGACCGGGGTGGGCAAGACTGAACTGTGCAAGGCGTTGGCCAAGTTCTTGTTCGACGACGAGGCCGCCATGGTCCGCATCGACATGAGCGAGTTCATGGAACAGCACAGCGTCGCCCGGCTGATCGGTGCCCCGCCCGGCTACATCGGGTATGAAGAGGGCGGCCGGCTGACGGAGGCGATTCATCGGCGGCCGTACAGCGTGATCCTGCTGGATGAGATCGAGAAGGCCCATCACGACGTCTTCAACGTCCTGCTCCAGGTGCTTGATGACGGTCGGCTGACCGACGGTCATGGGCGAACTGTGAACTTCAATAACACGATCGTCGTGATGACCAGCAATATCGGATCGGAGTACATCGCCGCGGTCGCTGCGGAGCCGGGGCGGCAGGGAAAAGGGATCAGGGACCGGGGCACGGGTGCGAAACCTGTTGATCCCCGATCCCCGATCCCTGATTCCGCTGATATCGAGATCGAGATGAAAATCCGTGAGGAGCTCAAGCGGCACTTCCGCCCCGAGTTCCTCAACCGCATCGACGAGACGCTCATCTTCGCCCGGCTGTCGCGTGAAGACCTGCGTGGTATCGTGGACTTGCAGATCCGCAACCTCCAACAGCGCCTGGCCGGCTGTGGCATAAGCACCACTGGCACCGGCGTCTCGCCGGCGAGCGGGAGCGGCCCGGGCTTGTCGCTAACCGTCACCGACGCCGCCAAAGACCGCCTGGCCGCCGACGGCTACGACCCCGTCTACGGCGCCCGCCCGCTGAAGCGCCTGATCCAGCAAATGATCGAAAACCCGCTCGCCAAGCAGATCGTCAACGGCGACTTCGCCCCCGGCGACCACATCGAAGTCGATGTGAGCGGCGAGGTGTTTACGTTCTCGAAGCTCGTACCGCCGGAAGTCGTGGGTGCGCCCGAGTGAAGGTACCAGCAGAACACGACGCACGATATCCGATTTATGCTGCCGGGAGCCCGACGCCGCGCTGCTGGAATCCACTTGTCATTTTCTGTAACTTGCATATCTGGGAAGGAAAACGGCGGCTAGGCTGTTGTGACAATAGCGGCTTGCATGTCTGCTGGCCGATATAGGCATATTGTGTTCCGCGAAACACGGATTCGATGAGGAAGGAAACAGCAATGAGAGAGCGGTTTGTGGTTGCGATTCTGGCGATTGTGGCGTTCTGTGCGGCTCCGGCGCTGGCCCAGTGCCAGAAGACCTGCCAGAAGACCTGCGAGAAGGCGGCGACCTGCGACAAAGCGAACCCCTGCCAGGTCCAAGGCAAGGCCTGTTGTGTCTCGAAGGATCAGGACAAGGCGTGCTGCAAGTCCCAGGGGCAGACGACCGCGCTGGTCTCTGACGAGAAGGGCTCGAAGGCCATGTGCGATAGCGCGGTCACCTGTGACGGCGATCGCGTCCGCTATGAAGAGATAAAACTGCCGCGGATCGGCTTCATGGTCGGCGACAAGGTCACCTGCTGCATGAAGTCCGCCACGGAGATGGCTGGTGGCGATGCGACCAAGATCCACTACGTGGTCGCGGGAGAGAACCACAAGGACCTGAACGAGGCCAAAGCGGCCCGGGTCAAGCTCCTGGAGCAGTATTACGAGGACATGTTCAAGGTGCAGTACGCCGTCGGCGAGAAGTGCGTGGCTTGCCCGGTGACGGCCAAGGAGTTGGCCAAGTCGTCCTATAAGCCGATGCGTTACCGTCTGGTCGCGTTCGACTTCGCGAACGAAGCCGAGGCCGCGAAGGCTGCCGAGGCAGCCCGGGCCGCGGCGAAGAAGGTCAACCTGAGCTGGGCGGTCGGCGACAAGAACTACGGCTGCCCGACCGAGGCGGGCAAGGCCGCCAAGGCCTGCGGCCAGAAGGTCGAATACTGCGTCGGCGATCAGAAAACCGAATGCGAGACCACCGCCCAGACGCGTCTGATCGAGGCCCGCATCATGGCGGCCCTTCAGGAAATCGCGAAGGCCGCGCACAGCTAAGGCGGCTGCAAGATTGACGTGATCTTCGGGTTTTGCGGCACGCAAGTGTGCCTGCCGCGGATGCGGCAGATCAGTGGGCTTGCCCGCAGCACGGTCGTGTGCAGGTGACAGAGTACGGGGCGGAGCAGGCATCCACATGTATGGCTGCTCCGCCCCGTTTGCTTGCGCCGACTGGCGACCCGCACCGCAGGGGGCAGATTCGGCGAAGGTGGCCGCTTCCGACGTCACCTGGTGGCGGCTTAGATGCCCGCACCGTGCCGCGCTATTAATGTGCGTGGTCACCTGACCAGGTGGTAGAGCGCCACCTTGCTGAGCACGTTCTCACCGATCATGTAGGTCTCAGCCGTATTCACCGAGTAGACGATGTGGGCACGGCCGTACATGTCGACGCACAGGCGCGGCACGCCGTCTTCGATCTCGGTCAGAGCAACGGGATTCTCGCCGGCGGCCTGGTAGAAGTAGTCGAATACCTCGGTGTCGGCGTTCCAGTCCTTGTACGCCACGTGCCAGCGGGCGTCCGGCCCCACGCCGAAATACAGGAATTGGTCAACGCTCTGGAACCAGGCGGAGCCGGCCGAGACGGTCACGATGGCCTCGGCGGTAGCGCCGTCGTTCAGAACGTCCGCCACGTGCCAGAGCTGGATCTGCTGGACACCGTCGATCCACGTGCCCGAAGCGTACGCCAGGTGCACGCGGCCCAGACCATCGACGGCGATGCGCGGCAGGCCCTGCACGTGCTCGAGCGGAACCGGCTCGGCCAGCCCGGGGTTCGTATACCAGGCCTTCCATTCGTTCTCGTCTTCGTGCCAGGTCTTGTATGCCAGATGCCAGCCACCAGCGGCGTCCACGGTGAAGAACCAGCTCAGATCCGGCAACCATGTGCCGCAGGGATAGTCGGTCGTGAATATGCGCTCGGCGATGGCGTTGGCGTCCGCGATGTCGCTGATGTGCCAGATCTCCAATTCGCAGGCGTCGGTCCCAGGGTTGTCGTTCCTGATGACGGCATACGCGAGATGGACTCGGCCGGACGCGTCCACGGCCGTGCGCGGCAAGCCGGTGATGTCGCCGTTGGTGGCCAGTCGCTCGGTCAGTTGCACGGCGTCCGCCCCGTTGTCGATGTACCACGAATCTCTCGCGGTTTGCTGATCGTCGGTGAGGGTGAGGAAGTTCAGGTGCCAGTCGCCGGAGCGCCCGCCGGAGACGAAGCAGCTGAGGTCAACGAAGCCGCCGCCGTGCTGGTAGGTCAGGATTTCGCCCGTAACGATCGAGAATTCATTGGGTTGCTGAAAGGGGGCGAACGTCGTGAAGTGGTTCGTCTGGGCGGTGATGGTCCCGGCGGTGGCATCGACACTGCTCGGCAGCGCGATCCAGTTGTCGCCGTTGCGGTACATGACCCGGTAACGCGAGGCGGCGCTGATGCCGCCGGGGATGGGAAACGTGATCGTGACGATCTCGTCCAACTCGGCCGCCGAGGCCGTGACATCGTAGGCATACTGCCCGACGAGAGCGAAACCGTCCGGGGCAGCGAGGGGGCTGGCGACCTCCTCGATCTTGACGTCGACCTGGCCGGCAACAGCGCCGGCGGGGAAGGTGACGGTGATGTCCCCGTTGTCAACCTGGAGGGTAAGCGTGCCTCCGGTAGCGTTTACGGTGCCGGATGCGCTCTTCGGCTGGCCGTTCGGCGGCGGGTTTTCCGTCGGGCAGCCGCCGAGCGCGCAGATCAGTATTGCACCAACAATGCCAGGTGGAACGAGCTTGACATACAACTGGTGACGGTGAGAACTGGACACGGAACGATTCCTCCTAATCAGGCAGCATGCTGCACAAGACCCCCGCTATGAGCCTCGGGTGCTTCGGTGTGGCATAAACGACAGTATAGCTCCGGTTTGCCGGGGAGGCAATAGGCGCAGGCGGTACGTGAATTCTGCGGTCAGAGCCTCGCGCGCCAGCGCGGGACGCTGGTCAATCGTCAAGGCAGGTGTTTCGGGGCCGCAGTCGGAGGCGCCGCCGACGCATCTTCCATCTGCAACGGCGCTAGAACTTCGCGGCCGCGATGAACCAAGTGATCTTGTCCTTCTCCATCTGGTAGAGTTCCTGGCGGTCCCATGTGGAGCCGGTCCAGCGGTAGCGCCGTACTGCGCGCTGGTCGTCCGCGGCTACATAGATTTCGAGCGTGCCGTCGCCGTCCAGGTCGGCCAGTGCAGTTGGGTGATCGAAGCCGCCCGAATTGCGGTCGATGCACTCGGTCTTCCAGGGTGTGGTGGGACCGGGACGGATGAGCCATACGCCGCTCTTCAGCGGAGAGACGATGAGCTCGGGCTTACCATCGCCGTCGACGTCGCCGGCATTGAGGAAGCGGCACATGCGGTCGGGCAATGTGGCGACGATCTCGCCCGCGTACTTGCCGTCCTGGAAGCGGTAGCGTTTGATGGCGGTCTTGCCGGCGTCGGCGGGCTGATCCGGGCGGGTCCCCTCCTCGGCTTCCAGGGCGGCAAAGAGCGCCGGGCCGTCGCCGAGATCGGCCACGAGTATTTCCTTAACGTGTCGGTAGGGGAACTCCTCAACGATCGCGCGTTGGAATCCTCCGGCGGTGTGTCGATAGACCGGGATCAGGCCTGGTTGCGGCGTCCCGTCGAGCCGGTTGGGTGCCGACGGGGTGGCGTAGATCTCCAACTGGGCGTCGCCGTCCAAGTCCCCCAACTCGATTTCGTGCACAAACGTCTGCGGCTGACGGTCGATTTCCTGCGCTTGCCAGCCGGATTCGGCGCGCGTCAGTACGGCGACGACGCCTTGGTCGTGCGTGGCGATGACGATGTCGAGTTGCTTGTCCCCCGTGACGTCGCCGATTTCGAAGTCGCGGAGTCGGTTCCATCTGCCGCCGAATTCCGTCTTCCACAGCGTTTCGGCGGTCCACTTGTCGCCGGTATGCCGCCATAGCTTGAGGGCGGCGGCCTGGGCACCGATGGTCAGCAGACCTGGTCCGCTGGCAACGGCGCCGGGATCGGTGAACCACGCGACCTTGTGGAAGACATTGCTTTCCGGATCCTCGAGGACATCTCGCCGCCACTGTTCGCCGTGTTGCCGCAGAAGCACCAGGCGCGCCGGTCCGGGGACTGGGTTGGACTGGCCGGTCTGTGGGTCGACCTTGTCGACAAACTGCGCTTGTGTAAGCAGCAGCGTGGTGCGCGGCGTAGCGTAGTCGGCGGGGGCGTCCGCGGGCGGTTGGGCTGCCTGGGATGGCGACGCGGTTCCTCGCGGAGTTTCAGGCTTGGTGGATTCCTCGCTCCTGGTGCAGCCGACGAGTGACAGAGCCACGAAGGCCGCTAAGACGAGGCACATAAAGGAAGTCATACGCATGAGAAGCGTCTCCCTGTAATTGGCAAGCAGTGCTGCATGCTTCGAATCCCCTCCGCCTGTCCGTCCGGGCATCTCGACACAACCGCTCCCTGACGGTCGCGGCTCGGAAGAATGTCGTAGTTGTGAGACACTACAATAGCATGTCGCTTGGGCGGGGGGTGTCAAGCGGCATCGGGCGACCCGCAATACCCCGGGCAAGGGATCGTTGCGGATGGTCAAGGTGACGCCGGCGGCCGGTCAGCCGGTTTCGCAGCAGATCGCAGCACTTCTCGCCCGCTGTGTTGATGTCGGTCAACCCCTCGATCGCAGGCGGCGTCAGACCGCCATGATGTCCTTCGACTTCTCTTCGAGCAGCGTGTCGATCTTCTTGCAGTAGTCGTCGGTAAGTTCCTGGACTTGCGTCTGGCCCTTCTCGACTTCGTCCTCGGTGAGGGTCTTGGCCTTCTTCTCGACCTCGAGGGCCTTGTTGGCATCTCGGCGGGCGTTGCGGATGGCGACCTTCTGCTGTTCGCCCATTTGCCTGATTTGTCCTGCAAGCTGGTGGCGGCGCTCGGTGGAGAGCGGTGGGACCGGCAGGCGGATGAGCTTGCCGTCGCTCTGGGGGTTGATGCCGAGTTCGCTTCGTTCGATCGCCCTCTGGATGTCCTTCAGTGTTGACGGGTCGAACGGCTTGATGATGATCGTGTTGCCCTCGGCCACGGCTAGGTTGGCTAGCTCACGCAGCGCCATAACGGCGCCATACGACTCGACCTCGACCTTCATGCTTTCGACGAGCCCGGTACTGGCCCGGCCGGTGCGGACGCCGCGCAGCTCTTGCTTGAAGAAATCGACGGCGGTTTCCATTCGCTCTTCGGCGTCCAGCAGAACGTCATCCAAGGCCATGGGGGCTCTCCGGTAACAGCCTGTTGCGACACGCGCCCGCGGATTGGGAGCCGGGGGGGGCAAACGCTCCGGGGGAACTGCCCCAGGCGCGGCAACCGCGGCATTTGTTTGGGTGCCGGCACACCGTCCACGTGGCCAGCGGGACACCCACTGACCAACTCGCAGCGCCAGGATAGCGGGCGGTGCCGTGCTGCTCAAGAAGGAGCGTGCGTCGATATCGGACCAAAGTGGCTGTTGATACGCCTGCCGGATGACTGTGCGTGGCCCGAGGCCGGGGATCAGCCCAAGTCGCGGCCGTGGTCGGAGCAGAGTGGATGCGGGCGGAGATGGACCGCCGCGACGCACGCCAATGCGCTTTGCCTGCGCCGATAGTGGTTCGCTAGTGCAACTCGCCTGACGTATTGCCGATATGAACAGGGAACGGGCGGCGTGGCCCCTGGGCACTCACACGGTCCGCGTACGCCATCAGACAGACATGCTGCATTAGTGGGAGGACGACCGGTGCAGACGCTATTCATAACCGGCGCAGAGGGCTTTGTCGGAACGCACCTCATGGAGCACCTGCTTCAGCAGGGCTACGAGGTTGTGGCGGGGGTGAGGAACCGCGCCCGCAAACTGGCGCTCGAGCGTCGCTTCGGCCGCGCGTTGGTGTGCGAAGTTGGTGACGCCATTAACGTGGCCCGCGTCATGGCAGCCGTGCATCCTGATGGGATCGTTCACCTGGCGGGGACGTCTCGCCCGCAGGATGCGGTGACCGAGCCGCTGACGGCATACCAGTCGATCGTGACGGGCTGGGCGAACGTGCTCGATGCTGCCCGCAGGGTCGTCCCGCGGGCTCGCATTCTGATGGTCAGCAGTTGCGACGTGTACGGCGCGGCGGGCAGCGACGGCCACCGGCTGACCGAGGACACGCCGCCGCAGCCGGAGAGCACTTTTGGCTCGCTCAAGGCCACCGCCGAGACGATTGCCCAGACCTTCCACCGCGACTACCACCTGAACGTCACGGTTGCCCGGCCATTCAGCCACATCGGCGCTGGTCTGTCCGAGGAGTCGTATTTCGGGGCAGTAGCCAAGCGACTGGCCCAGTGGGAGCTGCTCCAGGATGGCAACGAACTGCAATGGCCGGACCTGGCCTGCCGGCGTGACGTGCTGCACGTTCAGGACGTCGTTGAGGCGTACGAGAAGCTACTTTGCGATGGCCGGCCCAACGAGGTCTATAACGTTTGCTCCGGCCAGACGCGGACCTGCTCAGAAATAATCGAGATGGCCATGGGCACGGCCGGACAGACGTTGATGCTCTCAAGCCTGGAGGTCGAGGACGGCAGCGGGGCAACACCGGTGCTGTGTGGCGACAACGGCAAACTCTGCGGCGAACTCGGCTGGCAGCCGACTCGGAACGTGGACCAGGCCATCAAGGACCTGGTACAGAGCTTCCAGTCGGCGCTGGCGCCGACGCGCTGATCCATCCCCCTTCAGCAACCAGCCGCTCACGCCCGCCCGCCACCGTGCGGGCGGTGCTCTATGCGCATGCTGCTGGCTGATTCGGACGCCGCGGGGGGATGTTGAGCGGCGATGGCGGCACGAGCCAGGACGGTCGGCGGAAGGTGTAGACGAGAGCGAGCCCCCTGTACGCTGGTGACCACCGGGAGCGCGGCCGGTGGGGTTGAGTTCCGGGGAGAACGGTGGCACAATCAGCCCACGGCAGCGGAGCGATCAGGTGCCGGCGATGGTCGGGAGAATTTTGCCGCAGGCGGGCCTTGGCAGGCTGGGCAAGCGCTCTTATACTAAGGGGCTCTGTGTCTCTTGAAAGCAGGCCAGCGAGTGCCGGACGAGGTGCCTGATCGTTGTGAGCCACCCCCGCCGGATGCCGAAAACGGAGAGTCGAATGGCCGTTAAGTTGCGACTACGCCGGATGGGGCGCACCCATCGTGCGTTCTTCCGTCTGAGCGCCATGGAAGGGCGCAACCCTCGTGACGGGCGCGTGCTGGAGGAGTTGGGCTACTACGATCCCGCGCATCTGGATCCGGCCCAGCAGGTCAACCTCAAGGCCGATCGGATCAAGCATTGGCTCGGCCAGGGCGCAGTGCCGACTGAGACAGTGCGCAGCTTGCTCAAGAAGCACGACATCGCGGTCAAGTGAGGCGTACGCGGCGGCTTATGCCCGGGTTCAACGATGCGAATCGACGTTCTGACATTGTTTCCGGAGGTTATGCAGCCGTATCTGTCGGCGAGCATCCTCGGCCGTGCGCAGCAAGCCGGCCTCGTTGAATTCCACCTCCACCAGATCCGCGATTACACGCAAGACCCCCACGGCAAAGTTGACGACCGCCCGTTTGGCGGCGGCCCCGGCATGGTGATGGCGTGTCAGCCGCTGCACGATGCGGTAAATGCCGTGGAACGGATGGACGAGCGGCCGGCCCTGCGGATTCTCCTGACTCCGCAGGGCCGTTCGTTTAGCCAGAGCATGGCCCGCCGCTTCGCCGCTCGCGAGCGCCTGCTGCTCATCTGCGGCCACTATGAAGGTGTGGATGAGCGGGTGGTCGAGCTGCTCGAGCCGGAGGAGGTGAGCCTGGGGGACTTCATCCTGACCGGCGGCGAGATTGCCGGTCTGGCCGTGATCGACAGCGTTACGCGTCTGCGGCCGGGGGTGCTGGGCAACGACGAGGCGTTGCTCGAAGAGTCCTTTCAGAACCAACGGCTCGAATCCCCGCAGTACACCCGCCCGCGCGAGTTCCGGGGACTGCGCGTGCCGGACGTACTACTGTCCGGCAACCATGCCGATATCGAAGCTTGGCGGCGAGGCGAGTCTGAGCAGCGCACCCGCCAGCGGCGTCCCGATTTGCTGGATCAGACCGGTAGCCCTGGGGCTCGCCGTCGTTATGCCGTATGCAATGCCCCTACGCCTTCGGCCCACTTGCTACGGGCGGTCGCCGAACGGTTTGGCTGAGAACGAGAAAGCGAGAGGCTCCATGAGAAACCAACTGTTCGACGTCATCGAGAAGAAGTATCAGCGCCCGAACACACTGGAGTTTGAGATCGGGGATACCGTCGTCGTCACGCTCCGCATCGTCGAAGGCAGCAAGGAGCGCTTGCAGGACTTTGAAGGCACGGTTATCGCGCGGCGCGGAAGTGGGCTTGACGAGATGTTCACCGTGCGCAAGATCGTGGCCAACGAAGGTGTCGAGCGGGTCTTCCCGCTGCACTCGCCGAAGGTGGTCGCCATCAAGTCGCTGCGCAGTGGCCGCGTGCGCCGCTGCAAGCTGTACTATCTGCGCGACCGCGTCGGCAAGGCCCGTAAGCTGCGCGCCCGGCGCATCTCGGCCGAAGCACGGCGCGCGGCTGCCGAAGCCCGGGCCGCCAAGGCCAGGCAGATGGCCGAAACGCAGGCGGCGGTCGCGGCCGCACGCGAGCGGTCGGCGTCCTCCGAGGCGACCGACACGGAGATGGCGGCCAGCCCGAGCTGAGTGCCAGCCGTGGACGGCCAGGAGCATCTTGAGCTCGGGCGCCGCGGCGAGCGGCTGGCCGAGGCTCACCTGAAGCGCGCCGGCCTGAGAACGATCAGTCGGCGTTTCTCGACGCCGGCGGGGGAACTCGATCTGGTAATGCTGGAGGCGGACACGGTCGTCTTCGTCGAGGTGAAGACGCGGCGCGACCGCCAACTGGCCGAGCCGCAGGACGCGGTCAACGCGGGCAAACGCCGCCGCTTATTGAAGGCGGCCCGGTGGTTTCTGCTCCAGCGCCGCTGGACCGACAAGCCCTGTCGCTTCGACATCGTGGCAGTCGTGGTCCCGCCCGGCGGCGAGGCGGATATCGCACACTTCCCCGACGCGTTCGTGCCCGAGCACTGGTAGCGGACGCGCACAAGCGCGGTGGCCCGCGTGCGATGATCTCGACCGGCGCCACTACTTGCCGGCCAAAGCCTCCACAAACGGGTCAATGTCAAAGCCGTTGACGTCGCCGTCGCCGTTGAGGTCACCCAGGCTGGCATCGCAGTCGGGGTGGGCGGCGTAGTAGATCAGCGGATCGGTCAGCGCCAGCACGAAGGCATCAATATCGAACCCGTCGACACGCCCGTCGCAGTTCAGATCGCAGAACTGGAACGAGCCGAACTCGTCCACACCGATATCAATACGAGCGCTGTCGTTGTCGTCGCCGTCCCAGATGCGTTTCTGGTTGTCGAAGTCGGTCGCGTTCGGGGCGCAAAAGTATCTTCGCAACCGCTTCCTAACGGTCGCGGCTCGGAAATCTTCAGCCGCCCAGCAGGATAACGAACGAGGCGATGTCGAAGCCGTTCACGCTGCCGTCGCCGTTCGCATCGGCGAGCTCGGCGTCGCAACTCGGATAGGTTGCGTCGTACACCGTGGGATCCTCGAGCGCGAGCACGAACGCGTCGATATCGAAACCGTTCACCTGCCCGTCACAATTCAGGTCGCCGAAACGAAACGAGCCGAGCTCGTCGACGCCCATGTCGACCACCGGCGTGCCGTTGGCGTCGCCGTCCCAGACGCGTTTCTCGGCGTCGCAATCGGTTTCGCCCGCGAGCAGCGGTGTGGCGGGGTCGCCCGTGTCGATGCAGGGCGAATCGTCGAGCAGGTGGTAGTCATCGTTGTCAGGGTCGGCGAAGAGCGGATCTTCGCTGATGTTCCCGAGGCCGGGCTCGTCGAACTCGATGTCGCTGTAGGTCACGCTGGGTGCGCTTTCTTCGACGTACCAGGTGGGGGCGGTGTTTCCCCAGATGACGCAGTTGGTGATCAGCGGGTTGGAGTTGCCCTGGCAGGAGATCGCGCCGCCGCCGAGGGCGGATTTATTGCCGCTGAGCGTGCAGTTGCGGATGGTGGGGTGGCTCTCATACAACGAGATACCGCCGCCAAAGCCGCTGGCGATGTTGTCGATGATGAGGCAGTTGATGATGGTTGGGCTGGCGGTCATGCAGCGGATGCCGCCGCCGTGCGTGCCGCTGTTGTTCTTCAGGATGCAGTTGATGATGGTTGGGCTGCTGGACCAGCAGTAGATGCCGCCCGAGGCGATTCACCCGCCGCCGTGGTTGATCACGGTGAAGCCGTCGACGACCGAGTTGGGGCCTTCGTAGAGGCTGAGGTAGAAGCCGCTGGTACAGCCCTCGCAGTCGATAATGCAGTTGGCGGGTCCGTTGGCGCTGCGCACGGTGATGGCCATCCCCATCAGGCTGACGTTGACGTTGCCGAAGCCGGTGTAGATGCCGTCGGCGACGATCACGACATCGCCGGGGCTGCACGCCTCGATGGCCTCCTGGATGGTGGTGTAGGGGTCGGGGACCAGCCGTTCGACGGCGGTTGCGGACGGTATACCGCACACCAGCCCCACAGATACCGCGAGCGCGAGCAGACCGCTCGCCGACCTTGATGGCTGCACGATGATGTCCTCCTGATTCTCCGCATGGACACGCCAGCGCTGTCCGAGTTCCAGCGGAGTCGCGGGGTGCTCGCCCTTGTCTACCTACTCTAGCAAAACGGGCTTGCCCCGAGCAAGTGGTATGTCCAAATCGGATGTATCCGCGTGGAAAAGCCAACTAAAGCCGCCGCGGCCGGTGCGTTATGCCAGGTGCGCGATGGCGCGCCGAAAGAGAGCCATGCCGTCGCCGGTTTCGCGGTGGGCCCTGGAGGTCCAGCGCGGATGTTGTGTACCGCTCACGAAGCGCTCGGGATGCGGCATGAGCCCCAGCACGCGCCCGGTTTCATCGCACAGCCCGGCGATGTCGCCCGCGCTGCCATTCGGGTTGTACGGGTCGCCGCGGGTGTTGTCGGGGCCATCGGGCGGCGGAATGTAGCGCAGAGCCCCGTGAGCGGCGTCAAGCAAGCGTTTCGCCCCGTCCGCATCGGCGAACATTACGCGGCCCTCCCCGTGGGCGATGGGCAACTCGTAGCAGTGTCCCGGCTCAAGGAAGGGGCAGCGCGACGTGTCGGCACGCAACCACACCCAGCGGTCCTGGAAGCCAGGCGGCTCGTTGTAGGTGATTGTGCAGGTGCGGGCCTGTTCCGGTGCCTGAGAGAACGGCAGCAGGCCCGTTCGGACGAGCACCTGGAAGCCGTTGCAGATTCCCAGCACCAGCTTCTCGGCCACGACGAACGCGCGGATCTGGTCCAGCAGGTGCCGTTCGAGTTGGGCGGCCAGGATGCGGCCGGCGGCGATGTCGTCGCCGTAGCTGAATCCACCGGGAATGGTGAGGATCTGGTATTCGGTCAGCAGTTGGGGTCGTTCGATCAGGCGGCGAATGTGCACGCGCTCGGGCGCGCCGCCGGCGGTCTCCCAGGCGTGCTCCGTCTCGAGGTCGCAGTTGATGCCGGCGGCCCGCAGAATCAGGATTCGCACTTGCGCCATGGGACTTCCGATCCTACCAGTGGTTAGCATGGGTTCCGCTGGGCCGCACCCGATATAGCTGGTCGGCACTAGTCCGTCACGCTCTCCGTTTCGGGTTGCATCAGGTGGTGGCCCATGGCTCTAGCCTTGGGGAGCGCGAATTCGACGGCCCAATTCGCGTCCCCCACCTCGAAAGAGGTGGGCCACCCATTTGGCGGTACCCGCAGACCCGACTGTGACGGACGACTCCGGTGCCGGCCGACGCTCCGGCCACGGACGACGCGCCGACAATCGGCTTGCGTCGGGCACGGCCTCGGCGAACAATCTACATGGGGAACGCGGCTTTGTCTGCCCGGAGTTGGCCATGTACTCGTTTTTGCTGATATTAGTGCTCTGTTGTCAGGTGGGGCGTGCTCCGGCCCAGGCCCAAGATGACGAACAGGACGGCCAGGGTCAGGAGATGCGGAGCCTGCGCCAGAACGTGGGACGCTTGCTCGGCGGCCTACGCGAACTGGGCTCGTGGGATGAACACTACGAATACATGTTGGCGGCGGCCGAGAAGGTCTACGACCGCAATGGCTGGGACTCCGAACCCGACCGCTTCTCGCTCGATGTGTTTCGTGAGGTCGGCGCCATCCCGCCCTGGGCGATGCAGGAGCGGTTCGACACGCTGATCGGCGTCGTGAGCGACCGGTACATGCTGAGCGAGGACCAGGAGCGCGTCTTGCGCCGCACCGTCGCGCAGGAGAGCCTGGGAATCTGGCAGCGGCACTCCGGGCGCATTCTCTCTTACGCCTTGGAGGCGATCCAGACGCGCGCCGCCGGCGAAGCCATCACCCCCGAGCAGATTGCGCGCTGGACTCAGATGGCCCGACCGGTGTTCGATGATACGAAGGTCCGCCTGAACATCGCCGCGGAACGCTTCATGGAGCAGTTGGACCCCGAGCAACGCGAGATCGCGCAGGAGGATCTCGGCGCGGCGAACCGGCGCGTCGCGCGCATGGACGAACTGAGCCGCAAATGGGAGCAGGGCGAATGGGAGCCGAGCGATTGGGGTTTGGACGAGGATCCCATCCAAATCGCAGGTGAGGCGCGCGCCGCGGCGCAAACCGAAGAGACCCGGCCACCGGAGACCGATGAAGGTGCACCGGACACGTTGCCGGAACGGCCGACGTTGGGCGAATCGCGCGCGGCGTTACGCCGGCCGGCAGGCGCCGCGGACCGGCCCACCGTGCGCCAGACGGAGCCACGAGTTGCCCGCGATCGCGAGTCGCCGACACGGGTCCTGACTCACGCAGATGAAGATGATCCGTGGGCGCGCTATGTACGGTCCTTCATCGAGAAATACAAGCTCAACGAAGCCCAGCAGCAGACTGCCTGGCGAATATACGAGAGTGTGAAGGTGCGTGGCGACCGGTTGCGGCAGCGCTTCGGCGAACAGCGCGACGCCTTGCGGCAGAAGCTGACCGAAGCGCAGGACAATGGGCGGCGTGCCGCACTCGCGCAACAGGACGCCCAGCAGCAGGCTGCTCTGGACCGGTTGTTCGAGCAGATGAAACGTCGGCTAGAGCGTCTCCCGACGCGCGCTCAACGCAAGAACGCCACGCCTGCAAAAGCCGCTACACCCGGCAGGCCGGCCGAGCAGCAGCCCCACGATGGGCCGTAGCAGCTTGGCCGGGCCAGTTTTTCGCTGATCTGGCGATGTGGGCGGGGGACGGGGTCTGAGTGTGGCTTGACGCTGGCGCTGATTGCGCATGACCATGCCCGCTTCGGGGACTGTCGAGAGATGTCGGTTTGTGTCGTGAAAGCCGGTCGGCAACACGGGACTCGCTATGATTGGACTGGCTGATCGTGGTCAGGACAACATGCGCTTAGACAGGGTAGCGGCCGCAGCGCTTTCGAACCGCACCCAGCAGGAGAGTCGTTCCAATGCAGCGATCTGAAAGACGCCACAGGTGCCGCCGCAGCCGCGCGTATCGAGCCGCGGTGTTGCTCAGCGTGATCGCATTCGGGGGGCTCACTTTCGGGTGTGCGGCGACGGCCGGCGCGCCGGAAATGGAACTCTCGCCGGCGCAATGCGAGCTCAACGCACGTTCTTTCGAGCAGGCTTGGCGGACGATCCGAGATATGCACTGGGACCCGTCGCTTGGAGGCCTGGACTGGTCGGCGGTGCGGGCCGAGTTGCGGCCGCAGATCGCGCAGGCCCGGACCATGTCCGCGGCCCGGGCCGTGATGAGAGATATGATCGGGCGGCTGGGGCAGTCACACTTTGCCGTGGTGCCCGCCGAGGTGTACGAGGATCTGCGATATCCGGTGGGACAGGGCGAAGGCGACGGGACGGCGGGCTTGGACCTGCGGGTGATTGAGGGAGAGGCCCTGGTCGTGGCGGTCGAGCCAGACTCGGCGGCGGCGGAACTCGGCGTTACCCCGGGATGGCAGGTGCGTACGATCGCGGGCGAAGAGGTTGCACCGCTCATCGCCGGAATCCAGCAGGCCTACGCGGATTCGACCGCACGCGAGATGCGTCTGGCCCGCTCCATCCTGGCCCGGCTCGCCGACAAGGTGGGCGAGACGCGCACGGTGAGCTTCGGCGATAACACGGGGACCGCGGTTGAGCTGGAACTCACGCTACAGCAACGCAAGGGGCGGCGTGTTCGGTTGGGCAACCTGCCGCCCATGTATGTCTGGCTCGAATCGCGCCAGCTCGACGGCAACGTCGGCTATGTTACCTTCAACGTCTTTGCCGACCCGAACCACCTGATGGAGGAATTCGCGCAGGCGCTGCGCGAGTTCTCTGGCTGCGCCGGTATCATCATTGATCTGCGCGGTAACCCGGGTGGGATCGGGGCGATGGCGATGGGGATCGCGGGCTGGTTCGTGGATGAGGCGGGGCAGCAGTTGGGCACGATGTGGACGCGTAACGCCCGGATCAACTTTGCCATCCATGCCCGGGCCGAGACCTACGCCGGCCCGCTGGCCATCCTGGTGGACGGACTGTCGGCCTCAACCAGCGAGATCCTCGTGGGCGGGATGCAGGACATCGGGCGGGCACGCGTCTTCGGCACGACCACGGCGGGGGCGGCGTTGCCGTCGATGTTCGAGAAACTGCCCAACGGTGACGTTCTTCAGTATGCCCACGCGGATTACGTGTCCGCGGCGGGTGGTCGCCTGGAGGGTGCCGGCGTGACGCCGGATGAGGAGATTACGCTGGACGGCGCGGCTCTGCGCGCCGGGCGCGACCCCGTGCTCGAAGCAGCCCTAAAGTGGATAGAATCGCAGTCGCGCGCGGAGGCGGCGTCGGCCGGCGAGAACAACGTTGTCATGATTGATACCTAAAGCGCCTCCGGTTTGGAGTACAGAACGTGTGCCAGAAGAATGAAGCCCTGTTGCACCCCCGCCGTATGTCGGCTGCCTGGTGGGTAGCGGCGCTGGCCGTGGCGCTGGGTGTCTCAAGCCAGGCGTTTGCCCAGGCCGAGAAGCTCCCCAAGGCTGAGAAGATCCTGGATGCCTACGTGGAAGCGATCGGTGGCAAGGCGGCCTTCGACAAGCTGCAAACCTGCGTTTCCAAGGGCAAGTTTGAGGTTCTCAAAGCCGATATCAGCGGGCCGA
Organism: Planctomycetota bacterium; assembly: GCA_018814045.1. Classification (GTDB taxonomy): domain Bacteria; phylum Planctomycetota; class Phycisphaerae; order UBA1845; family Fen-1342; genus JAHJAR01. The sequence continues at coordinate 3,076 of JAHJAR010000101.1, read as the reverse complement.
TCGTCTCGTACGAGGCGCGACCGGCCAAGAGCTGTGTGCGACTCGAGCTGGGTGGGTTTGGCACCGTGACCGAGGGCACCGATGGCAAGGTGGCCTGGGAGATGTCAGCCGCGGAGGGGCCCCGGTTGCTGGAGGGTGATGCGCGGGCCGTCGCGGTGCGCAACGCCACGTTCGACTTCTTCCCAAACTGGCGCAAGCTGTTCCAGAAGGTCGAGTGCGTCGGCGTCGAGTCGATCAATGACAAGCCCTGCTATCGGGTTGCGGCCACGCCCCGGACGGGAAAACCGGAGACGTTCTTCTTCGACCAGGAGTCGCACCTGTTGGTCAGGCGGGAGATGTTGCTTCCGACCGCGCTGGGCGAGTTGCCGGTCAGTGTCTCGCCGGGCTCATACAAGCGTGTCAGCGGCATTCTCGTGGCACACCGGATCAGCATCCTGGCGATGATGCACGAACGCGTGATCGAGCTGGAGTCGGTAGAGTACAACGTGGATTTGCCGCCGGGCTGTTTCGAGCCGCCGGATGAGGTCAAGGCGCTGCTCAAGAAGAAGACCGCCAGCGTCAAGGCCGGTGAGCCCGAGAGCGAACCGAAGCAGCCGTAGCAGCTCACTGCCTGGGCGCGGTGGTGTGTTGAACCGTCTCGGCGTGCTGGTGTGCTCGGCGGTCGCGGATCGACCGGGGGTGGATGATTCCGGAACAGAGCGGGGCTGACGTCGCGGCCCCGCTCTCTCTTTATGCCAGTCCGCGCTGGCGGATCAGGTCGAGGTAAGCCGGGCGCGGATCGGGGAAGGCGCCCGCTGCCGGCAACCCCCACTTGGCGAACAGGCGCTCGTTATCGCGCGTGCGCACGTCGCCGGCGTCCTGCTGCTTGCGCTCGTCGGCCAGCTCTTCGTGATAGACCAGGGCCTTTGGGGCACCCAGGACTTTCAGTCCGGCTTCGCACTGCACCTTGAGAGACAGGTCTGGATCCCAGGCACAGAAGTAGTAGCTCTCGTCCAGGTAGCCCAGCTCTTCCAGCAGCTCGCGCCGTAGCAAGCCGAAATTCGCATACGGCCGGCCACGGACGTGCAGGATCCCATAGTGCGTGTCCTCGTGGTCGACCCCGTGCAGTTCGTTCCAGGGTTGCTGGTGGTTGTGGTAGAAGGCGACCAAGCCAACATCCTGCATGTCCGCGCGGTCGGCCAGCATGACGGCGTTCTCCACCGCGCCGGGAAGCGGGAAGGCGTCGTCGTTCAGCCACATCACGTAAAGCCCGCGCGCCATACGGAAGCCGAAGTTGTACGCCCGGCAACAGCCCGCCCGCTGCCGCTCGAGGTGCGTTCGAAGCGCCGGCTGTGTGGCCAACCATTCCCGCGTCCCGTCGTCGCTGCCCCCGTCCACCACAATCAGCTCGAACGGGACGGCCACGTTCTGCCGGACATGAGCGACGCACCGCTGCAACCGGGCGCAGCGTTGGAAAGTCGCGAGGACAATGCTGACGATTGGGGCGTGCGTGCTGGTCACGGCGGACATGGTAGCAGATCGCGCCGAATCGATCCAAATGCCTTGCCATCAAGGCGAAAGTTGCTAGTATTCGTCACGCGGCTGACACCCGTCGGCCGAGCGCCCCGCTAGCTCAACTGGTAGAGCAGCGGACTCTTAATCCGCGTGTTCGGGGTTCGAGTCCCTGGCGGGGCAATTGGAAGTAACGCAGCGGGCAGGACTTGCGCGGTGGCAAGTCCTGCCCGCCTTGCGTTTGCGGGATTGCCCGGTCGGACAGCCGGCCCTGGGCTCGCGATCACCGCCGACCAAGCAGGCGCAGACCGCCCAGAGCCAGAAGGACGAGCGTCGCGGGCTCTGGGAATTCGCAGATTCCTGTCTCGCGAATGGGCAGCGCGGTGTCCGTGGACTGCCACGCCAGCCAGGCGTTGGGGCTTGGGTCAGTGATGCAGAAGCTGCTGGCTGACGTCCATTGGATGTCGGCGCCGGCCGTGGCCATTGCGTCGTAGACACTTTGAACAACCAGAGCCGCAGTATCGCCGGGGCTGACCGGGACGTCGATGGCACCGATGCCGGTCAGGAAGCTGACGATCGAGGGGTTGCCGCTGGCATCGAACCCGGTAGCAGGGAACGAGTCATCGAGGCCGAAGTCGAGGTAGGCCCCCTGGGTCGACCACGTGCCGGCGACGTCGAATTCGCCGGTTTCATCGCGGTTCACCGTGGTCTCAGAGACGCGCTCCCACGTTCCGTTTGGCTTCTTGTGCTCAAACGTGAGCGCGGCGCCGGCTTGGCTGACGCGCCAGTCTGCGGCACCGGTACCCGCTTCGAAGGCCTCCTTGATGTCGCTCGCCTTGTCCGCGGCGGCCCGGCCTCCCGCGATCGACACACTCTTCTGCCTGGAAACACCGCCCTTCGTCTTGACGTTGATCACAATCGTTCCGCCATCCTCGTCCGCGTTGCCGCACGTCAGGTCGGGCTGGGCGTAGGCCCGTGGGCTGCCGAGGATGAAAAATCCCAGGGTGATAGCAATCCCTGCCAGCAATACATGTGTACGTTTCATGGCTCTCTCCTTTTGAAGAATTGACCCGATCGACACTCTGCGCGGCGGACACCGCCACGCCTGGTTTCACCTGCCCGGCTTGCTCTGCTTCACGTCGGGCGGTCATTCCAGGGTCCTAAGTGAGGAACGGGCGGCGCGCTCACGCGCGCTTGGCGGGATTTCGGCAGCGGGACAGGCGCTTGGCGGGCGCATGGCCGGGAGCGACCTCTCAAACGCAGTGACGTAGGGTCAGTGGCGTCGGTGCGGGTAGCCGATCCTGATCCTGGGTGTCGGCAACGGCATAGGCGCGTCGAAAAAAGTCAGCAATTCTCTTGAATACTCCCGGCGGGTGGCTCGTCAAAAGGCCGGAGGTGTATCATCAGCCCGCCGATCGTCCATAAGGTCGCAGACGCCAATCTGGTGACGCCATGGCAAACACGAACGACGACATTCACGCCATGCTCGATACGATTGCAGCGGGGGGGCTGGACTCGCTTTCGCCCGAGCAGGTTGCACGCCTCGAAGCCACAGCGTCCTATAACTCTGCTGTTGCCGGACGAT
>JAHJAR010000009.1 GCA_018814045.1 Planctomycetota bacterium | reverse complement strand
GTCCGAACACGGATTCGCGGGCTCGATGCCCTGCTTCCGCAGCGTGGCCAGTACGTGCTTGTCGACGGGATTGGCCGGCACGAACCCACCCGCGCGTTCGAAGGGCAGCACTGCTTGCGCCAGCGCGCCCCACCCGCAGAGCGGGGCCGCGAAGACCACAAATACAGCCACAAGTGCCTTCATCGCGTTCCTCAGCCGGCCACTACGTATCATAGCGGTCGGGCGTTTCGAAGCCCCCCGCCCAAGCGTCCGCGACTCCTTTCCGGAAGTTTGCGGTGGGAACAGATCCCGGCCTTGGCCCGCAGCGACGGCTCACTGGGCACAACGAGAATGCTCGGCGGCCATTGCCGTCGTTATGCCGGGCATTCATCTCGAAACCACGCCCGATAATGCTCGCCCAGGCCAGCCGTGCAAGTGGTTGCCCTATATGTCCCTGTCGCACGCGGCGGCCAGGGTTCTCAGTCCGTCCATGAGCTCGCGGAACTCTTGCAGATTCAGCGATTGCGCGCCGTCGCTCCACGCGCGCTCGGGCGACGGATGCACTTCGATCAGCAGGCCATCGGCACCGCAGGCGATCGCCGCGCGGCACATCGGCGCGACCAGATGGGCGCGTCCCGTGCCGTGCGAAGGATCGACGATTATCGGGAGGTCGCTCACCCGTTTCACCTCGGGCACGATCCCGAGGGCCAGTGTGTTGCGCACGTATTCTTCGTGGGTGCGGATACCACGCTCGCAGAGAATCACGTCGCTGTTGCCGGCCTGCCGGATGTACTCGGCCGCCAGCAGGAACTCCTCCAACGTGGCGCTCCAGCCCCGTTTCAGCAGAATCGGCTTGTCCTGCGCGCCCAGCGCCTTGAGCAGCGGCGTGTTGTGCATGTTGCGCGAGCCCACCTGCAAGACGTCCGCCACCGGCTGCACACGCTCGATGTGTTCGCAGGACATCACCTCCGTGACGACTGCCAGGCCCGTCTCGGCGCGGACCCGCGCGAGCATCTCGAGCGCACGCTCCCCATGCCCCTGGAACGAATAGGGCGACGTGCGCGGCTTGAATGCGCCCCCCCGCAGCGCGACCGCACCGGCCTCGGCTACCGCGGCGGCGGTCTCGAGCAAGCGACCCTCATCTTCAACGCTGCACGGGCCGGCGATGACGGCCACGCGACGGCCGCCGACATGCGCGCGCTGTCCCAGGGGTACCGGGCGCGTCTGGCCCTTCGCGCCACGAATCGCGGCGAGAACCTGGGCAGGGTCATCGAGCACGCACTCAACGGCGGGTAGTTGCTCCAGTCGGCGGCGATCGAGACCGGGGCCGGCCTCAAGCACCTCGATCACCGGGCGCAGCGCGCCCTCGCTGGCGCGGCCAATAACATCCAGGCGCGGCAACTCTGCCAGGATGTGCTCGACATCCTGACGGGAACTGGCCGGCTTCATCACTATGAACATCAACAAGCTCCCACGCACCAACGCGGATCACTAGTTCCACGCCGGCACGCTGCTCCATATTGAGGGATGAGCGCGGCCGCGTCGAGTTGTTTGCCTGTCTTTGGCCGGATAATCGCACCTGGTCCGCCCGGGAGGCTCGCAGGCGGTTCGTCGTCGGTTGCGGCAGCAACAAGGTCTCTGAGCACGATCCCATCCTCGGGAATAGGCGGGGCGAAACCTACGGTCTTCAACTCAACAGGCTCAACGAGTAGCGACCCCGCGTATTGCCGCCGGGTCGCCGCGCGGCCCTGTGGGGCTGGAGCCGGCCAAGGTGCTCATCTCCGCTGCTGTGCCGCGCGCTTTGACCTGGTTGAGGTGGACAGGACGTTCTACCACCCACCCACCCACCCAGCCCGCGCATGGTGGCGGGCTGGCACGCGCGCAGTCGCGCACAAGCAGGTGCTGTGCAGCGGCGACGAGGAGATGGAGACACAGCGAGAGGCGTTTCGATCCGATCGAGCGGGAAACTAGGACTACGCCGGAGGGCCATGATGCTATAATGGCTGATTCGATCGCGGCCCAGCCACGGCGGGCTGATGCGCGGGATGGCGCTGGCGTGCTGCTGTGCACCGGAACATGACTCAGGACTGAGCACTTACGACCACGACCCCGGAAGCGGGATGAACCAAGAGTATATCCGCAACTTCTCGATCATTGCCCACATCGATCACGGCAAGAGCACGCTGGCCGACCGTTTACTGGAACGGGCCGGCGCGGTCTCGGCGCGCGAGTTCAAAGAGCAGTTGCTCGACGATATGGAGCTCGAGCGTGAGCGCGGCATCACCATCAAGGCCAGCGCCGTGACGCTGGATATGCCCTACGGCGGCCGCCGATATATGTTCAACCTGATCGACACGCCCGGGCATGTTGATTTCCACTACGAGGTCTCGCGGTCCCTGGCGGCGTGCGAAGGCGCGCTGCTGGTCGTGGACGCCACGCAGGGCGTACAGGCCCAGACCGTGGCCAACGCCTACGCCGCCGTCGCCGGTGACATCGAGGTTGTGCCGGTCATCAACAAGATCGACCTGTCCGGCGCGCAGCCGGAGGACACGGCGCTCGAGGTCGAGCACGTCCTTGGCATCGACGCCGAACACGTGCAATTCGTCTCCGCCAAGAGCGGCGCGGGTGTGGACGAGCTGATCGCGGCAATTGTCAACGTGCTCCCGTCGCCGAAGGGCGATCCTGCGGCACCGCTGCAAACGCTCGTGTTCGACTCGGTCTACGACGACTACCGCGGCGTGATCTGCTACATCCGCGTCGTGAACGGTACCATCCACAAGGGACAGAAGGTCCTGCTGATGGGCCGGCAGCGCACCCACATCATCACCGAGTTGGGCAAAATGCGACCGCGCCGCAGCCCGGTGGACACGCTGGCGGCCGGCGAAGTCGGCTACATGGTCGCGAGTATCAAGACGCTCCATGATGTTACGGTGGGCGATACGATCACGGCCGTGAACGCTCCGGCCAAGGCCGCGTTGCCCGGCTACCAGCCGCCGCAGCAGATGGTCTTCTGCGATTTCTACCCGGCGGGTGGGGAGGCGTACGCGGCGTTGCGCGATGCCCTGGAACGACTGAGCCTGAACGACGCCTCGTTCACGTTCGTCCCGGAGACCAGCGACGCGCTCGGCTTCGGCTTTCGCTGCGGGTTCCTGGGACTGCTGCACATGGACATCGTCCAGGAGCGGCTGGAACGCGAGTGTGGCGTGGACGTCGTGCAGACCGCTCCGAGCGTGACGTACGAGCTGGTCTTGAGAGACGGGGCGCTGCGGCGGGTGGACGCGGCGGGAGACCTGCCC
>JAHJAR010000100.1 GCA_018814045.1 Planctomycetota bacterium | reverse complement strand
TTTCGACGCGTGAGCTGGCGATTTACAATTTTGCCAGCGGAAGCAATGTGGTCGAGTTTTACGACCCGTTTAGTGGTGCTTTCGTCCGCTCCATCCCGGGGCAGTCCTCGATCGAGGGGCTCGCATACGACGGCCGAGATCTCTGGCAGCTCGACGACAGCGTGATCTACCGGACGGACCTCACCAACGGCAACGTGCTGGGCACGATTCCAAACCCGGCCGCCGGCGAACCCTTCGGTGGCACCGGTCTGACTGCGAGCGGGCCGGGTGAGTTGACCGTGGGGGCCACTTCCGGAGCCTGGTTCAAAGTCGACAGTTCAAACGGCAATGTGCTGGCCAATGGCAACAACGGGCTCGACATGTTCGCGCTCAAGTACGTGCCCGAGCCGGGTACGCTGGCGCTGTTTGCGTTGGCGGGCTTGGCGGTACTGCGACGCCGTTAGAGCAGCACTTTCGACCAAGTAATTGGCAGAAGACGGGCGGCTTGTCCGCCCGTCTTTGTTGGTGTGCCAGGCCTGGCGTTTGACTTTGAGGTGAGAGTCCTCTGGGGGCCTTGATGGCAGGAACCCCTAGCCGAACAGCAAGGGCGTCGTCGCCAGGCGGGGTCTGAAGGAAGCTGTAAGCAAAGCTCCGGCCCGAGGAACACGAATCGCATGCGAGGCGTCGGTCGGTGGGCGAGTGGGCCAAAAGACGCGAAGCCCGATGCCAGCCGCAACCGAACCGACACAGACGCCGTGGGTGTATGGAGCAAGGGTCAGGCGTCTTCCCCAGCGAGGTTGCTCGATTCCGTCCAATCCTCGAATCGTAAATTCGGGTACAACTCGCATACGGCCTCGCGAATTCGCGGCATCTTGTCGGACGTGACCAAGACCAGGTTGCGCTCCACGGCCTGCGCAACGATTCACAGGTCGTTCTCGTCGATGCCGAGTTCTTTCGCTGCGACAGGGTCGTAGAACCGCTCGGCTCGCCTCTTGCGCTTCTTGTGCCATCCACCCGGTGGCGGGAAGATCTCACTATGGCAGACAAAGACCGTGGGCACGCCCAGTGTGTTCACTTGGGCGGCGGACGTGCGCGAATCGCCATCCACGTCTACTGCCGCGATGCACGCCGACCACGAGTTCCATGGTTTGCCGGCGAACGCGACGACCGGAACGGTCACGTGGTTGAACTCGAACGGCAGCGCCAGTTGATCGTCGCCATAGCCGCACTGGCGCAGGTGAGGCACGAGGTCCGTCGCGGATTGAGGCGTTGGTGGCATGGCGGCGGTTCCTCTCTCGATCAATAAGACACCCAGGCGGGTGCCTCCGATGCACGGGTTGATTGTACGAGCCTCATTGCCGGTGTCACACGCCTATTTCATCGTGGATGGGTCGCCCGCTTCCGACTGAGCGAGTTGCAGGCCGTCCTCGAGTCGCTCGACCGATGGCTGCGGCGGAGACCACGCTGCATTCTGTGGCAGCAGTGGAAGCGGCACGGGAGCCAGTTCAAGGAGCTTTGCCGGCGGGGCCAGGGCCTCATCAGCCTGAGGGAGGAACATCGGCGGCTCGCGTGTTGCTCGTGAACCGCCGTATGCGGAACCGTACGTACGGTAGTGTGGGAGCCGGGGCAGGGCAACCTCCCCGGCTACCCGATCGCGGCCAGACTGCTGCCGGGCTGCGCGCGTATCAAGCCAAATGCAGCAGCAGCATTCCGTGCAACAGCCAGATCACGCCGAACAGGACGAGCAAGCGGTGGATCGTCGTGCTGGTGTAGTAGTGGTATGCCAGCAGCAGCACCGTCATTGCCAGCAATGGCGCCGTGAAGCAGAACACGTATCCACGAGCGCCTGTGCGTCCCTGAAGGGCGCTGGCCAGCACGAATGCAAAGCCGGTGCAGAGCAGCACCACTCCGATCGCGGTCCAGGCCCGTTCCCAGCGGGCCACACGCCGCAAGCGGAGCTCGTCCTCACTGACGAACAGGTCCTCCGGGTTGGGCTGGAGCCCGCACTCGGGACAGCGCAGCTTGCGTAGGCCGTAGAGGTTGTAGCCGCACTGCGGACAGCGGGCCGCTTGCTCCGGATCACCTTTGGGCGGCGTAGTCCGCTCCGCAGCGGACGGTTGCGGACCGAGTTCGTCTTCGATCGGCCGCAACGAGTAGACCTCGTTTGACTCACCGTCGTTTGGCATTGCTGACACCAGCGCGGTGGCTGCCGCCGCGGTTCTCTCGCCACGCTTACCTGCGTTTCTTTTTGGCCGGGTGCACCTTGATGGTCGCGCTCTGCACTCGTTGGCGGTGGATCCTGAAGCCGCCGACCAGGGTTGTGCCGTCATCCAGTCGGCACACGAGCGTGGTTTGGCCGGGGATCTTCTCCAACGACCAGGTCCCGAACTGACGGGCCGTGCTCAGCGCCTGCGCCAGCAAGGCCGGGGGCAGCCAATCCTGCTCGTGGTACTTGATGCTCTGGCTGTCGGCGGCGGCGAAGAAATCCTCCACGCTGTCGAAGAATTGCCGCTGGCTGAATGCCCGGCCCAGGAAGTGAGTGAGCGTCTTGACCGTGGCCTGGGCGTAAAGCGCCTCCGACGGGTTGTCGGGCAGGTTCAGCCAGTAGTCGCGCCAACGCTGCTCGAAAGCCTGTACGCCGCGGCCGAACTGCCGCAGCCATGCCTGCTCCCACTGCTGTCCGCGGCTGACGTCGCGGATGAAGCGCCCGAAGGTCTCGCGGTATTTCCCGTTGTCGGCATGCACCAGGAAGTGGACCATGGACCAGGCCTGGAGGTAGTTGGCCCCGGCCTGCCCGCTTTGCAGTGTGACATGCGCGTTCCAGAGGCTATGGTCGGTCAACATCATGTCGCGGATCGAGCTGAACCGATTCTCGCGGATACCCTGCTGCATCACGGGCACGATCCTGGGCGGGATGAGGCCGGTGATGTAGCTGTCGCCCGTGAACAGCGCCACGCCGAAATACTCTGCCATGCCCTCGTTGACCCAGGGTGGGATGTCGCCGCCGATGACGTAATGGACGAATTGGTGGAAGGCCTCGTGTTGGATGATGTGCCAGGTTAGGGAACTGATGGGCCTTCCGGCCACAGCCATGAGCTTGTCGCCGGTGAAGACGCCGGCGCTGCCGCGCATGCCGCCGGCGCGCTGGTAGTCTTCGGCCTTGCCAAACAGATGGAAGGGCAGCTTGCGGCTGATCCGGCCGGCGAAGCAGCGCGTTCGGGCGTGATATTCCTCGGCCAACAGCGTCAGGTGCAACGTGACCTCGCGGACCGCCGCGGGCTCGAGATCCGTGTGAATCACGTAGTACCGGGTCTCATACGTCTTGAACGGCGACTGGGCGAGGCTGGAAGCCGCACAGCACACCATGCTCAGAGACACTGCAAGTTTGGCCGGGACACCACGCATGATGAATGGCCCCAAGCGGTGACGTTGATGGCCTACGCCTGATGCGCGTGCGCTCGACAGCCGGTTGGCACGGGCCCCGCGCATCCAATCATACCGTCGTTCGGCAGCCCCACCAAACGGCTGTTTCTGCCCGCCGCGCCGCGGCTCAGGTCATCTTCTGCTCACAAACGCAGGCCATCTGCCCGCAGCCTGGGCAGCCGGTCGTGAACTTCGCGAGTGCGTCCTCGAGGTCCACGCCCGCGACGTTGGCCAGTGTGACCAGCCAGGCGAACACGTCGGCAAACTCGCCCGCCTGGTTCTCGTGGTCCTGTTCCGCGATCGCGCTCGCCAGTTCACCGACCTCCTCGGTGAACCAGAGGAAGGTCTTGGCGGCCCCACGCTGGCGGTCGCGTTCGGAGTACATACGATCGATCAGTTGCTGAAAATCTCGGATATGCAAGGGTCACACCTCAGACGCCTCGAAACAGGCCGCGCCTGGCGTAGCGCTGCGCGCCAAACCGCGTGTCGCCTCGTCGCCGTCGACGAGGAGTCAGACTGCATTCTACCACGATCGCCGCCTGCGCGGTGCCGCGGCGCAGGCGCGCCGCATCTGGCGGGAGGACGCGCGCGGCGGTTCACAATATGCCGCCTTTGACCCCATGACGAGCGGCCCAGGGCCGTTACAATATACGCCGACACGCGGACTTCGGGTCTGCCCATCGAGAGGATTCGCGATGACGTTTGAGATCACCAAAGTGGACGTGTGGGTGGCGGCGGTCGAGGATCAGCCGGGCGAGTTGGCACGCAAGCTCGAGGCCGTCGTATGCGCGGGGGCGAACCTGGACTTCATCGTCGCACGCCCGATGGAGAACCAGCCCTCTACCGGCGTTCTGTACCTGGCTCCGGTGGAAGGGGAAGAGCAATGCCAGGCGGCCGAGTCCGTGGGCTTGCGAAGAAGCAGCATTCACGTTCTGCGCGTCGAAGGTCCGGACCGCCCCGGTCTGGCCGCGTGCATCGCCCGCTCCCTGGCCGAGGCCGATGTGAACATCTGCGGGATGACGGCGGCCGCCATCGGCGAGCGCGGCATTGTCTACGTGCGCCTCGACTCCGAGGAGGACGTCGTCCGCGCTGGCGACGTGCTCGCACCCGATCTGGCCTAGTACTCTGTCCATCGTAAAATGTCGGGTAGCGTCGGCGTTGCGCCCGCGTACTGCTCGGTTGGGTGGCCCACCCCTTCAGAGGTGGGGGAAACGAATTCGGCGCCGATGCGCGTCCCCCACGGCTAAAGCCATGGACGACCCAACTGTACCCGTTAATGCACGTGGGACGAGGTACTAGAACGTATCAAAGTTCTTTCCAGCCGCGACCGTCAGGGAGCGGTTGCCGGCGGCGCCGACCGGTTCTCGACACAACCGCTCCCCAACGGTCGCGGAAGAAGTCTTGGGATGGCGTCTAATCTCATCCGCCGCTGATGCCGGGGCAGGTTACTCGTTCTTGTCCGCCTTGGCGGCCGCCAACTGCCGGGGCCAGGGCAGCTTGCCGGCCAGCTTCACGCGCAGGTGCAACAGCGCGGTCTCCACTAGCGGGTCGACGTCTGCCGCCTCGGATTTGTCCGAATCCAGCAGCGTGATGTCCTCTTCGCTCAGCAGCGGCGTGTCATCCTCGTCAGTCGCCTCGTCGGCCTTCAGCTCGGCCAGACGTTGCTGGCGGGTTTCCTTGTCGAGCTCCTCCCCGTCATCCTCCGCCGCACTGTGGATGATGTACTCCTCGTTCTGCCGAGTGATGATCTTGCGCAGCTCTTTGGGCGTGAGCTTGACGTCCCAATCAGGATCAACGCCCCATTGCGTGGCGTTCGGCGCCTTGTGCGGCGTGCGGCCGCTGGGGAGGTAGTAGAGCGCCGTGGTCAGTTTGAGCCGGGCCTGCTGCCCCATCAGCAGGACGCGTTGCACGCTGCCCTTGCCAAAGGTCCGCTCGCCCAGTACTACCGCGCGATTGTGGTCCTGCAACGCGCCGGCCAGGATCTCGGAAGCACTGGCACTGTATTCGTTGGCCAGAACGACGAGCGGCAGATCCGGGAAACGAACGAGGCTGCTGTCCGTGTTGACAGACAGACGCTGCGCGGAATCGCGGCGCCCACTGGTCGAGACGATCTCCCCGTTCTTGAGAAACGTGCTCACGGTCTCGACCGCGACGTCGAGCAACCCTCCGGGGTTGAAGCGCAGGTCGAGAACCAGGGCCTTCATGCCCGCAGCCCGGGCCTTCTGCAGGGCGTCGCTCAACTCCTTCGACGAGTCCGGATTGAAGCCAGTCAGCCTGATGTAGGCGATGCCCTGCTCCTCGTCGAGCATGTAGTTCCAGTCGTTTCCGTTGCTGCCGGGAACCCGACTGACTCCCCGGACGGTGCGCAGGCGGATCTGTCGGCGGTTGAGCGGGTAATCAATGCGTTTGCCCCTGCTGGGGCGGTAGATGGTCAGGATCACCTCGGAGCCGGCTGGTCCCATGATGTTGCGCACCGCATCGTCGGTATCCCAGTCCTTGGTGCTCTCGCCATCGACCGCGATGATCAGGTCGCCGGCCTGAATGCCGGCTTCCAGCGCCGGCGAGCTTTCGAGCGGCGTGACGACCTTCAGTCGGCCGGTGTACTCGTCCAGCCCCAGTTGGATGCCGACGCCTTCGAAGCCCCCCATCATCAGCTTGTCGAACTCGACCGCATCCGCCGGCCAGATGACTGCGGTGTAGTCGTCGAGCTGCTGCGCGGCGCCTTCGACGAACTCAATCACCAGCAGCCCTTCCGGCAAGGCGATGCTCTCCGCGTTGATTGTCGCGATTTCGCGGTACAGACGAATGAGGTCTTTGTAGCCGAAAGACTTGTCGTGCCGGAACTTGTCGCGCCGCTCTTCCAGCTTCTTCAGGAAGAACTCGCGTAGATCGGGATTGGCCACACCATCCATGAAGCCATACAGCTTGGTGGTGCCGCACAGCGCTTCCAGGTTGTCCAGGGCGCCGTCGGCCATGCGCGCGAAGTCCGGCTTCTCCCAGTAATTGCGGTTGATCAACCTGATAGCCGTGCTGAGCAGGTTCCAGTCGACGTCGCGAATGCGCCGCTGAAGCGCGTCCTCGTCTTCGTACAGGATGCTGAGGCGTGCGTGCCGGAGAGCCCGCTCGCGGAGGTCCTTTATGTCCTGGCTGTCCTCGTGGATGCGTTCGAGCAACGCGTAGTAGCTATGCGCCTTGGTCCACTCGTCGGCGCGCTCGTGGCGCCGGGCCTGAACCAGCGCCTCGACCGAGAGATCCTCGATCCAGGGTTCGCTCGCGTACTCGATCTCGTTGGGGGCGTAGGACGCCGCTTGGGCCGCGAAACTCAGCGCCAGGTAGGTTTTGCCTTCGGCCAGGGCCGCCTTGGCATGCTCCACGTTCCAATCGAACGTCTGGGCCCGGAGCTGGTCACGCTCCACAACAATCCTGTTGAAGGATTCGAGCCAGCCCTCGGCCCGGGCTACCTGCGCATCGCCGGCGCGCTCGGCCGATAAACGAGCGAGCACCTCCCGTCCCGTCGCATAATCCCCTCGCAGAATCGCACCGTAGGCCGCTGTCAGCTTGTCGTCGGCGCGGACCGTCCACGCCGCCCCCATGGCCAGCAACAACGCCAACAGTCTCCAGGAGCGGTTCCAATGCATAACTATCACGTCCTTTCCTTCAGAGCGTCCCGGGCTGCGGAGTTCGGCGTATCTTATCCCGGACGCCGCGCGGCCGCCGCTATGTCATTATATACAGTGTACAAATGCTCTGCCGCACCCGCAAAACCGGCGGCGGCCGCTTGCGGGCAAGGTCCGACGATTTCCGACACTGCGCGGGCGGGAGCGGCCATCCGTCCACGTCCCCTTTCTCCGCCCGTTCGGCGGCAACGGTTGCCAGCCGGCAGAAAACGCGCATCATGCATGATATGAAAGGTACGGCGGCCCGGCCGGCCCCGACAACCCGAACATCCGATGCCGCGCTCGATACCATTCTCGGTGTCGATCCGGGACTCCAACGTACGGGCTACGCCATCCTAGCAGCGCCCGATGAGAGCGGTACGGTCCGCGTACGCGAGGCGGGCGTGATTCGGCTGGACCCGCGCGAGGCCCTGGAGCAGCGCCTCGCCGAGCTGGACCGCAGCCTGCTGCTCCTGATCGAGAACCACCGCCCGGGCACGCTCGCCTGTGAGGAGCTTTACGCACACTACAAGCACCCCCGCACAGCGATCCTGATGGCACACGCGCGCGGGGTCGTGCTGTCCCTGGGGGCGCGCCTCGGACTGATGGTCGTGCCGGTGGCTGCGACACAGGTCAAGAAAACGCTCACGGGCAGCGGACGGGCCGGCAAGGTCCAGATCCAGCGGGCCGTGGCAGCCACGCTGGGACTGCCCCGACTGCCCGAACCGGACGATGTGGCCGATGCGCTCGCCATCGCCTTGTGCGGGCGGCTACTGCGCGACGCCGCCCGGCGTGTCGAGGCGCCTGACAGGGGGGGCGCCAGATGATCTGCCGCATTACAGGGCGCCTGCTGCACGTCACCAAGCTGGCTGTTGTGATCGATGTGGGCGGACTCAGCTATGAGGTTCTGGTCCCAACGTCGGCGCTGGGCGATTTGCAGCGCCTGTGCGGCAGCGACGTAGCGCTGTTCACGGTCCACTACTTCGATGGCAACCCGGCCGTGGGGCATCTCGTGCCACGGCTGATCGGCTTCCTCTCCGAATCCGAGCGCGAGTTCTTCAACGAGTTCATCAAGGTCAAAAACGTCGGCATGCGCAAGGCCCTGCGGGCGATGAGTGTGCCGGCGTACCAACTCGCCGGGGCGATCGAACAGGGCGACGAGCGGTTCCTGGCCAGCCTGCCGGAAATCGGCAAGCGCACCGCGGGCCAAATCGTCGCCCAACTGCGTGGCCAGGTGCAGCGTTTCTGTGTCCCGACCGCCGCCCCGTTGGCCGCGGCCGAAATGACGGACGCGCAAAGGGTGGCCCTCGATATCCTGGTCCAGTGGGGAGACCGTCGGGCCGATGCCCAGCGCTGGATCGCAGCCGCCGTCGAAGCTGATCCGCGTCTAAGCGAGCCGGAGGATATCGTGCGGGCCGCGTATCGCTGCAAGCACGGCGTATAACGGTAGCAGGAGAGGAGACGCCGGATGGCGATCGAACGTGTCTTCAGCCAACCCGTTCCCGACGACGAACGCTTCCTCACGTCGTTGCGACCGCGAAAGCTGGACGACTGCGTCGGACAGGAGCGCGTGCGCGCGCAGCTACGCATCGCACTCGATGCGGCCCAGCAACGTGGCGAACCACTGGATCACGTCCTGCTGGATGGCCCGCCCGGACTCGGCAAGACGACTCTGGCGCACATCGTCGCCCAGGAGATGGGCGCCACGATCCGCGTCACCAGCGGTCCGGCGATCACCCGCCAGGGTGACCTGATGATGATGTTGACCCATATGGAAACCGGCGATGTGCTCTTCGTGGACGAAGTGCACCGGTTGCACACGGTCGTCGAAGAGTTCCTCTACCCGGCCCTCGAGGACTTCCGCGTCGACTATACCACCGAAAGCGGCATCGGCGGACGCACGGTCAATTTCGCCCTGAAGCAGTTCACGCTGGTCGGCGCGACAACACGGGCCGGCCTGCTCTCCGCCGCTCTGCGCGATCGCTTCGGTTTGTTGTTTCATCTGGAGTATTACACGGTCGAGGAGCTGACACGCATTGTGGCCCGCAACGCCCGGCTGTTGAAGGTGACCGCGGACGGCAGCGCCCTGGCGCGGCTTGCCGCGCGCTCACGCGGCACGCCGCGGATCGTCAACCGCCTGCTGCGGCGGGTGCGCGACTATGCGGACGTCCGCGGCGACGGGACGCTTACACCCGCGATCGTCGATGCGGCGTTGGACATGCTGCAAATCGACGCCCTCGGGCTGGACACGCTCGATCGGGCCTATCTGACCACGCTGATCCGGCATTACGACGGCGGTCCGGCGGGGATCGAAGCGATTGCGGCGACGATGGGCAACGAGCGTGATACGCTCGAGGATGTGGTCGAGCCCTACCTGCTCCAGATTGGCTTCGTGATCCGCACGCCGCGGGGCCGCGTCGTGCGCCCCCCGGCGTACACGCACCTGGGCCTGCCACCGGCAGAACCCACCGCCCCCCCATCAGAGTCACCGGGGCTCTTTGACTGAGCAAACCGCAACTGGCTCGAGATCCGTCTGAATCACGTGGCACTGGGTTCTGTACGTCTTGAACGGCGACTGGGCGAGGCTCGTGCCGAACCATACCGCTGGCGTCCTGTGTCCGCGACGAAGCCCGGTCGTCACGTGAGTGCTGAGGTTGCTCCAGTGTAGTGTCTCACAATTACAAAGTCTTTCCGCGACCGCTAGGGAGCGGTTGTGTCGAGAACCGCTCGGCGCCGCCGGCAACCGCTCCCTGACGGGCGCAGCTGCTCCGTAAACTCGGATTTTCATCCCCCGTGGGTGCGGCGCAAGCCCCATGAGAACTCGGGTTTGAATACGATGCTGTAATTGTGAGCCACTACACTGGCGTCATTTGCCCGCTGCGAACGTCTCGGGCGAATGGCGGTGCTTGTCGAGGCGACCGCTTGGACTATACTGGCCGCGGACGAGCGGAAGCCAAACTCGCAGTGACCGTTGCATGCGTTCCAAGTACGTGGATGTCTGCATAGATCTTGACCGCGTGCGCGCGGCGGCGGAGCGCATCCGCGCTGCAACCGCCGTCAGGTTGATTGCGGTAATCAAGGCGGACGCTTACGGCTGTGGAGCCGTGGCGGTCGCGGACGCGTTGGCGAGTGTGGCGGACGAGTTCGCCTACTTCTCGAGCCATGAGGCGCGCGACGTGAAGCGGCCGGGCATCGTGCTTGGGCCTCCGGAAGGCGATCCGGATCAGTACCGCGAATTGAGTGTCCGGCCGGCGGTCGCGACACCCGCGGAGGCGAAGCGGTACGGCTCGCTGCGGCCGCTGCTCAACGTGGATTCCGGGATGCAGCGTTTTGGCTGCAACCCGACGGACGTCGACGATCTGCTGACCAGCCACCGTTTTGCCGAGGCCTTCACGCACACCACCGAGCCGCGCGGGGCCGCGTTGCTGCGGAAGCTCTGCGGCGGGCGCGTCGGCGTGATTCACGCCGCGAATACGGCATTGCTGGATTGTCCGGCGGCGTGGCTGGACGCCGTGCGGCCGGGGCTGGGGTTGTACCAGGGGGCGGTGCGCGTCGCGACCCGACTGGCGGCTGTCCGGGAGACATCTGGTGGGATCGGCTATGGCGGCATCGACGTGCCGCGCGTGGGCGTCATCCTGGCGGGTTACAGCAACCAGTTGCAGCCGGGGCCGGTGCTGATCAACGGGCGGCGGCAGGGCGTGCTGGAAGTCGGCATGAACTCCGCCTACGTCAGCATCACGGCCTCCGAGCGCGTCGGCGATGAAGTGGTCCTGCTGGGCGATGGGCTGACCGAAGCGGAGTTGGCGGCGCACTTCGGCGTTCCGCCGCACGCGATTCTCTGCCGCTACACCGCGTTGGGGCGTCGGCGCTGGTTGCCCGCGGTTGAGACGGGGACTTGTGTGTAAAGATGTGGACGCTGGTCGAGCGCGGGCTGGCGTTCCGGCTAGAATCGTGACACTGACCATTGGCCAGTTTGATGCGCAGCGGCGCTCGAGTCGTCGGGGGTGGCAGGTGTAGAAGAGGAAGATCATGCGGAGACAGCGAGCAACGAGCGTCGGAGTACAGGTGTGTTGGCGCGTAACCGCCGTCCTGGTGCTGTGCATGGCGTGGTGGGCCGCGCCGGCCCAGGCGCAATGGCCGCAGTGGGGCGGACCGAATCGCGATTTTTCCTGCGACGTGACCGGCTTGGCCGAGAAGTGGCCGGAGGCCGGGCCGGCGCAGATCTGGAGCCGCGAGATCGGCGGCGGGCATTCGTCCATTGTCGTCGATGACGGCGTGCTCTACACGATGTGCCGCCGCGATGATCAGGATGCCGTACTGGCGCTCAACGCGGCCGACGGCAAGACGGTGTGGGAGACGCGCTATGACGCGCCGACCAAGCCGGGCATGCAACTCGACTTCGGTGCCGGACCGCACTCGACGCCGCTGGTGGTCGGCGAGCGCGTGTTCACCATCGGGGCCATGACGCATTTTCACTGCCTGGACAAGCGCACCGGCAAGATCCTGTGGAAACATGACTTGGCAGAGGAGATGAACACTAGTGAGCTCGGACGCGGCTACGGAGCGAGCCCGTTCGCGTACAACGACACTGTGATCGTCGTGGTTGGGCCCCGGCGCCCGAGCGAGTCTGCGCCGGGTATTGCCGCCTTCAACCAGGAAACCGGCGAGATCGTCTGGACCTGCCCTGGTTTCGGCTGTGGGTACGCCTCGCCGATCCTGGCCAAGTTCAACGGCGAAGACCACCTGATTGTGGCGTTGGGGGCCGATCGGGCTGGTCTCGACCCGGCGACCGGCAAGGTGCGCTGGCGCACGCAGGTCGACTTCCAGGAATACGGCATCATGGCCACGCCGCTCTGGATCGAGCCCGACCTGATCTTCTTCTCCGCCGGCTATGGGGGCGGGACGCGCCTGTTTCGGTTGTCGGTGAAGGCCGGCGAGTACCAGGTCGAGGACTTGTGGTACTACCGCAAGATGCAGATCGTCCACGGGACGATGGCGCGTATCGGCGATTACGTGTATGGCTCCAGCCACGGCAGCTTCGGGCCGGCGTTCATGATGGCGATCGATCTGCGGACCGGTAAGCCGGCCTGGCGGAAACGCGGCCTGACCAAGTCCAACCTGCTCTACGCCGACGGCAAGTTCATTATCCTCGACGAGGAAGGCAACCTGGTGCTGGCGACGGCGACGCCGGAGGATTTCGAGATCCACGCCCGGGCCAAGGTGCTGGAGCGACTCGCGTGGACCTGTCCGACGTTGGTGGGAACGCGGCTTTACTTGCGTGACCATCGGACGATCAAGTGTCTGGACCTGGGCGCGGCGGCCAACCAGTAGACAACAGGAGATGCACGCATGATCGGTTTCGGATCGAAGTGGCAGACGGTGGCTTGTGCCGCCCTGATGGCATGCAGTGCGATGTCTGCGGTTGCCGGAGATGTCCCGCCGCGCACCGAAGGTGGCCAGGCGCTGGTGGCGCCCGCCGAGCAGCTCGATCTGGGGGATGTGTACCACGTGACGCCGGCCGAGGGGACGCAGTTCCTGCTGACGGCCGATGCGCCCTTGATGCGTATAACGGCCGTGTGCAACCGGGTGGTGGGCTATTTCGTGGCGCCGTTCGACCTGGAAGAGGGCCAGGCGCCACTATTGGCCGGAGCGCTGCGCATCCCGGTGGCCTCGCTCAGCTCCGGGAAAGACAGCTACGACGCGGAACTGCACGCACCCAGCGCTCTGAACCTGGCCGAATACCCGGAGATCACTTTTTGGCTCACGCAGGCCAGTGAAGTGAAGTTGCTCAGCGACGAGAAGGGTCGCAAGGAGTACACGCTGACTGCCAATGGTGAGCTGACTGTCAAGGACAAGACCGTCGCCGTGTCCATGCCGATGCGGCTGCTGTTTGTGCCGTTTACGTGGCAGACGATGCGATTGAACGTGGGTGACATGCTCATTCTGCGCTTCGCGTTCGAGGTAAGTACTACGGAACTGGGATTGCGCCCGGCGGGCAGCCCGGGCGGCGACTTGTCGGCAGACGTGGCCAAGTTCGACTTCTTCCTGATGTGCAGCACGATGTCTCCCGAGCGGAACCTCTACCCAAACATCACGCACGCGCTGCACAACAAGCAACTCCGCTTTCTAACGCTGGTCCGCGATTTTAACGATCCCGAAAAGGGCTACGAATTCGGCCGCGCCTTGATGCGCGAGATTTGGGACGATGCCGAAGCGCTCAATCGCCTGGCCTGGGCCACATTGACCGAGAAGGGGATCGAAACGCGCGACGTCCCGTTCGCCCAGAAAGCCGCCGAGCGGGCCAACGAGTTATCCGAGCAGAAAGACGCGGCGGTGTTAAACACGCTGGCCCGCGTGTGTGAAGAAAAGCACGACTGGCCCGGCGCGCTCAAGCTGGCACGCCAAGCCGCTGAGAACATCGAGGGCGCCGGCCCAGAGATCGCACCGCAAATCAGCGCAGCCCTCAAACGCTACGAGGAACGAGCACAGAAGACGCCGAAGTAGTGTCCCGCAAACCAACCCACGAGCATGCAAACCGAGCCGCGACCGTGAGGGAGCGGTTGCGTGAAAAACGTCTGCCTACTTCGCGGCGTCTGCGAACGCCTCCCCGCATTCCGGGCATAGCCCACTCACGTTGTCCGTCAGGTCATAGCCACAGCTTGGGCACTGGCCGCTCCTCCGCCGACGGCGACTCTCCAGGGCGGGGCGTACAGCCACGAACCACACGATCACTGCTTGACCCAGGAGGACCAGGAAGCATGGAAGCGAAAAGCGCCCGGCATTCCGCATGGCGTTGGGGTGTTTTCCCGGAAAGAACCCGGCGGCCCATAGCCAATACAGGGTCGTATGGAGCAGCCACACCTGTGCCACGATTCCCGTAACAACCACTGCGATTGCTACAAGTGTGCGAGTCATTGCGGCTCCCCGCACTCAGGGCAGCCGGCACACACGCCGACATCGCACGAACGCTGGCTGCGCAGCGCAAGGGCGCCAGTTGGGCAGGCTGCGGCGCAGCGCTGGGCCACCAACCGCAGACCGGCGGCGAGCGGTTCGTCGAACGGCACCGCCATCGTGACGTTGAAACCGCGGCCGACCAGGGCGACGCCCAGCGGCTCGCCCGCCTCCGCCGCGATTCGCACACACGCATCGCACATGATGCACTTGCCCGGCTCGTACACGACCGCGGGGTGCGAAAGATCTTGCGAGAAGCGGCGGCGGGCACCGCTGAAACGCTCGGGGTCGACTCCATACTCGGTGGCGTAGGAGCGCACGCGGCAGTCATCCGCCTTGCGACAGCCACAGGTCGTGCAGCGCCGGGCCTCGCGCAGGGCGGCGTCGGGCCCGAGCCCGACTTCCACCTCGTCGAAGCTCGTTCGGCGGCGCCTGAGGTCGATGCGTGGAGAATGCACGCGCGGGGCCTGCTCGATTGCGCGGAATAGGGCCGCGCGTTCGTCGTCATCGGGCGCTCGCAGGAGAACATTGACCGGTGCGGCGGCGCCGACGACCGCCTGCCCCGCGAGGTACTGGGAAATCGAAACGGCCGCGAGGCGACCCGCGGCGACGGCGCGAACCGCCAGATCGGCGCCGGCGACCGCGTCACCCCCGGCGAAAACACCCGGCAGCGAGGTTGCCAGCGTGCGTGCGTCGGCCCGGATACCCCAGCGCGTGACCTCCAAGTCGTCGCGCGCGGCGACGGCGCAGTCGACCGCCTGGCCGACGGCCGTGATTACCGTGTCACATTCGAGGTTGAACTCGGAGCCGGCGACGGGCACCGGGCGTCTCCGCCCAGATGAGTCCGGTTCGCCAAGCTCCATGCGCTGGCATGTCACGTTGAACGCGGCCGGCGTATCCGATGTTGCGGGCGCGCCCGGCGCGATGTGCGTCGGGGCGACGAGGTAATCCAACCGTACGCCTTCGGCCTCGGCGGCCTCGACCTCCTCCAGCAAGCACGGCATTTCCCGGCGTGTGCGGCGATACAGGATCCGCACGTGCGCGGCGCCGAGCCGGATCGCTGTCCGGGCCGCGTCCATGGCCGTGTTGCCGCCGCCCACCACGATGACGTTGTCGCCGATTCGAGGTGGATCGCCGCTGGCGACGCGGTGCAGGAATTCCAGGCCTGACAACGCGTGCGCCGCACCCTCGCAGCCCAGGTCCTGGGCGAGTTGGGCGCCGATTGCGACGAAGACCGCGTCATGCTGTGCGCGCAGGTCGGCCAGCGTGAAATCCACGCCCCAGCGCACATTCTGGCGAAACTGGGCTCCCAGCCGGCGCACGCATTCGACCTCGACGTCCAGCGCGTCCCGCGGCAGGCGATACGCCGGTATGCCGTAGCGGAGCATGCCGCCGGGTTGCGTGTGGGCGTCGAACAGAGTGCACGCGTGGCCGCTTCGCAACAGGTGGTAGGCGGCGGCGAGACCGGCCGGTCCGGCCCCGATGATGGCGACCGTCTTTCCACTAGCCGGGAGGTGGTCCGGCAGATACGGGTCGTTACCGGTGTGATCGTAATCGGCTGCATGACGATGCAAGGCGGCGATGGCCAGGCCTTCATCGTGCTCACAGCGTCGACAGTCCTGTTCACACAGGCGGGGGCACACGCGGCCGAGTGCTCCGGGAAGCACGAGTTGGTCGGTTACGATCTCAGCCGCCCGTCGCGCCCGGTTGGTCGCGAGTTCGTATATGAACCCCGGGATATCGAGCCCTGCCGGACAACGGGCCCGGCATGGTGCAACGCAGTCGCCGGCGTGATCGGACAGAAGCAGTTCGAGCGCCATCTTGCGGGCGGCGCGGATGTCGGGGCTGTCGGTAGTAACGACCATACCGTGGCTGACCGGCAGCGCGCAGGCGGGCGAGAGGTTCGGACGCCCGGTAAGCTGCACGGCGCAGAGAAAGCAGGAAGCGACCGGTTCCAGCCCGTCGACGTGGCAGAGCGTGGGGATGTCGATCCCGATTTGGCGCGCGGCCGCCAGGACGGTGGTGCCGGGCTCGACCGTCGCCTGCTGCCCATCGATGGTCACGGAGATCATAGACATAGGCTAGCGCAGTGCCTCGCAATCATGGCATCGTGCACAGACCCGAGCCGCGACCGTGAGGGAGCGGTTGCGTCGAAAGCCGGTCGGCACCGCCGGTAACCGCTCCCACGGTCGCGGCTCGGAAGGACATCGTAATCGTAAGACACCACTCTACACCACTTCGATCGCCTGATCCTGGCAGGCAGTAAGGCACATGCCGCAGCGGGTGCACTTCGCGTCGTCGATCTCGTGCCGCTCGTATGGGCGATACTCGATCGCGCCGACCGGACAAACCTGGGCGCAGAGCGTGCAGCCGATGCAGGCGTCGGTCACGCGGTAGTGAATCAACGCTGGGCAGGCACCGGCCGGGCAGCGCCGCTCGTTCAGGTGCGCCTCGTACTCGTCGCGGAAGTACTTGAGCGTGGTCAGGACCGGGTTGGGTGCCGTCTGTCCCAGGCCGCAGAGGCTGGTACGTTTGACGCGGTCGGCCAGCTCGGCGAGCGTCTCCAAATCGCCGGCCTTCCCGTTTCCTTCGCAGAGGCGCTCCAGAATCTCGAGCATGCGCATGGTGCCGACGCGACAGAAGGTACATTTGCCGCACGACTCGGCCTGGGTGAACCGCAGGAAATAGCGGGCGATATCGACCATGCAGTCGCGCTCGTCGAGCACGACCAGCCCGCCGGAACCCATGATTGCGCCCGTTTCGGCCAGGGCTTCGTAGTCGATCGGGGTGTCAGCCAGGTGGGCCGGGACGCAGCCGCCGGATGGCCCGCCGATCTGGACCGCCTTGAACTGTCGGTTGTCTTTGATACCGCCGCCGATCTCTTCGACGATCTCGCGGATGGTGATGCCCATGGGGACTTCGATCAGGCCACCACGTTTAATCTTGCCGGCGAGCGCGAAGACCTTGGTACCCTTGCTGGTGGCGGTGCCAAGCGCGGCGAAGGCGGCGGGGCCGTGGCGGATGATCCAGGGCACACACGCCAGTGTTTCCACGTTGTTGATGGTTGTCGGGCGGCCGTGGAGCCCCTTCTCGACCGGGAATGGCGGACGCAGGCGGGGCATGCCACGTTGCCCTTCGAGCGAGGCGATCAGGGCGGTTTCTTCCCCGCAGACGAACGCCCCAGCACCTTCGCGCACCTCGAATCGCAGGCAGAAGTCGGTCCCGAGGATGCGCTCACCGAGCAGGCCCGCGTCCTCGGCTTGCCGGATCGCCGTGCGGATGTGCCGCACTGCGAGCG
Organism: Planctomycetota bacterium; assembly: GCA_018814045.1. GTDB lineage: Bacteria > Planctomycetota > Phycisphaerae > UBA1845 > Fen-1342 > JAHJAR01. The sequence goes on along the minus strand of JAHJAR010000100.1, from coordinate 1,483 downwards.
GGTACTCGGCGCGGATGTACAGGTAGCCCGTGGCCGCACCGGTGGCGTAAGCGGCCAATGCCAACCCTTCGAGCACGCGGTGTGGATCGGCCTCCAGCACCAGGCGGTCCATGAATGCACCGGGATCGCCCTCATCGCCGTTGCAGATAACGTACTTCGGACCGGGCTGCGCGCGGGCGAAGCTCCACTTCTGCCCGGTGGGAAAACCGGCGCCGCCCCGGCCGCGAAGTCCCGCGGTTTGGATCGCAGCGATTACCTCGTCGGGCGACATGTCCCGTAAGCAGCGTTCCAAGGCCGCGTAGCCGTCGCGCGCGCGATAGTCCGCCAGGCAGAGCGGGTCGATCTCGCCGCAGTTTTCAAGCACGATGCGCCTCTGCTTGCCAAGGTAGGCGGCGACCGAGCCGCTTTGCGGGTCGCCCGCCCGTTGGGCCAACGCAGCGAGTCCGTTGTGGCGGGCGAAGCACGCGGCGAGGCGGTCGGCGGTCCAGCGCGCGCGTGTGATGAGGTTGGCCGGCCGCACGTGTCGCTTGACGATGTGCTCGGCGAGTTGGGCGGAGACGTCGCCGTACATCACCCGCTGTCCGTCGTCCGTGACGACCTCGACCAGCGGCTCACGGTGACACATGCCGTTGCAGCCCACCGTCTTGACCACGCTGACGGCATCAGCTTCCAGCGCAGCCTTCTCAAGGGCCGCGCGGACCGGTTCGCCCCCGCTGGCGATGCCGCAGGAACCGAGGCCGATGCGGATTTCGACTGCGCCGCGGCTCATGCCTCCACTTCCTCCCGCAGCGCAGCGAGCGCGGTGCAGGCGCTGGTTGGCGTGAGTTTGCCGACCACATGCTCGTCGATCATCATCACCGGGGCCAGGCTGCAACAGCCCAGGCAGGCGACCTGGTCTACGGTGAACATGCCCTCCGGATCGGTGTCGCCGTCGCTCGGGATCTTCAGGTGTCTGCGCAGCTCGTTCGTGACCTGCCGGGCGCCGGCCACGTGGCAGGCGGTCCCGTGGCACACGCGGACAACGTGGCGGCCGACGGGAGAGCGACGGAAGTTGGCGTAGAAGCTCGAGGTGCCGGCGATCTGGGCCGGCGTGATCTCGGTCAGTTCACAAACCCGGCGTAGGGCCTCATCCGGCAGGTAGCCGTGGTGATCCTGGATGGCGCGCAGGATGGGGATGGCTGCTTCCGGACTGCAACCTTCCCGCGCGACGAGGGCATCCACGAAATCCGGGTCCGGCTCCTCCGCACGGTCGGCGCGCTGTTCCGACGTTGCGGGGGCCATGGCGGTAGCCGTGAGCATGGATGCACGCAGCGCGATCAGCTTGGCAAGCTGAGGGGCCGCTTGACCGCGCAACGAGGTGAACCACTTCAAGCAGGCCACCATCACGACCGCTGTGACTGCCAGTAGCCACCCACGCCGCGTGTTGCGGGCCTTGCGCTCGAGCGAAGCGACCGTCTGACGGTCCTGCTCGGCCGCCAACTCG
>JAHJAR010000099.1 GCA_018814045.1 Planctomycetota bacterium | reverse complement strand
TGCTGGCCGGCGAGAAGATCGTCGCCGCCCAGGAGATCGTGAAACGCGTGGTCATCGCGCCGCACGTACAGGACTACGTGGTCCGCCTGGTGCTGGCGACGCACCCGGCGGGCGCCTTCGCAACGAAAACGGTGAACCAATACGTGCGCTGGGGCGCCAGTCCGCGAGGCGTGCAGGCCCTGACGCTGGCGGCGAAGATCTACGCCATGCTGGACGGGCGCTACAACGTCAGTTTCGACGACGTGAAAAAGGCGGCGCTGCCGGGCTTGCGGCACCGATTGCTGCTGAACTTCGAGGGTGAGGCCGAAGGGCTGAGCACCGACGTCGTGCTGAACGACATCCTCGACAATGTGAGCACCACCGCCGAAGCGGCGGCGTAGCACGGAGGGGTGATGTGGAGCGCCTCTTGGGTGGCGACGTGAAATGTAGCGGCCGGGCCCCGTACCGGCCGTAGAGGTTGATGTGTGGCGACGCTTCCGGCCCGTCAGTCTGACGACAAGGGACTGCTCTCGCCCGAGTTCATGACCAAGCTCGAGCAGCTCGAGATCCTCTCGCGCAAGATCTTCGCCGGGCGGATGAAGGGTGAGCGCCGCAGCAAGCGCAAGGGCGAGAGCGTCGAATTCGCCGACTACCGCAACTACGTCGTCGGTGACGATCTGCGTTTTCTCGATTGGAACATCTACGCCCGGCTCGAACGCCTGCTGCTGAAGCTCTTCATGGAGGAGGAAGACCTCAACATCACGCTCCTGATCGACACGTCAAAGAGCATGGACTGGGGCAACCCCAACAAAGGCATGTATGTCAAGCGCGTGGCCGCCGCCCTGGCCTATATCGGCCTGGTCAACTACGACCGCGTCAGTCTCTACGGCTATTCCGACACGCTGGCGTACGAGATGCGCGGCGTACGCGGCCGCCGGCTGACGTCACAGGTGATCCAGTTCCTGCAAAACATGCCGCTGGAGGGCAACTCGAATCTGTCGGCGGTGGCCAAGCGCTTCGCGACGCGCCACACCGGCAAGGGCGTCGTGGTGCTGCTGAGCGACTTCATGGACAAGGGCGGCTACGTTGACGGAATACGCTACCTACTCAGCCGCAACCTCGACCTCTACGCCATCCAGGTCCTGGCGCCCGAGGAAATCGACCCGACGCTGGTCGGCGATCTGAAGCTGCGCGACGTGGAGGATGACGACCTGGCGGAGATCACGATCAGCAAGCCGCTGCTCGACCGCTACCGGGCCAACCTGACCGCCTACTGCACCGAGCTCAAGAACTACTGCACGCGCCGCGGGATCACGTATTTGTTCACGAACACGCGCGTCGGCTTCGACATCCTGGTGCTGTCCTACCTGCGCGAACGGGGGCTACTGCGATGAGTTTCCTGAACCTCGTGGCATTGTGGACCGCGGCCGGGGTCGTGCCGGCGCTGCTGATTCTGTATTTCCTGAAGCTGCGGCGCCGGGAAGAACTGGTGCCGTCTACGCTGCTCTGGAAGCGGGCGGTGCAGGACCTCCAGGTCAATGCGCCCTTTCAACGTCTGCGCAAGAACCTCCTGCTGTTCCTGCAACTACTGGTGCTTCTGGCCGGCGTCATCGCGTTGGCCCGGCCGATCATCCAAACCACCGCCGCCCAGGAGAAGAGCCTGGTGCTGCTGATCGACCGCTCGGCCTCGATGAATGCGCTGGAAGGCAATCAGACGCGCTTCGAGCTCGCCCAGGAACAGGCCACCCGTCTGGTCAAGACACTCAATCGCACCGGCAGCCGCTGGTTCAGCTTCGGGGGGGCCATCGCTCAGACGCGCGTGATGGTCGTCGCCTTCGCCGACCGGGCGACCGTTGTCTCACCGTTTACGACCAACACCGCCGAACTGGCCAGCCTCATCGCCGACATCGAGCCGACCGACGGGCGGACCAACCTGCGCGAGGCGCTGGACCTGGCCGAGGCCTACATGGCGCCGCCGGCGCGTATCACCCAGGGGATGGAAGAGCAGAATGTCAGCACTCCGGTCAGCCCCGAGACGGCGTCGAAGCTGCTGCTGCTCTCCGACGGCGGCGTGGGCGATCTCGAGGAACTCGTCCTCACCAGCAGCACCATGGAGTTGATCAGGATCGGACAGACGCGCGATAACGTCGGCATCACCGCCCTGCGCACACAACGCAACTACGAGCGGCCCGAGATCCTCAGCGCGTTCCTGCAAGTGGGCAACTTCGGGCCGGAACCGGTCACGACCGACGTGTCCATTTACGTGGACGGCAACCTGTGGAAGGTCCGCCCCCACGTCGCCCTGGCCGCCGCCCCGCTCGCGACTGCGACGCAACCAGCCACCGCAGCCCCCTCTGAGGGTACGACCGCCTCTCTCAGCTTCGAGTTGGACCTGGATCACGCGGCGGTGTTGGAGGCACGACTGTCGCGGGGCGACGCTCTGGCGCTGGACAACCGCGCTTTTGCGATCGTCCCCCCTCCACGGAAACTGCACGTGCTGCTGGTCAGCGCCGGCAATTTCTTCCTGGAAAGCGCCCTGCGCGGCCTGCCTTTGCAGAAACTTGTGTATCTGACGCCCGAGCAGTACGAAGCCGCGGAGGCCAGTGACCTCGAGGTTGACGGCCAATCCAAGTACGATGTCGTCATCCTGGACAAGCACGCCACCGCCCGCCTGCCGGTTGGAAACTACCTGTTCATCGGAGCTGCGCCCCGCCTGCCGGGCATCGAGGTCACGGCCGAGAAGAAGGACAGCGGCCCCGTAGCCTTCATGTGGTGGGACGAGACGCATCCCGTTCTGCGGCACGTCACCCTGGAATACGTGTACGTCGCCGACCGCCTGCTGCTGCAAATGCCGGCCGAGGCGGAGAGCCTGATCGAAGGCCCGGATGGGGCGGTGCTTACGCGCTATGCCAAGGACGGCCGCCACTTCCTGATCCTGACCTTCGCCATCGAGCACAGCACCTGGTGGCGTAAGCCCAGCTTCCCCGTATTCGCCTACAACGCCCTGCGCTACCTCGGCAGCGGCGGCGCACTGGCCGAGGAGGGCGCCAGCCGGCCCGGCGACACACTCCGCATCCCGCTGCCCCTCGGCGCCGATTCGACCGCACTCACGCGGCCCGACGGCTCTGAGACGACTCTCACGGCGGACGCCAGCGGCTTGACCCATTTCGGCGGGACATACCAGGTCGGGGTCTACCGCGTCCAACCAGGCGTGCCCGAGCGCGACCGCTTCGCCATCAACCTCGAGGACGAGTGGGAGAGCGACATCACGCCGCGCAGCAACCTGCAAATCGGCGCTCAGCAGGTCGCAGAGGGTCAGGCGATCCGAGTTGCCACGCCGGAGATTTGGCGTTGGTTCATCGGTGTCGCTTTGCTGGTCGCGTTGATAGAGTGGTACATATACAATCGGCGCGTGATGATCTGATTGGACAACGTTGACAGGGATTCAGCCATGAAGATCGACGACTGCCAGGTCGGGCAACGCGTGCGAATCTGCCGACCGATCGAGCGCCGTGCGGGGGCGTGGCACAACGCCGTCACGGGCGTGATCCGCTCCATACACACCGAGAAGACCGGGAGCTGGTACGCGCACGGCAAGCATGGCAAACTCTGGCTCCGACGCGTGCTGGTTGAGAAACCTGACGGCGAAAGCACCCTGATCACGATCGACCCACTGACAACGATCGAGCCGGCCGACGAGGCCTGAAACATCTCCGCCGCGCAGCAGGCCGGCCAGCCGAGTGCGGACGTTGCGGGCCAACGTCCGATATTTCCACACACCTGCTTCAGCGGCAGACCTCCTACAACTCGGTGAGCCTATTCAACCCGGCCTCAATGGTCGATAGAAGTTAATGGAAGGGGTGAGGTTCCAGCCTCGCACCTCTACGACCAACTGGTCCTGACCGCGCTGAAGACTCCTGGACCTTGCGGAGCGCTCCCTATGCCCTCACGATTCGTCCCCAACATCAAGACCCCTGCAGCGCGACAGACGCCGCAACGCGCCCCGGCGCCGGGCGCACACGAGCGGGAAACACGCCGTACGCCGCATCGTGTGCCGTGCCGATTGCGGGTGTTCGACCCATCCACGGGAGCAATCACCGCGGTATGCGGTCAAACCGTCAACATCTCCGCGGATGGGCTGGCGGTGTGGCTCAACACTGACGTCCCGACGGGGACATGGGTGGAGGCGCTGGTGCCGCGCCTGGAGGGCGCCCCACTCTGCCTGTCCGGCACGGTTGTCCGCAGTCGACGCGTCCTGACCGGCACATTCGAAGTCGGAATCGGGCTGACTGCCAAGGTGCCGGCGGGCGCCGGATTGGCCCGCTAGCCCAGGAGCAGGACCGAGCGAGCGTCACCGCTTCTGACCAGACAATGGCGACGCCCGGCTGCACACCGCCGGCTCTCCCGTGGGCCGCACCACGGTGGAACAAGATCATCTCAAATGAATCTGCCATAGACACTTGACGTACTGGGGGGCCCCGGCTTAGCGTACCGACCACGCGGTGTTTATCGGGACCCAGATACGGCGAGTGGATGCATGTCAACACGAAATTCACGCAGATGGATACGGCGTCTTTGCATCGCCGTTGGTGGTGGCCTTTTGTTTCAACAGGGTTGCACTATCGACCCGGATCTGTTGCTTCAGGCCGGTACGCAGTTCTTCACTGAGTTTGCGATATTCATCACTGACAACGCCCTGATCGGCTTGCGTTAACCGGGCGACGGGGCGGTGCCAGGTGGGAGGCGTCTTATGAGGATTCGCTTGCGGCAGGTCCTTACTCATCGGCTGTTCTGGCTCCCGTTTGGAGCACTGTGGATCGGCGGGTGCGTAACCGACCTGCAATTTCGGGACTTTATGGTCAGCACCGCAGTTCGCACGTTTTGGCAAACGGTGGCAACAGCATTCCAGGCTGCAGTCGTCGATGCGCTGGGCTAGGCTCGGCGGATGAGGCCGGCGTGCCGCGTGCTGCCCACCATGTCCTCTGTACATGGGACGAACCACTGTGAACCTTAGGTGTTTCATCGTTCTCGGCGTTTTCGCGCTCGGCGGGTTGGCTCCGTGCGGCGGCATGGCACAGACTCCCCCACCTTCGGCGGCTGAGGCCGACGAGGTTGCGCTCACCGTCGAGTTCCAGAAAGTCATCGAGGAGTACGTTTCGCTGCCGCGGGCCCCGATTCGGGCCTCTGAAGAGCAGCTCGCCCAGTGGCGTAGCGAACTCGAACCCAGACTCGACAGTCTTATCACCCGTTTGCAGAGCTTGGCCCGGCAAGCCGGCCGCCCGCCGGACGTGCTGCTGATCCAGGCTCTGTGCCACGCGCGCCGGGCCAATCTGTGGCTGGCGCAGCGGCGTGAACTTGACGCGCGCTACGACGCGACGCAAGAACGCGAGCTGGCCGTGCAGCGCAGCCGCCTGGCTGAGCGGGTCGCCGAGGAATACCAGACGATCAACGTCGTCTTACAGGAAGCGCTGCGCGAGGCGGAAGCCTTGCGGCAGAGCCGCGAGATCAGCCTGGTACAGGGCGTAATCCTGGCCCAGACGGCGATTGTGCAGGACCGCGCCATGGCCGCTGCCGAGGAAGCCAAGCTGCCGGTGCAGACTGACGCGCGCGTGATTCCTCAGTTGCTGAGCGATGCCGACGAACTGCTGCGCACGTACCTCGCGGCGACTGGACCGGAGCGCGGACTGGAATGGGTACGCGGGCAATTCTACGCTGGCGTGGTGAAGTATCGCCGCGCGCTGCGGCCACGCGTCGCCGGCCAGAAGTACTTCACGGAACTGGACGTTGACAATCCGGCCTCGCGGGAAGCGTTTGCACGTGCCCGCGAGATCTTCAAGCGCCTCTCCGACCCGGATGAAGTGCTGCGGATCCTGGCCCCGGCGGATGACCCGGAACAGGTGGCGGATCGCGCTTTCAAGTCGTCCGGCTTCTATTTGGAAGTTGCCTACTCGCCCGAGATGGTGGCCCGCTACTACGCCGCCTCAGCCAACCTGTACCTGGGCCTCATCTCCGCGATTGATCCGCAGTATGAAGCCAGCCCGGAAGCACGCCTGACTGCGTCGCGCGAGCCGCTGGAGCGGGCGCGTGCTCTGGATACCTATCAACCCCCCGTCGACGAGGCCTTCTCGCTGACGGATGGGACGATCCCGGTGAGCTACACGAAGGTGCTGGCCGAGCTCGAAGCAGCGACAAGAGAGACGGGCGAACCCGAACCACTCAACGACCTGACGCTCACATTCGGTCTGACGCCAATCTATGACACCAACGTCTCGTTGTTGGGCCGCAACACAGATACGCCGATTGACCGGCAGCGCAAGCGCGACTTCCGCACCGCCTCGATTCTCAAGCTGAGTTACGTGGCCGATCTGGATGCCTGCGACAAAGGCAACGAGCTGCTGAGCAAATGGCAGGTGCTGTTCGAAGCGCGTGTGGCACCGACCTGGAACGTGCGGATGCGCGACTACAACGAGCAGCTATACGGCGGCACGGCCAATCTGCGGTACGAGTTGCTCGGCCCGAACAAGTTGCCGGCCGTGGACGGCGTCTACCTGCACGCCCGTTACGACTACGACTACGTCCTGCTGGGCAACGACGGTTTCCTGCGTTTGCACCGCGTGCGCCCGAGCATGCAGGTCGTGGCCTTCGACCAGGTGCTCAATGGTTCGCTGTTCTTCCAGTATGAGGATCGCAACTACCTGGAAGAGCTGCGCGACGAGCGTTTCGACCGGGACGGCAACTACTTCTCCTGGGGGGCGGACGCGCGGCTGGACCTTGGCCGCTGGGTCAACGCCGAGCAGTTGTGGGGCCCCGAAAACGTCTGGGGGCCCTGGGCCCCGAATGAGAACGACTGGGATTACAAGCGGCCGCTGCGAGTATTCGGCGGTCTGGAGTTTGCGACGAATTCGACGCAGGGCCACGACTTCGATTACGAGAGCCAGATCATCTCGACCGGCGCGCAGTTGCCCCTGCCGTATGGCATCGATCTTTCCGGTCGGGCCTTTTTCGAGTGGCAGGACTATCGGGGCAATAGTCTGGTGGACCGCAAGCGGCGTAGCCGGCACGATTTCATTCAGGAGTACGCCTTCCGGACCGAGCGGCGCTTCTACGTCACTGAGTACGGCGACGACTTCGAGCACACCCACCCGCTGAATCTCCGGCGCGTGGTGCTGACGCTTTTCGGTGAGCTCCGCTTTACACTGGACGACAGCAACGTCCGAGACCGTCTCGGACAGAGCATCTTCGAGTACAACCGGATCATGTATAGTGCGGGAGTCCGCTTTGACATCAATTGACCAGACAGCACGAGCCGCGGGCCCGGACCGGGCCGGCTCGGCACCACCACCTGCTTGGCAGCGCGCGGGCGCGCTGACGTTGGGGGTGTGGGCGGCGCTGTCGCTCGCACTGGCCGCTCCGGCCAACACCTTGGCGGCCCCCCTTGATGAAGTCCAGATTCGGCTCACGGCGGTGACCGAGGATACGACGGCGACAATCGGCGACCAGACCCAGGTTCGGGCCGGCAACATGCAGTTCCTGTACGCGGACGAGACCCTACCGGTCTCACTGCGCGGCCGCGCGGGGCGGCGGAGTGCGATTCTCAACATCGCCACCCTCGAAACAACGCTCGTTTTGCACGAAATCGAGCTGGAACTCAGCCTGCGCGACGACGGCGGACTGACGATTGCTGTCCCGGCCGGCGAGGAAAACGGATGCCTGGATGTCTATCACGCCGCCGACGAACCACTGACCGTTCTGAGCTTGCTGGGCGCCTCGGTGGGCCTGCCGCGGGGAGCGCTGCGCGTCCAGCGGCTACCAAACGAAGAACTCGATGTCCGCGTCGGACATGGGCGTGCCAGCATCGTGTCCAGCGGGGGTGAATTGGTGCTGGACGCCGACGGGATGAACGCTGTGACCCTGCGGTCGGACGGCACTCCGGGAGAGCCGCGACGCGACGACACCGTCGCCGCGCTGATGGCCGGTGGCCGGTCGGACATCATGCAGCGCTCGTTGCTACCCGATCTGGTGCGCGTCGCGGAGGCGGTGGCCGAAGGCGACATCGAGCCTCCGACGCGTGGTGCGCGAATCGCCGCCGTCTCGGTTGCTCCGACCGTGCGCCTGTCCGAGGTCGTCCCGCGCGGCGGTGCGACGGTCAGCATCTCCGTCGGTGCAACCGGCGGGCAGGCCGGGACGGCCGCTTCAACCGCAGACGTGTTTCTGGGCAGCGGGCAGGCCGCCTTGGCCGTGGTAGGCGCGCGTCTCGAACGTACGAGAATCATCGGCAACCCGGGCACAACGTCCCGGGCGCCGCTTTCGATCAGTGGAGAGTTGCGGAACCCGTTCACGTTGGGGCGCTGACGCCGGGGCCGAGGCGACGGCCGGCCGCGATTGACGATATCGCGAAGGCGTGCATTCGCCGGGCCGGCAGCATCGACCGCCGAACGCTCCAAGTACACTCGCGGGGTCCGCAGCCTGGCAGGGCGCGTTACTCGGGGCACTGTCCGTGCTCGGGACGGACGCCTTCCGGGTGACAGGGGCCGAACTCGCCTCGGCCGAGCGGGAGCAGAAGTAGCAATCGGCCAGCGGCCGAACACACTAGCGAAAAGGCGCTTTAGGACCACAACGGCACGCGACCTCGCGGTCGCCGCACGACACGGAAGGTAAGGCCATGCGACGCAACGCACTCTTACTCGCGGTTCTTGGGGCAACCCTTCTGAACATTGGCGGCTGCCCTGGGCTCACCACCGAAACCCAGGCCCCAGCCGGTGACCCCACGCAGATATCAACCCCGGCCATGTCGGTTACCTCGACGGCCAGCATCTTGCAGTTCAACGCGCTGGGCCTGACGTCGCCGCAGTTTCGCAAGACTGCGAACCTCGCCGCCGTCATTTCCAACGCCTCCGGCACGGCGGAGGTGGCCTGGTCCATCCAGGTGACGGACAAGGAGGGCCGGGTGACGACGGGCCCGTCGTTCCTGGCGTTTGTCGACAGCACCGGGGCCCAGGCGGCGACCGCAACGGGCGATACCGTGACCATCACCGCCACGGCCACGCCCGCCACGGAAGTCTACCACGTCGTCACCGCCACGGCCACGATCACGGCCACCGACGGCACACAGTCCATCCTCACGGCCCAGATTAGGATTCAGGTCACTCCCGACCCCGTGGTCGGCGGCGATTCGACGCTGCTCACGTCGGCGCCCTACACGGTGCCGACTTTCGGCGTTGACGAAAACGGCCAGGTCACGCTGTACAGCGGCGTCTCCGGAAACGTCGGCTCCGTGGTTTACGCGTGGACGCCGGTCGATCCGGCCAACTTCCCCTCGTCGATCACTCTGCCGGCCACCCTGTCGACCGAGAACATCACCATCACCGTCACCGGCTCGGTCTCAGGCGTGTTCCCCTTCCGCGTGCTCGCGACCGACTCGGCGGGCAACGTCACCAACGCCATCGTCAATGTCTACCTTGGTCTGGCCAATATCGGCGTCGACGTGCGGGCCACCCGCGCGCAGGTTTCTCCCGGCACCACGATCAACCTGCGCACGACGCGTACCGGCGGTGTCCCCGATCTCGATACGACGACCGCCGACACGTTTACCTACACGTGGCAGATTCTCGACTCGGCTGGCAACGACGACACCGCCACGGCAACGATAACTCCCGTCTCGGGCACGACTGACGACGACGCGATAAACGACTGGACCGTCAGCGGCCTGGCCACGGCCGATGTGTATCGCTTCTTCGTTACGGTTACCGACTCAGGAGGAATGGTCGACACCGACTCGGTCGCGGTCTGGGTAACCAACGAGTTGACACTGGCGGTCGAGGCTTCGCAGAGCCGCGTCGGCACGAACACTGCGTTCACGCTCCGCACCGCGCGCAGCGGCGGCGAGGCCGCGTTCACATACACCTTCGGCGTACTGGATGCCGCCGGGACCGATGCCAGCGCCTCCACTACGATCACGGCCGTGGCCGGCACGGACGACTGGACTGTGTCCGGCTTCGCGACCGCCGGCACCTACCGCATCTTCGCCACGGTGACCGACGGAAACGGCAACCAATCCACCGATTCGACCAAGATTGTCGTCGGTAACGACCTGACACTCGCCGCGGAGGCCTCGCGCGAACAGGTCCCAGTCAGCACGGCCTTCAGCGTAACCACACAGCGCATCGGCGGCACCGCCCCGTACACCTACACCTTCGCGGTCCTCGACTCCGCGGGCAACGACGACACCGCCGCGACGACCTTCAATCCGGTGTCCGGCACGGCCGATGCGGACGAACAGAACACGTGGGCGATCTCGGGTTTTGCCACGGCGGATACATACCGGGTCTTCGTGACGGTCACGGACGGCCTGGGCATGCAGTTCACCGACGTGGCCGACGTTCTGGTGGGCGACTACCTCAGCCTCGATGTCACGGCCTCGACGAACATCATTGCGCCGGCCGCCGCCACGACCCTGACGTTCAACCGTACGGCTGGCGTCGCCCCGTTCACCTTCACGTACTCCGTCTCCAGCGCTACGGGCACGTTTAACCCCGTCTCGCCCCAGACTAACCAGAGCGATGACATCAGCGTCACCTGGACGGCGCCCGCTGCCGGCGCCGGCGTCGAGGGCTCGTACCGCTTCGACGTCACCATCACCGACGCCCTGGGCAACGCATGCTCCGACTCGACCTGGATCATCGTGCAGGCCGCCGACACCCTCGCGCTCGATGTCAAGGCCAACAGGTACGTCGTTGCGCCCGGCACCGTGGTCAGCCTGACCTTCGATCAGACGGGCGGCAGCGCCAACTACTCCTACGCTTTCACCAACACCGTTGTCCCATCCGGCGGCGGCGCGGGAACCTTCAACCTGGCCACACCCCAGAGCGGGGCCGGGGACCTTTCGACCGTCACCTGGACCGCCCCGGCGGCGGGCGCGAACGTCGAAGGTGACTACCGCATCGACGTGGTCGTCA
>JAHJAR010000098.1 GCA_018814045.1 Planctomycetota bacterium | reverse complement strand
GCATGCCGACACCGCCGGCAGCCAGCCCCTCCAGCGAAACGACTTGAATCAGGTCATACTCCGGTCGAGCGGGCAACGTCAGAAACCTGCGTGGGTCTGTGATGTGCACGTTCACGGCGACATGAAACACCTCGCTTCGCGCGCGGACCAGCTCGACCATCCCCGCGTTCGGTTGAACGATGTCGATTTGAGCGGCTCGCCGCCGCCCGAGCCACGCGTTGGCTCCGCCGGTCTCCCCGATCAGCAACACACGCGGTTGCGGCAACAACAACTGATATGGAAACGCCATCAGCGTGCCGTCCATGACCGCTGCGTCAGCCGCATGATCGATTCGCAACACCGATCCCGCCGGGTTGCCGTTCACCACCAGGCTGTACATCGGCGGGGGCGCCTCGGTCAGTGCCAGGAACGGCAGGTCGTGGAAGAGGTCACTTTCGTACAACTCGACATAGCCGTGCGGATCGGTGCAGAAGCCGGCGCGACGCGCCGAACCCTGCTCGACCAGCCGCTCCAGCCAGGCCGCGTATTTGTATTCGTCATAGGATGGCAGCAACGGCCACCATATCTCAGCTATCACCGCGAGTGCGAACAGCGTCAGCGTGCCAACGACGCGGGCAGCCAGTCGAGCGGAGCTGCCAGCGCCCCGGGCACGAAACGCCAGGATCAACAGGGCTACGATCGTCAGGGCGAGCGACGGCCGGAGCGCATCTTCGATCAGAAAGTATGAGACCAGCAGTATGGCCCCCACCGCCCCGGCGGCACTGCCGAACAGATTGGCGGCGTATACGTGTCCGACCCGACGCCCCGCCGTCATCAACGCCGCTCCCAGCAGCGCCGCCCCCAGCAGAAACGGCACCAGCGCCGTCAGCCAATACAGCGACCACCACCCCGCCTGACGCCACAGGTCTTTCGGAATGAACCGGGCCGCGACCGGCAGCAGCGACGCCACCCGTGGCATCACCACCAGCGTTATGGCCAGTCCGACCGCAAGCCAAAACATCGTCCCCCTTGGCCGTGTTCGCACCCGCCGCTCAATCACCGCCAGAAACGTACCGCTGGCGCCAAACCCCAGCAGAGCCGTGCTGATCACGAGATAGCCGAAGTGATGCCAGCTCTCGATCAACAGCCGCCGCATCAGCACGATTTCGTACGCAAGCAGCGCAGCACTAACCAGGGCCACGGCAATCAGCGTGGCGAAGGTGATGTGTCGCTCCCCCGCTGAATCGACCCCGGCCCCCGTCATGGCTTCTGAATCTTCCCCGTCATCGGAACGAAGCGCACCGGCAATACGGTTCTGCTCTTGCGACCGCCGTCCGCCCGCTTCGTCAAGACGACCAGCCGTTGCGTTTCGTACACTCCCCCGACCGGAATCACCATTCGCCCGCCCGGCTTGAGCTGGTTCCACAGCGGCGGCGGGACGTGCCCTGCGGCACAGGTCACGATAATCCCGTCAAACGGCGCGTGCTGCTGCCACCCGTCGTACCCGTCGCCCAGCCGCGCTTGAATCGTCTTGTATCCCAGCCGCTCGAATCGTTCGACCACCTCCTCATACAGTGGCTTGACGATTTCGATCGAGTAGACGTACGGGGTCAGCTCGTTGAGCACGGCCGCCTGGTAGCCGGAGCCGGTGCCGATCTCGAGCACCTTGTCCCCCTCCTTGACCTCCAGCAGGTCGGTCATCAGCGCCACGATGTAAGGCTGCGAGATGGTCTGCCCATGCCCGATCGGCAGCGGCGTGTCGTCGTAGGCGCTGCGGTGGCGGCTCCTGGGCACGAACTCGTGCCGCGGCACTGTCCGCATCGCGGCCACAACGCGCTCGTCCTTCACGGCATCGTGAAATGCCCCGCCGCGCGCGATGTAGCGGTCCACCAGGCGATCGCGTTCGGGCTTTCGATCGGCGATGCGCGGTCGCGGCCATTGCAGCCGCCCGTCGGAATCACGCGTCACCTCGGGGAATGTCTCGGTCAGCGCCGCGTCGGCCGGCTGCGACGCTGCCGGCTCCTGCCCGGCAACCGCACGCGCGTCCTGCTCATCCTCCTGCTGCAAGTCAGCGAGCACGAACGGTAACAACAGCAACAGCGCGATGACGACCAGCGCGAGAGCCAACACCGGGCGCCACGGCTGGCCACTGCGCCGCCGCGAGCGGCATGAACTGCCAGGTGCGAGGCTCGGCGCGCTGTTCGAGTCCGACTGTGGGGCGTGATCGGCCTGACGTGGCATGGCAACACCTCCGAAGGGAAGCTGCGCATATCATTGTACCCCAGCCGGACTCCGGAGCACTGGCCATCGCAACGGAAATCCGGTTACAGTGCGCTATCAAGCATTCACAAAACGCGGAGATTCGCCATGAACGCCGTCCGTAAACCCACCCAAGCATCTCTCGCAGCCGCAATCCTGACCTGCCTCGCCACGTCGACTTGGGCGGCTCCCGGCGACGTCGCGACCTCGCTCGACGCCCCGTGCAAGTACCCCGCCGGGCTCGCCACCGACGGCAAAGACCTCTTCGTCCTTGATTGGCGCGAGGCCGAGGTCCACCAGCTCACCACAGCCGACGGTACTTTGAAGCAGACTTGGGACGCCCCCACGCTCAAGCCGCACGGCCTGACCTGCGGCGACGGCCATCTGTTCGTCTCAGACGATCACAGCGGCTGGGTCTACGCGTTTGACCCGCAGACCGGCATGGTCGCGAACGCCTTCCAGGCTCCGGGCAGCCGGGCCAGCGGCCTGGCCTACGCTGACGGCGTGCTCTATGTGCTCGAACGCGGCAGCCGCAAGGTCTACAAGGTGCTGCCGG
>JAHJAR010000097.1 GCA_018814045.1 Planctomycetota bacterium | reverse complement strand
CGCTTAGTTCGGGTGGGCAAGCAGACGTACCGACTGAGACACGTGGCCGCCAAGCGGCTTCCTGATAAAGACGATCCGTCCAGCCTAGCCCTCCAGGCCATCGTCGCAACCGGCCAATCGTCCCTAGGCGACTCGGTCATCGCGACGCTTCGTCGCCAGCTCAACCCCGCGCAGCGGCAGGGTTTGCTGCGCGAGGCCCGCTACGCCGATGCGTGGGTGGCTGACGCGGCTCGACGCATCGCTGCGGCCGAGGCATGATATCTGCATGGACGACATCGCTCGCCTCAAGTCCAAGGACCGTTCCGATCTCTTCCAGGCCGCGGCAGAGGAGCGCGAGCTGAGCGCGGGGTTGCTTGAGAAAGACTTCTGGGTCTGCTGGGTGCTACGGCGCATCTACACGCTCGCGGACCCGCGCGCCAAGATACACTTCAAGGGCGGCACGTCGCTGTCGAAGGTGTTCGGCGTCATTGACCGCATGTCAGAAGACGTTGATCTCGTCATCGACCGTAGCGATCTCGGCTTTGAGGGAGACAAAGACCCGACGAAACCGGGACTCTCCAACAAGGCCCGTCAGCGAATCGTCGACGAAATCAAGGCCAGCGCACGCCTCTTCATCAGCAACCAGTTGAAGGCCGCACTCGACCAAGCCATCGAAGTGGCGCTGGGGGGCACGGCCAGCGCAGATACCTGGTCTACCACCCTGGCGGACGATGACCCCGACGACCAGACTATCCTGTTCCACTACCCCACGATCGAGCAGCCGTCCGCGTACGTACGGCCCATGGTCCGCCTGGAGCTCGGGGCGCGCGGCGACCCGTGGCCAACCGTCACCGGCACGATTCATCCCTATGCGGCCGACGTCTTTCCCGACCAGTTTGCGCAACCTGATACCCGAATCCCGCTTGTCGTGGCCCCCGAAAGGACCTTCTGGGAAAAGGCAACCATCCTGCACATGCTTCACCACCAGCCTGTCGACAAGTCGCCTGGACCGCGGATGGCCCGTCACTACTACGACACCTATCGCCTCGCCCACCACGAATTCGGCCGCAAGGCCCTCGCCGACACGGCTCTGCTGGCGCGCGTCGTCGAGCACAAGCGACTTTTCTTCCCCCGCGCGTGGGCGCGCTACGAGCTCGCCAAGCCCGGCTCGCTCAAGCTGACTCCGCCCCAGCAATCGCGGGCGCTGCTGCGTACCGATTATGAAGAAATGGCCGAGGAGATGATGTTCGGAGAGGTGCCGGATTTCGAGTCCGTTGTGGCGGAACTCGAACGAGTTGAAGCGGCGATCAACGCCTGAGCGATGGGTCACCCGCCCGGCTTGCCACGCGACGGCAATTCGAACGGCCTGGAATCGACCGCAAGCGACGTTTGCAGAAAGGGACGCTTTCCATCCCTCTGTGCAAACCTTGCGGGTCCCTGAGAATATGAGGGGTAATGCCGGGCCCGCGGGGACATCGCGGACCGGCGTGCCCCAAAGCGATCGCTTGGCCACCAGCGCGGGCAGGCTACTCTGCTTGGTGCCGGGTAACTCGATCCGGCGAAAGCAGTTGGGTAACGCGCGGCATCGATCCGCCGCATGAAAAACTGAAAGACGCGTGAGCGTCCGGCTGTCTCCCGAAATACCGCCAACTCGGGCCTCAGGCCCGTGAAACACGATGGCAGCACAGACGCCGCGCTCCCGAAAGGGAGCGTCGGCCATGTGCTACATCGTGACCCCTTGGCGGGGGTTCGGGAGTGGCCTTGGTTCCGGATAGACGACGAGTTCGCCGAAGCGCGACTTCATCGCGAAGCATGTCTGGCAGAAGCTTGTGCGCCAGGAATCATAGATGTTCCGCGGATCCTTGCGGTTTGACAGGTTGCATCAGATTGTGGCGCGGCGCCGCTGCGGCGATCTACATATGCTCAACTCTGTGAGGTTGTCAGTGTGTCATCGATGTAGCCGGTGAGCCCTCTGTCATTCGTACGACGCCATCCTCCATCTCATACAGAGTGTCGAACACATCCAGCGCGCGGTGATCGTGCGTAACGACCAACACGCCGGTGCCGTTGTCGTGGGCGACCTTGCGGAACAACCCCATCACCTGCCGGCCGCGGTGGCTGTCGAGTGCAGCGGTCGGTTCGTCGGCCAGGACCACCGCGGGCTCATTGGCCAAAGCCCGGGCAACGGCGACGCGCTGCTGCTGGCCGCCGGACAGGGTTGTGGGATAGAAGTCCGCCCGATTGGCGACGTCAAGATAGTCGAGCAACTCGAGTGCGCGACGACGGGCGGCGCGGCGTGGCCAACCGTCGAGTTCCATCGCAACCTGGACGTTCTCGCATGCCGTGAGAAACGGGATGAGATTGGATTGCTGGAAGACGAAGCCCAATCGCTGGCGGCGAAACGTCCGCAGATTGGTCAGGGGGTACGGCCCTTCGAGCACCGGCACACCCGCGATCGAGAGTTGTCCTTCGGTGGGAGGCGTTACCAGGCCGACGACCGTGAGCAGCGTCGTTTTGCCCGCACCACTGGGGCCGAGCAACGCGGCCACTTCGCCGCGGGCGATCGTAAGGCTCGCCTCGCGCATGGCGACGACTTCGGTATTGCCCGAGCCGTAGATCTTCGTCAGTGCGTCCGCTTCGACTGCGGGCGCGTCGGGGCGGGGTGATCTCATCGTGAGAGCACCTCCCCCGGCGAAACGCGCAGCGCTCGCCAGATGCCGAGCCCGCTGGCGAGGATGGAAATCACTAGCACGACGCCCGCCAGCTTGATCAGATCCTGTTCGACCAGCAGGATGCGGCGCGGGAAGTGCGGAAAGACCTGGCGGCCAAGTACGTACGCCACGCCGAACCCGAGCATGCCCAGCACGATGGCCTGCTGCATGATGAGTCCCAGGATCACACGGTTCGGGGCGCCGATGAGCTTCAACATGGCGATGTCGTGCAGCTTCTCCAGCGTAAGCGTGTACAGGATCAGGGCCATGACGATCGCCGACACAATTGTGAGCAGCGTGCGGAACAGGCCGAGCTGCGCCCCGGAACGTTCCACGGGCCCGCTGAGAATCAGATGCTGCTGCCGAGCATGCGTCATCGCGGTGACGTCGCCCCAAGCGGAGATCAGTCCGCAGACCGCCTCCGCATCCACGCCCGCTTCGAGCCGAGCAATCACCGCGCTCACGTTGGGCGGCCCAAGTGCCGGAATATTCGCCGCAGGGCCCGTGGCGCGCTCCAGCAGTTGCGGTTGGGCGCGGCCAAAATCCTGTTGCTCGCCCCGTGAGCGTCGCGCGGCGCGTTCCAGACGAAGCGCCTCGCCCGGCTGGTCGAACTGGATGGCCTGCGCGTCATTCACCGTGACAAAGACGGCTGCATCGCCACCCCAGCTTGTCATGCCGCGCGTCAGGCCAACGATCGTGTAGGTGTCCTTGCCCAGCTCGAGTTTCGTGCCGAGCTTCAGGCCCAGCTTGCGATCGGCGATCATCTCGTAGTGGTTCTGCGCCAGCGGGCGCCCGGCGACGATCGGGAGCCGCTGGCCCTTGTCCGTCGGCCAGCTCAAGCCCGCCACGACCATTCGCAGCAACCGACCCTCATGCTCGCGCTGGATTGTGTGCGTGACGAATTCCCGCGCCCCCGTCACCCCGGGCACGGCGGCCACGCGGTCGACCAGATTCCGCGGCACACGCGAAAGTTCGGCGAAGGGGCCGCGCGTGTCGCGCTGCACAACCCAGATATCGGCGCCGACCTGGTCGATCAAGAGCGTGCCTTCATCGATCAGCCCTCGGTAGATGCCGCCCATGCCCATGACCACCATGAGCAGCACGCCCAGCCCAAAGGCCGTCAGGGCGAAGCGGCCGGCATGATGGCGGACGTCACGAAGCGCGAGGTTCATCGGACCGTCACCCGTTTTCCGGGAGCGAGCGGCGTCGCCTTCGCGCCGGCAACGAAAATAATCGTGTCACCGGCTGCGAGACCGTCGACAACCTCAACGACTTCGTGGCCGCGCAACCCGAGCGTGATGTCACGCCACTGGGCCTTTCCGCCAGACGCGACCCAGGCTCCCGGCTGACCAGCGCGGCGGCTGACCAGGTGAGCCGGCAATAGCGTGACATCCTGCTTGCGTGCCACCTCGATGTAAGCTTCGGCGCGCTGCCCAACTGCCCAGTTGGCGGGTAGCTCGCGCACCAGGACATCCACGAGAAACTCGCGGGTCTCGCGATCCGCCTCACGTCCCAGCCGCGCGACCTCGCCCGCGAACGTCTGGTTCGGCTGTGCGCGGAAGACCACCCGCGCCGGCTGTCCGGGCCTCAGCCGATCCATCTCGGTCTCATCTACCCAGGCGCTGACCCACAATTCGTCTGTTGCGATCAACGCCAGGACCAAGCTGCCCGGCATCACGATGCTGCCGGGGTCGCGGTCCCGCCGCACGATCAGGCCGTCGAAGGGAGCCGTGACGACAGTATCCCCCAACCGGGCGACGTGGTACTCCAGCGTCTTCTCGGCGGCGATCACCTGCTTCTCGGTCTCGATCAGCGCCGCTTCGGCCCGGCTGAGATCGGCCTCGGCCACGCGCAGGGCTTCCGTGGCCTTGTCCAGTTCCAAGCTCGAGGCGCTGTTTCGCGCGACGAGATCCTCAACGCGGCGATAGTCGATCCGGGCTTGGGCGAGTACGGCCTCGGAACGCTGCCGGTCGGCGACTTGACGATCGACGCCGGCCCGCGCCGCGGCCAGGTTGCTTTCCGAGACCTCGACCTGTCGGCGCAGGTCCTCATCGTCGAGTCGGAAGAGTTCCTGGCCCGCTTCCACGCGATCGCCCTGGTCGACGAGCACGCTGGTGATGAGCCCGGAAATCTTGGGGCTGATGACCGCCTGGCGCCGGGCCTCCAACGTGCCGGTGCCCATGACCTCGGCGACAATCTCGCCACGCGCGACGACGTGCTCCCGGACCGGGATCGGCTTAAAGAACAGCCAATACCCGACGCCCGCGGCGGCTCCGAGAACGATGAGAAGCTGTGCCCAGCGCCACAGTCGGCGACGCCAGGTTGATCGGCGATAGGCCACGAGGGAGCCCTTGTGTTTCTTCGTACGACGTCCGTTGTCTTCACGGAGACGCGTGAATCGAGAAAAGCAGCGAGCCGACCACGATTGTATCAACTCGCTGCGCTTGATGGACAGCCTGCCAGAAGGCAAAGAGCAGTGTCTGGGCTTGGTACCCTACGGCTGCGAAGCTCCGTGACCGCGGCAGTCGCGCGAGCAACCGCCCCGGCGCTCACGGACCGTCGGCGCGGCGTCCTGGGATGCGCGGTCATCCGACTCGGCCGCGCTATCGGCGGCGGCGTGGCCAGGGCACTTGGCCGGGTCGCAACCCTCCGGACCGTGGCCCGGGCACTTGGCCGGGTCGCAACCTTCCGGACCGTGGCCAGGGCACTTGCTCGGATCGCATCCCTTCGGACCGTGGCAGAGGCAGCTTCCGGGATCGCAATTGGTGGGATCACAACCGACTGGATTGCAGTGCGCCGCCCGTTCGGCGCCCTGTTCGGCCGGATGACAACTGGCCGGGTTGCAGCCTTCGGGCCCATGGCCGGGACAGGCGGCAGGGTCGCATTTGGCGGGATCGCAGTCGGCGGGATCGCAGTCGGCGGGATTGCAACGCTTCGCCGCATGGCATCGTTCGGGCGTGCACTTCCCGCCGAGATCCCGCTCGCAGAGCCCCGCCGCGCGGATCGCCTGGCAGGCCTCAGCGGATGTAGTTATTTCGGTCTCCTGTGCCGGCGCCGATGGAGTGTCGGCGTTCCAACCCACGGCAACCAGCGACAACATGCCAGTCGCGCCCAGAATCGCTACGAGTGTCTTCACCATTGTCTTCGTCTCCTCTCTTGTTTGCTCAAGGTTCCATCGGACAGTCGCCGGAGCCGCGCCGGCCGCCGTGCGACTCGCATGGCGTTTCCGTTCCAGCCCCACCGCAGGGGCAAATGCGCTGCCTGACTAACTCGTCGTATTCCGCTTTCTGCTCCGAGGTAAGCTGCTGGCGTTGGCTGAGTAGATGTGTCACCACGCGTTCCTGCACGTGCCGCTGCAAAGCGGAGATCCGGTCGAGCTGTGCCTGGATCGCGTCCTGGTCAGGCGTGTCCGCCGTCAGCAGTTCGCCGAGTTTCGTGCGCTCAAACATCAGTTCATTGCGCAAGGCAGCGACATCCGCCATCAGTGCTTCCTGAGCCGCGGTGAATCGCTGGTTCTGTTCGGGAGAAAGGTCGATCGAATCGAACAGATGCGACTGGCACAAGGCCGGCCCCATGCCGGGACCACCACATTTGCCACCGCACATCTGCCGCACCTTCTGCACGGCGAGCGTCGACCCAAAGCCTACGTTGAAGGCCAGTGAGACAATGAGCAGCAGCCAGACGCCGCTCGTGATTGCTAAGATGCGTCGCATGGCTCACTCCTCCCTATCCACGTTCGGGTTGATCGCTTCGAGGTATCGGGACGCGAACGACTCCCCTGGGGCGGCCTCGAACCAGTCCCGGACGACGGCGTCCTCCGCTGGTTGAGAACTGCCCCTGCCAGCTTCCGTCGGCTTCGCCGTTGAGAGTTCGGTGGCTCCCCAAGAGCCGACTGTAAACGCGGCCACTGCTGCGGCAGCGCGCATCGGAGCCGAGTTGAGCCGCCACCAGCGGCGCGGGGTCTGCTCGAAAGAGAGCCCTGTCCGCTGCCGCTCTTCAGCGGCTGCGAGGACGCGCGACGCGAAGCCCGGCGGCACTGGCGGCCTCTGCACTCCGGCCAGAACGCCGGCCGAGACATCGACGCGAGCCATCTCGGCCCGACATGCCGGGCACTCCGCCAGATGGGCCTGCACCGCTCGGCGGGCTTCCGCAGGCAGTTCGCCCGCGGCGTAGGCAGTCAGTTGTCCTTTCACGGCTTCACAGCGCATCGGCTGTCTCCTCTTCTCAACAAACGGGCGAGGGCGAGAAATCCCCCTCGAAAAAGCTCACGTGTCCAGAAATCGTCGTAACTGCGGTTCCAGAGCGGATTTGGCCCGCGCGAGCAGCCGTTCGACGGCCTTGACGCTCCGGCCCATGACGGCGGCCATCTCGGCGCCACTGAGCCCTTCAAAGTAGCGCAGCACCACGGCGAGGCGATAATCGGCGGGCAAATTGACCAGGGCGGCCTGGATGCAACGATCCCGCTCCTCCAGGCTTGCCCGCTCGGCCGGCGGATACGTGTCGTCGGCAACGGTTCCCAGCGGCTCGCCGAGGATCGGGCGCCTCTTCTGCCGGTAATCAAGACACAATCGGCTCAGGACGCGGTAGAGGTAGGTGCGAAACGAGGCCGTGGGCCGGTAGCGCGGGGCGGCGTCAAGGATCCTCAGGAAGGCGTCCTGGGCCAGGTCCTCGGCTTGGGCGGCATCGCCCGTGAAGCGGTAGGCGACGCGCCAGGCCTCGGCCTGATAGCGCAGGACGAGTTGCTCGAAAGAGAGCAGGTCGCCCTCGCCGACGGCCAGCATGAGATCTTCATCACGTCGCACATTCACACGATCCACTTCTTCCTGATGTTCCGCAAGCTGACAGCGAACAGGACTACGCAGAATGCCGCCAGCAGGGCGAAGTCCAGGGGCAGCGGCATGGTGGCGGCGTGGCGGATCGAGCCGTGCAGGGCGTCGGCGCCGTACGTCAACGGCAGAACGTAGGACAGCGGCCGCAGCCAGATCGGCAACTGCTCGATCGGGAAGAACAGCCCGCACAGGAACAGCATCGGGAAGCGGAAGAAGTTCGAGAACGTCTGGGCCTCAAACACCTCGCTGACCGAAACGGCGATGAACAGTCCCAAGAACGTCGAACTGATCGCGATGAACACCACCGCGGGGATCAAGATTCCCCAGTCCACGCTAGCCAGGTTGATCAGAAAGGCCGCCAACACGACCGGCACGAACGCATTGACCGCGCCAAAGAGAATCGCCCCGGCGGTTTTGGCCAACATCAGCAACTCGAGCGGAATGGGCGCGAGCAGCAGCCGCTCGAATGAGCGGCCCTTCTTCTCGAATGTGACGGTGACCGCCAGCAGGCTGGTCGTGCCGAACAGGACCGACACCGCAATCACGCCCGGCAACAGCCCGGCGACACTGTCCAGCCCCGAGCCGGAACGAATGAAGAACATCCCCGTCCACGCCAGCGGGAAGATCAGCCCCCAACTGACGTTCGGCGGCTTGAGGTAGTACGACCGCATGTCCTTGGCCAGGATGTTCCAGAATGCGATCCATGACTTCATGCGCTGCCTCGCTTGTCCGGCTTCTTCCGCGCTCGCCTGCTGATTCTCGCGCTTCACCGCGTTCGCGATGGTCACGTCGCAGACCCGCAGCTTGCCACCGTACCGCTACGCGGCCGGCCACGCCAGATCGGACGCCAATGGTATATGGATGGAGATTGGCGGCGGGGGTCATGTACAGCACGGGCGGGACGGGCTTCGCCGCCAAGAACAGCGGGACAGGCCACGAGCGCTGCCGCGTTGACGCTGGCGGGCGGGTGCGGAATTCAGGGGGCATGGCGAGGGGCAAGTCCAAGCTGAACGCGCGCAAGCGACCCGGCTCCTCGCCAGCACGCGCTGCCCGGTCGCCAAGCCGCACACGGGCAAGCTCCGGGGTGGCGTGGGCGTCTCGCCCGCCAATCGGTACGCCGGGGCCTGTCCTTACCTACCAATGATGTAGCCCGTGGCGGCTGCGAATCAACCCGACGATAGTTAGTGTCACCAACAGGATTGTTGCCACCGGGCACAAAGCGCCCGGCGCGTCCTGACCGGACTGGTCATCGCAGACGCCGCCCTCATCGACCTGCCCATCGCAGTCGTTGTCGATCCCATCGCAGATTTCGGCCGCACCGTGATGGACGCCGGCGTCGAACGGAGCGCAGTCGGTGTCGTCGGGGTCGCCGTCGCCATCGGAATCCGGCTCGTCACAGACACCGCCTTCGTCAACCTGCCCGTCACAATCGTCGTCGATCCCGTTGCAGGTCTCCGTGGCGCCATGATGCACGCTCGGGTCTGAGTCATCGCAATCCGTGTCGTCGGGATCGCCGTCGCCATCCGAATCGGGCTCATCACAGACGCCGCCTTCATCGACCTGACCGTCGCAATCGTTGTCGATCCCATCGCAGATTTCGGCTGCACCGTGATGTACGCTGGCGTCGGACGGAGCGCAGTCGGTGTCGTCGGGATCGCCGACGCCTTGGCTGCTGGCGATATCACGCTGGCGGCCCAGATCCTCTGGCTCAGTCTTAAGCTGGCCTGGCAACAGGGCATCGACGCGCTGAACCGCGTATGGCTGGAAGCGAAACGCTTCTTCCTCAGCAT
>JAHJAR010000096.1 GCA_018814045.1 Planctomycetota bacterium | reverse complement strand
TTGTCGCCATCTTCCGGCGTGCCGGCGGGCTCGACCGTGACCAGCCGATTCTCGGCGTCCCAGGGGAACTTCTGCTGCAAAAGGCCGATGCTGCTGCCGCCGCCGAAGAGTTCGATGAACGTGTCGAGGTCGAAACCGTTCACGACGCCGTTGCCGTTCATGCTCCGTCATTGAACAGGGCACTGGCAATCCCAGTTCAGCAGCAATGTTAGTGGTTTTGTGCGCAAGATGCGCAACATGCAGATTTCGGTTTGTCTCAGTGTGGAATGCGCCGCTTGAGATTCCTCGCCCGCGCTGCGAAACTCGCCATCCTGGGCCTCCTTGTGCAACGGTGGTTTTGCAACAACACCATTGCAACGGGAGGCCAAGCTCCGCGCAAGGGCGCGTAAGTGCGCTGCGGACAAGAACTTATATATTATCTACATGCCATTCGACCCTACAGAACTTCCCTACCCCGATCAGAACTGCCCCCAGACCGTAACGAATGCAATTCGGGGCGGCGTACGGCGACCGCCCTCGGTGCGCGACGGGGCTCCTCCGGTGCACATGCGATGAACGGCTGGGTGCGTTCGGCATTGAAAACCGGTTGCACCGGCTTGCCCCCGTGGCCGGTCGTCGCGCCCGAATGAAACGGAATCGGCCCCAGTGCGGGCGCTGGGGCCGATTCAGTTGCAATCTGAGTATTGTAGCGAACGCTGGGGCAGGACCGCAGAATACAGCCCGGCCTTTGCGCTTTCGGTCTACCGCCGACGGCGTGCCACTGCCAAGGCGCCGACGCAGGCCAAGCCCAAACCGACACTCGGTTCGGGAACAATGGTCCCCTCGATCGCGTAGCTGCAAATAATCGAGGATGAAGTCGTTGGAGGAGGACCGTTCGTGTCAAACAGCGCGCCGACGTGCGTCGCCAACCCGGACGGTAATTGGGCAGGACTGCTTGCCTTCCAGTCATACCGGTCACCCGTAGCGGTGCCGTAGGCGACCAGCCAGTACGTCATGTCGGCGTCGAGCGTAAACGTTCCGCCCGGAGTGAAGTCGTAGTTGGCGATGCCAGAGGTCGAAAATGTAGGATTGTTGAGCGTGATGAGCGGCGTGCCCGGCAGACCCGCAACATCATCCCAAACCTGCACGATCGGCTGGACGTTTGCACCAAAAGTCTCCAACCGCAAAGTCGCCTTGTCGAGGGTGTACCCCAGGCCTGACGGCATCGTGAAACCCATGCCCTTGTTGCGGAGGTTGTCGAGATCGGCGGATTGGGTGCCGTCGTTGCCATTAAGGTTGGAAAGGAGAACATCAGCTTGCGCGGCCGGGCCGACCAAGATCGTCAGCGCAAACAACGCGAATACAGAGAGACAGATTCGTTTCATCATGAGCTTCTCCACCTTCTTCTGAATAGAGTGACCCGCAGATTCTGACCTATTTTTTTTATGCCTCTCATCTCTGCCAAGTCAAGCGGTTAATACGGCTAATCTGTCCTCATTGCGCGATCAGCGCTTCGCTGCCGGGACACGCATTCTCCAGCAGGATTCGAGGTGACTGGATACCGCTAGAGCTTCTCGTAGCTGGTGTGGCGGGCCGGCCCGGGCGCTCTCCTGAGACGTTAATAGCGACCAGGCAAGAACTTACGGCGCTTTCCTGCGAGTGTCTGGCGCCTGGCCGGGGCGAGTGTACCAGGGCTTGAGGCGTGGCACCCATCCACTGCCGGGGAGCCGCCCTGGGTACCGATCGCCGCCCAACTCCGCCCGAACGATTTGGCTATGCGCGCCACAGCGTTGGCCGTTGCCACCGCGCGGTCACTGCGCAACGCATGGAGGCAGCCGCACCGCTCTTGACGCGCGGCGCGGCTCGCGGGCGTGGAGACAAGCGGTTCATGGTTTCGCGGCGGTGACGGCCGGGGTGATCCGCATCGTCAGCCGTGCAGCGCGCACCGGTTGGGCCAGCTTGATCGCGATACGGGTCGGCTTCCTAGGCATCCGCACATCTTCGTCGATCTGCTTGGATCTGACCACGAATTCCGCCCCGTCGGTCTCGAGCTCGACGTCGACGGCCTGGCCTTCATCCTCCACCCGCAGCAGGCCCGGCTTGACCTGGCACCAACTGCCAAAGGTAACCAACGCCACCTCAAAGCGCTCCGGTTCGGCGAATTCGACAATGTCGGTCAACACGAGACGCGCTGTACCGCCGCGCTCGTAGCGGAACTCGCGCTCCAGCCGCTGCAAAGCCGGGACGGCGTAGGCCGAACGCAGGTCGAGCACGAGCGTGTCTTGGCCATCGGTGAATCCTGTCCTGAGCACGCGGCCGCGCGCCTTCGCTCCGGGATGCTGCAGCGTGCCGGCCACGACCGGGACGGGGTGGCCAAACGAGTTCAGCACGTTGCTGTCGTAGCGGCGCGAGCTGAAGGTGCGCGCCGTGTACACCTCGGTGCCGGGATCCACGAGCACCGGCTGGTTCCCCGTTACGACGATGAACGAGCCGATGTCGTTGTGGTTGTGGTGCTCGGCGTTGTGGCCGCCCTTGAGTGCCACGCCCAGTCGGCCGGCCGAACTTGGAGCGGGGCGGCAAATCAGTACACCAGCATCTTCGAACCAGGTGCGCAGGGGTGGTATGGCAGCGGCGCCGCGCTTCTCGGCGGACGGGGCCGCGCGGTCGGCCAGTGCGAAGGCCACTACTTGTGCTAGGCTACCCCGCCGGGCATCCGGTTCACCGTGCGCGCTGGCCGGCAGCCCCAATCGAAGATGGCGGTCGATGTAGCTCGTCAACACGGGATCCGGCCTGGTGTTCAGCGGGCAGTCCGCAAAGGCGGGGTATACGCCGCCGATGATCTCGACGCGCCTGCCGAACTGGGCCGGCTGGCGCGCGGCGTCGAGCGCCATCAGGTCCAGACGGCCATGCGTGGCGCGATTGACCAGTTCCCCAAGCATGGCGTAACGCCCAAATCCGTAGTTCCAATAGCCCAGTCCCTCTGAGCAATAGCCGTCCGCGGTGAAGCCACGCAGGAAGTTCTTCGAGTATTGCTCGGCGGCCGCGATGTAGAACGCGCGCTGGGCGCGATCCTCCAGCAACGCCAGGGCCGTGTGCGTGACGCCGGCCAGGCAGACCGAGTTCCAGTTGTTCGTGCCCGTCAACCACCAGTTTGGCTCGCGCTGCCCGAGCACCATCTCGCGGAAGGGGACGAGGACGCGGGCTTGCACGTTGGTCTCGATCAGGGCGCGGGTCTCTTGCTCCAGCTTGTCACCGAGCAGGTGACGGGCTAGTGCCAGTTCGGCGGCGACGTAGGACGACCCGAGATCGATATCGACCTGCGCGCTGCGGAAGTTGCGCAAGGCCCGGTCATGAGCCGGGTAGACCCAGGTTGGCTCGTCGCACAGGGCATGCACGAGCGTCGCAAACGCGGGTAGAAAACGCCCCTTATTCTCTACGCATTCGGCTATGACGAGGGTCTTGACGCGCGCCCGGCGAGATGAGGCCACGCGCTCCCACCGTCTGCGGTTGCCGGTGCGTGAGTAATCGAGGAACAGCTCGTCTGGCTGCTCCGGAAGCGGCTCTGCAAGCAGTTTCTCAGCCGCTGCGAGCACGTCCTGGTAGTCCTTTCGCCGCGCCAACTCGTCCCAAACGCGCCGCTCAGCACACAGGGGCGCGAGGCTCGCGGGCGGTTTGTCCAACATGGCGGCGATCTCATCGATGCGTACCTGGGGAGGCGCGTCGGCTGTCGCCAGGCTGGCCAGCGTCAGAAACGCGAAGAACGTGGCGCCCGGCGTAGCGTCTGAGCCGCTACGGTTCAGTGACATGGTTGTCTCCGCACTTGATTGCCTTGTCGCTGCCAGACGGCTGTCCAGCTTTCATCTGGTTCGCGCCGCGTCGGCTACGTACGCTGCTTCATGCGTTGCACCTGCCAGTATGTCCCCGCGATGAAGTAGATGATTGTCGGCAGAATCAACCAGCGTTTGAACCAGGTTAGGCTCGTAGCGTGGCTTTCGCCGTCGGCCAGGAAGACGCGCACGGCCATGACCAGGCAGGCGGCCAGTGCGCCCAGCGCAACCACGCCCCCGAGCCAGGCGAGCCCGGCCTTGCGGCTGGTCGGTCTGACTGATTGTGCGGCGGCTTGGCTGCGCGATGTGGGGGCTGAGTGTTCAGGTTCGGCGGCCGGCGCCGGCGTTCGCGCACCAGCCAACGCGGCCAGCACGATGTACAAGAGCACAGTCAACCCGTAGACGGGAACGAAGAGAAAGAACAGGTGCAGGGTGTCTGTCAGGAACAGGCCCAGGGCCAACGCCATCCCCGCCGCCCAGGAAACGAGTGCCGGCCAGTTGAGCAGCAGCCGGCGGTGATGGGCCCAGTAGCGTGTCAGCCCGATCCGGGGAAAGAGCCAGTGTTCCGTCATCACGATCGCGCCCGCCGGCACCAGCAACAGGCCGTAGATTCCAACGAAACTCAACAGGCCGGTGAATACGAACGGGAAACAGGCGATCACCGTTGTTACGATGCCGACCACGAGCGTCACAAGCCAACGGGGCCAGTTGGGCGTGATGGCCTGTAGCGCCAGGCCGGCCCGGTACAACGTCGGGTTCGACGTGGTCCAGCCTGCGATCACGACGGCGACAGCTCCGGCAATGCCCAGCGCGGTGTAGGCGACTGCCCCCGAGTCCAAGTCGGTGAGCGAGGTCTTCAGCGCGAGCGCCGCACCGGCCCCCATGACGCCCGCCGCGATCCAGGCCACATAATGCCCCAGGAACATTCCGAAGGCTGAGAAGAAGCCGTAGCTGGCCCGCCGGGCGTAGCGGAAGATCGCCAGGTCGGACAGGCCCATGTGCATCGCCAGGTTGCAGATCCAAGCGAAGGCCACGACGTGCCAGAAACCGATCAGTGGCGGGCCGCCGTCGGGGGTTCTTCCGATCCAGACTGCTTTTTCGCCCATTTCCCAGAATTGTCCCAGACTGCGTACGGGGCCAACGCCGGTCTCGGCCCCGAGGGGCGGCAGCATCACGAGTGCACCCGCCACGAACATCAGCAGCATCCAGGGGGAGCACACCGTCGCGAAGGCCGCCAGCTTCCTGAATCCCGCGATGGCCAGCCAGACTACGACCGCGCCCACGGCGCAGACCGCGAGCACAAAGCGGGCGTCGGTCGGATACCAGTCCGTCTGGGCCGGAATGCCGAACGGGATCCGCACCGCCGAAGCCGAAACGGTGATCATGCAACCGGCCAGGACACAGAAGAGCAGCGCGTTGAGCACGTTGTAGATGACCGTCAGAAAGGGCCCGCCGATCTTGCGCAAATACCAGTAAAGCGTCAGGCGCGTCTGCACGGCGATGGGTGCGCAGACCAGCGCCCAGCTCAGCACGGCCAGCGCGTTGCCGATTGCCAGTCCGAGGATCACGTCGATGACGCGTGCCCCCCAGGTCACGAAGAGCGCGCCAATGACGAACTCTGTCGCGGCCACGTGCTCGCCGGCGTAGGCCCCGGCGAAGTAGCCGCCGCCGCAGAGCCGCTCGTCGGACACCGGTTCGCGATCGAACTCGTAGAGCCGATCCAGACGCCGGACGACATTGCTGGAGTGTTGCGATGTTGTCATGGACTCAGTCCTCACAATGACGCTTGGCGATCGGCCGCCCGCAGACCTTCCCGTCCGAGCACGTCCACCTGCGTCCCTGGTCAGCCGAACGGGCGTAGCACCGGTCGTGATTGGTGGCGACGGCGCCCGTTTTACGCCAGTTCCAGCAAATGTGCCAGACTCCGCGGCCGGATCGGCGTCGTTGAAGACGTTCATGGCGTGGACGTGCGCGACGGTCTGGTCGAACTCCGCCTGGAGTATCTGCAACTGATCGATCAACTCCGGTACATGGTCCCAAGGCACGAAATGCGTGTTGGCCGCCGGGAGCGGGCGCGAGCAGTA
>JAHJAR010000095.1 GCA_018814045.1 Planctomycetota bacterium | reverse complement strand
TGATCGACCGGAATGGCGTTGCCCAGCCCGAGGACCGGGACATCGCCGTCGATGTCGAAGAACAGACGCAGGCCTTGGCCATACGCCGGCATGGCTACGAGCGCGAGGACTGCCAAAACAGCCAATAGTTTCTTCATGGTGTTAATCTCCCTAGAAAAATACCTGAGACACGAGGGAGGCGCTTCCCGCCTCCTCCTCCAGGACCAGCAATCTGCGGTGGGCACTCCTCCCACCTCACTCTCACGAATTAGATTTATAGCCCGCTGGAGCCGACATTGCAAGTGATTTCCGAAAATACATACCCATTTTCCCTCATCGGAGACAGCGTGGCGGCGGCGGATCCCCTGCAGGCTCGCCGACGCCAGCCGCCTGTCCAGCACGCTCCCTCCAGCAGTCGTGCGCGTATCTGTTTACAGAGGCAATAGATACGACAAAAGCCCCGGACGGGGCGGGAAATGCATAAAGAAAGAGGAGCCGGACATAGCATCCGGCCCCTCTTGGGTGTCAAATCCTTGGTTCGTTCGGTCTAGCGGCGGCGCAGGGCCAGCGCACCCAGACCGAGCAGCAGCAGGCTGGCGGGCTCGGGAACGAGCGACGCCTCAGCAATCGAGCTGCCTTGATCAAAGCTGTTGCCCATCAGGCCATCGCCTTCATCGCCAAAACCCATGTAGACGGGCTCAGCAATGCCGGCCGTGGCGCGGACGATACCGTTCAGGCCAACCTCGAGGAAGACCTCGCCCAGACCGCTGAAGGTGAACTCGCCCAGCAGGTTGAATTCACGGCCGCCGATGTTGCGGTAGTCGGGGTCGGCTGTGCCGTAGTTGTTGGTGACGCCGCGCGGCGGGGCCAGCGTGCCGACGTAGAAGGGCTTGTAGGTCTTGGCGTAGGACGTCGGATAGGTGCCGGTGAAGACCGTGCTGTCCCAGCGGCTGGTCCAGCTCGGCAGCGTAATGTTGTACAGCGACCCACCGGTAACCTGGGCGCCACCGTCGACGCGGATGTTGAAGCCAACCGAATTGTAGGCGACGTTGCCGCCGGGATTGACCATCTCGGCCCACAGGTACAACGTCACATCACCACCCGAGGTATCAACGCTCGGGTTCACTAGCGCAGGCGTGCCATCTTCTTCGGCCAGGAACAGCCGGATCGCCTGGGCATTCGCTGGCACCGCAATCAGTGCCAGAACAATCAACAGAGCAAGCAAATGTTTCATGGTTCACATCTCCCTGAATAGAGGCCGCACTGGCGGAGGTGCTCCCGTCCTCCTGGGACCAGCATTACGTTCATGGGTGTTGCTCACCCGCACTCTCACAGCTTTATAGGCGCGCTGCGCAGGCGATTTCCACGCGAACTTGAAAAAAGCTCGGCTACCCCCGCCTCCTGGCATGGCAGGCACGCCCATCGTCTCGATTCGCCGAATTACTGTCCTTGACAGTGCTTACGACGAACCGGCTCGGTGAGCAGACCCCTCCCATCGGCGCACAGAAGCGCACTCCGACAGCGGTGTCGGCGTAAGATTATCGCCCGCTGCGACCCGCGGCTCTGAAGCCTTGGAGCGCGCGCGCGTGGTTGGGATCGAGGTTGAGGGCGGCCCGATATTCCTGGACGGCCTCGTCCACACGCCGGGTCCAGAGCAGAAGATCCGCCAGGTTGCAGTGTGTATCCGCGTCCCCGCCGCCGAGCTTATGGCCCGTGCGGTACTCGGCGATGGCCTCGTCGGGTTGCCGAGCCTGCTGCAAGGCAATCGCCAGGTTGAGATGCGCGTCAGCCCGATCGGGGCGGCAGCGGACGGCTTGGCGGAAATGGTGGAGCGCTTCCGTCGTGTTTCCCTGCTGGTCAAGGGCGATTGCCAAGTTGCTGTGCGCGTCCACGAAATCCGGAATAATCTCCAGTGCCAGTCGGAAATGCTCGATTGCCGGCGGGATCTGCCCCTCAGCGAGCAAAGCTGTGCCCAGCCCCGTGTGCGCGATGGCGTTGTCTGGCCGGTTGGCGATCACATCGGCCCACAGCGCGACTTGAGACCGATAATCCTTGTTCCGTTCGACGGTCCCGAATCCCAGCAGCGCCGCGACCACGATTGTCAACGCCGCGCCTGCCACGAAGCGGCCCCGCGCCCGGGCTGTCGCAGTGCCGCGGAAGACGAGGTCGAGGACAGCGCCGGCCGCGATCACGAGAACCGTGATCACGGCGGCGAGGGGGAGATACATCCGCCGCTCCGCCGCGACTTCGGTCACGATGGGCACGAAGCTGGACGTGGGTGCAAGGATCGTGAAGAACCACGCCCCGAGAAAGCCCAGCCACGGCCGCCGCCACACCCCCCACACTGTCACGGCCAGCAGCGCCAGGACGACGATGCCGTGCGGGCCATACTCTGTGAGAGTCTGGGCTTTGGGCCAGGCGTAATGGATTATCAGCGGTTCTGGCCAGATCACCAGACGCAGGTACCAGAGCAACACGCCGGCCTGCGTCTTCAAATACTCCAGCGCTGTGAATTCCTTCAGGCCAAAGCCGACCGACTCGTCACGCGGGCCACCGATGATCAGGGCTGCCAGAATGATCCACGTCGCCGCCAGCCCCAGATACACCGGCCAGCGGCGGCGCAGGGCCACCCCGAAAGAGCCGGTGACGAAAGCCCGTTCGTAAAGCAGCACCATCAGCGGGGCGGAGACCATCACTTCCTTGCTGCCCATGCCGAGGGCACAGGCGGCGATCGCGAACACGAACCACGGCCAGCCGCGCCGGGCCGCCCAGCCGCGGATGCAGCAGTACAGCATCAACAGGTAGAACATGCCCATCAGCAGCTCGGTGCGCTGCACCACGTAGGTCACACTCTCGGTCTGGAGCGGGTGCACGGTCCACAGCAGGGCGATAATCAGCGCCAGCCAATCACCAGAACGGGCGAAGCGCTCCCCCACCAGCGGGCTGCGCAGCGTCCGCCGGACTATGCCGAACAGCAGCAGGGCACACAACACGTGCACGGCCAGGTTGAAGACGTGGTACCCCCGCACCGCGAACTCGCCCAGGGCATAGTTAAGCGCCAGCGAGAGGCACGCCACCGGTCGCCCGGCCACCGGCAATTGCGCGGGGGCGGACATGGCCGTCGACAAGGGCGAAAGCTGGCGTATGTTGGGGTTCAGCAAGATGGCGTGAATGTCGTCCAGGATGAACGCTCCCGACAGGCTGTTAGCGTAGACGCCGATACCCGCCACGATCAGGACGAAACCACCGAGCAATGCACTCGCCCAACGCGGCGACCGTTCGACCATGTCGCGTTCGCTGCCCGCGTCGGGTTGCGCAGCCTGCTCCGCCGTGCGCCTGGCCTTGCTCATGCGGATACTTCACGACCAAGCGGGGGAGCGGTCAAGTCATCCGACTTGGTCGTGTCGCGGCGGCTACATGACATCTAGGAAGCGGATGTTACCAAGGGGTCGGTCCACTTTGGGCGCCCCGTTCCCAAGCGGGGCAGTAGTGCGGGTGCGGCGTGGAATCAGAGTCCCGCGCGCAAGCGAGTAGGTCCAACGTCAGAGCGCCTTCGCCCCGAGGCCCGCTCGCTGGCGCTCGGGGCTCTTGGCGCGGCGGCCAAACCGTCAGGCACCTCGCCGGTGGCCCGGTGGAAAGGTGTTGCTGCGCGTGTAGCATTCTCGCGGGGGCGGTGGTACACTCCAGGTTTTCCGTGGCCGATCGGTCGGGGCACAGGTATGGAACTCTCGAAGATCATCACCCCGGATCGCATCCGGGTACCGCTCAAGGCTATCAACAAGACTGACGCGATCA
The DNA here is from genome assembly GCA_018814045.1 of Planctomycetota bacterium. Lineage (GTDB taxonomy): Bacteria > Planctomycetota > Phycisphaerae > UBA1845 > Fen-1342 > JAHJAR01. The sequence continues at coordinate 9,392 of JAHJAR010000095.1, read as the reverse complement.
CCGAGTTGATCGACCTTCTGGCGAGCACCGGTGGCCTGGTGGATCGTGACGCGGCCCTGGAAGCGGTGTTGAAACGCGAGGGCGAGCGGACCACCGGCATCGGGTATGGGCTCGCCATTCCGCACGGCAAGAGTGATGGGTGCACGCGGCTGGTCATGGTCGCCGGCAAGCCCGCTCGGCCGATCGACTTCCAGAGTCTCGACGGCCGCCCGGTAGCGTTCATAGTGCTGCTGGTCAGCCCGCCGGACCAGACCGGGCCGCACATCCAGGCCTTGGCGAAGATCAGTCGCCTGATGAACATCGAGGAGTTCCGTGACGCGGTCGACCGGGTCACCACAGCCGCCGAGTTGCACGCCATCATCGCGACCCACGAGACCGGCAACGCCGGTTAGAACACGCCCGCCGCGAATACAGCCCCTGGACTCTGTCTCGTCCGTAGGCGGCGGGAGGGCCGCTTGGCCCGGCAGCGTCTGGGACGGCGTTCGGGCGTTAGGGCCACACCAAACCAGCCGGAGAGTCCCAGTATCCTCAGCGCTCGGGTCGCTCGCTCAGCCGCCCGCTTGAGGTCTGGGCGGGAAGATACTGGGACCACAGCAAGCTACACGTCGTGCCGCGTCCGCAGTCTGATGACAGCTTAGTTCCCAAAACTGCGCGTGCTGACCCCCCGGGAGAGGTTGGCCGCGCGATTCACGCGATAGACGACTAGCCGTCTGCGGCGCGCGGGCTCCAACGCTGAATCAGCGCCGCACCCGTTCACCAACAGGCGGGGGGCGCGCCACTCCGCGGGGCGGCCGCTCCGAAAGCGCCGCTATTCAACACACTTATCGTCCCCCACCCGGCCGTGGAGGCCGCGCGGCCGGCGGGCCCGGCGCGCCACACATGTTGGGCGGCCAACGGCGAGACCGTGACGAGGTTTCGTCCACAACGGCGCGCCGCGCCAACGTGCTGCGCGCGCCCATTCAAAAACCTGACGCGCCGGGACAAGTCCTGCGCGACGCGAGCCGATTCTACTCAATAGTGGACGCTTGGCGGCAGTTGTTGCCCGGATCGAACGCAGGTTTTGCCATGCCCCGACCGCACGTCCAGGTTGTTCTCGGAGTGGATGAAGTTCCCCAACCTCTGGAGGTGGCGTTGCAGCGGATGGGGGCGACGGCGAGCTTTTGCCCGTTGCTCGAAGCGCTGCGCGGCGGTCTTTCACCCAGTGCCGACGCGGTCGTCGTAGTCGCGCCAGACAACACCCGCGAGATCAGCGACCAACTGAAGGTGCTTTTCGATCGCCTGGCCGATAGCCCTCGGGCCACGCTGGTTGTCAAACCCAACGGGCGCTACATGCCGCGCCTCAACCACCCGCCCACAGTACCCGTTTCATTCAGCTCCGGCCTGAGCGCGGAAGAGTTGGCGACGCGTCTGACGACCATGGTCGAGATGCGCCCATCTCTGGAGTACCTGCATCGCGGGATGATGGCCACAGCCAAGAACGAGCAGGCGGCGGCCAAACGCTACAAGAACCAACTGCAACTGGCCAGCCAGGTGCAGCGCGAGTTCCTGCCGGAGAGTCTGCCACGCTACGGACCGGTCGCGTTTTCGGCCCTGTTTCGTCCGGTCGACTACGTCTCCGGTGACATCTACGACGTGCAGCGGCTCGACGAGTGCCACGTAGGGATCGCGGTGGCCGACGCCACCGGGCACGGCATTCCGGCCGCCCTGTTGACCGTATTCATCAAGCGCGCTCTGCGGGGCAAGGAAATCGAGAACGGCAGCTACCGCCTGCTCGCGCCAGATGAGGTTCTCACGCGTCTGAACGAGGAGATCCTCGAGGCCAACCTGACCGAATGCCGCTTTGTCGCCGCCACCTATGCCGTCCTGAATATCCAGACATTGCAGCTCGCGATCGCCCGCGGCGGAACACCCTACCCGATCTTGCGGCGGGCCGACGGAACGGCACGCCTGGTACGCCCGCGCGGGGGCGTCGTTGGCGTCATGCCCGAGGCAACTTATACGGTGGAAGAGATTCAGCTCGAGCGCGGCGATGCGCTCGTGATATACTCGGATGGCCTCGACAAGCTGGTCGTCCCGCAGCCGCCCCTGCACGCGCTGACGGAAGTATTCGCTCACGCCGCCAACCTGATCAGGGAACAGAGCGCTAGCGACCGCGCAACGGGCAACATCGGCAACGGCCCGGGGAGCGGCGGCTTTGGCGTCGAAGCCTGGGCGAACTCGGCCGCCAGCCAACGGCGGACCGTCAGCTACGCGGCACCTGCCATGGCAGTGTGCGAGGCCGAGCCTGGAACCAGTACGCCCAGGCGCGTGACCATGGCACCAGACGAAGAGGTTACGCGGTCGACCTGGTACGAAGTGCTGCGCCAGCACGGTGCCGCAGTAGCCATGGACCAACTCACGGTGCGTTTCGACATGCTGCGGCGCATCGGTCACTCCCTGGACGATCTGACCGTCCTGGCGGTGCAGGTCGACGGCTGAACCACACGGCGCTGCGGCAACCGCACCGCCAGCCGCCGCCGATGCATTCCCGCCGCCTCTGCTTCCGGATATCCTGCCCCGACCGATGACAGGCGGAGCGACTGGCACGATGCAAGAACTGATACCCCCCTGGGATGGCACTCATCCCTACCTGGCACATTTCCCCATAGCACTGCTGTCGATCGCACCGCTGCTGGTCGTATTGGGGCTGTTGCTGGGCCGGCGCGGGCCGATGATGCTCTGGGCCGCACTGCTCCTGATGGTGATCGGCACGCTGACCGCGTACCTGACTTCGGCCACGGGTGATGCCGCCGCCCAGCGCCTCACGCCACCGCCCGCGGTGCTGCGGCTACTCGAGAGGCACGAAGACCTGGCAAACCTGACGTTGCCACCGTTCAGCCTCCTGACGTTGGGCTTTGCCGCCATGCTGGTCGTGCCGCGCTGTCTGAAGGTGCGCGGGCGGCACGTGCCACGCTGGCTGGGCGTGGTGATATACCTGGTATTCCTGGGCGGCTATGCCGGCACCTGCCTGCTCCTGACGTATGCCGGGCACTATGGAGGGGAGTTGGTGCATGAATATGGCGTTCATGCGCGGCTCAAGGCCGACGAGCATGAGCAGCCGGACGTGCCGGCTACGCCGTTGTCGCAGACGTCGACCACGACGACGTCAGACGAGGGAGATTGAAGGCGCGGGGGCAGATCGGGGTGGGCAGGTCATGGCTCGAGCGGAGTCGCGTCAGCCCACCAGGGTGTCGTGGAGGTCGTCCGGCAGCACTGTCGGACGGCCATCGCGTCCGACCAGCACGAGCGTGGAATGCGCCTCGGCCAGGAGTTGGCCGTCGCGTTTGAGATCGTAGCGGTGATCGACGCGCACGCGCGTCAGACGCTCCGTCGTAGTGGTGAGCGTCAGCAGATCGTCGTAGTGGGCCGGGGCGCGAAAGCGGCAGTCGAGCCGGGCCACAACATAGAACAAATCCCGCGTTTCCATGTCGCGATAACGAATCCCGGCCTGTCGCAGCAGCTCGGTCCGCCCCATCTCGAACAGGACGAAGTAGCGCGCGTGGTGCAGATAGCCCATCGCGTCAACTTCGGCGTAGCGAACCCGAATCTCTATGTCACAAGTGGAAACCGCTTTCGCCACCTCTGCTGCTCCTGCTGCAATTCGCTTTGACCGCAAAGCGCGGCAGTATAGCGGCGACCGACTCCGCCGCCAGATAGCAGCGGCAACTCGCGGCCACGGAGTCTGGCTATGGCGACGCGCTGGCCCCCGTCGCCATCGGTTGTACCGCGGCGCAGCGATAGACGGTCAGGGCCGATGGCCAACGTGTCGAGAGGGGGTGGTCCATCTTGGTCACGATACGCAAGCCAGCGCCGTGGGCTATTTCCGCCACGCGCGCCGGCTCGGGCCCGAATTCGGCGCCGCGATAGACCAGGATGACATCAACCGTGCGGGGCAGCGGTGCTTCCTGTCGCCAGATCGGTTCCACGCCGGTGTAGTACTCGAGGTAGTAGCGCAGCGACTGGTCGAACTTGGGACCATCCGGCGGCCCGTGCGTGCCTGCGCGGGGGTTGTGGATGGCGACCGTCGCGTCGGGGCCAATCCGGCGGCGACAGACGTCCGCCATGACGCGCCGCACCACCGCGTCCTCGGGGCTCTTGTAGGGATGCAGGACATCGCGGACGCCGCCCAGCAATGGTAAGGCGATCAGGAACAGGCCGACGCCCCCCGCCACCGGCTCTCGCACGCGGCGCGGCAGGACTTGATCGATCAGGAGGTCGAGACCGGCGCCCGACAGGGTACAGATCGCAGGGGCGAAGTGAATCGACACGCGCACGCTGCCACCATACGGGTAGCGGTGCAGGACCGCGGCCAGCAGCGCTGGCACGACTGGCGCCACGAGCACCAGCAGCAACGGCAACCGACCGCCGCGGACCAGCGCAATCATCCCCAATACGCAGAGCAGCGCCGTGGCAACGCTGCCGAAGCTGGCGCCTCCCACCGGGTAGGCCAGCATGCGCCCGGTGTGGGTCTGGAGCAGCCACCATAACACTGGTCCCACGCCGGCCGCGGGCGGGAACGAGTCACGCCAATAGTCCTCCAACCACGAGCCGGCAGCCCGCTCTGTCTGAGCCTCGGCGAACAGCCACATGAACGCGAGGAAAGATCCACACACTGCCGCGTTATACGCCAGCCACCACAGCCAGCCCTGCCAGCGGCCGCCGCGTACGGTTGGCAGCAGCAAACCCAGGCTGATCCCGCCCGCGATGAACACCAGGGGGTAGCTCAGCCAAACGAGCGGTACGACCAACATACACGTGAGCAGCGGCCACCTGATCGCCGCTGGCTGGCGCAGCCAGTGCGCCGCGCTCCACACGAGCAGCGTGGCGCAGAACAGGTCGACCGCATAGGGCTTCGCCTCGCAGCTATGCCGCACCAGGTAGTAGCTGGCCGCGAAGATGCCAACCGCGAGCGCGGCGGCGCGCGGCGTCAGATGCGTGCGCACCAACCGCCAAAACAGGACGAGGGCGGCGAGGCCGGCCAGCAGCGGCACTGCGCGCAGGGCGTACTCGCCTCCACCAGCCAGCAGGTACGCGGCGCGCTGCAACCACAGGAACAGCAACGGGGCCACCTGGGAATACTCCAGGGGCTGCGTCAGGGCGGCGAAGTCACAGCGGATGATGTTGACGCACAGGTAGCTCTCATCACCCCAGAACGGGAAACAAAGCAGGTAGCGCAGCAAACGCCAAGCCACGCCAAGCCCCAACAAGACCAGCGCCCAGCGGCGAAAGGTGCGCGTGGCAGACGCGTCGTGGGCTGGGGGCGCCAGCGTCTCGCGGGTCTGCCCAGACATCACGCGACACCAGCTTGAGGGACATCAACGGGTACTTGGCGGCGCAACTGGCCCCGGACGATCCACAGGCCCCCGGCAGCCACGAGCGCGCCAGCCAGAATCAGTCCGAAGGCCTCGGCATAGTCGGCCCCGGTTGGCGTGAGAATGTCACCGGTGAGCGAGCACAGCACGAACGAGATCGCGACCAGCCCGCCCAACGTTCGCCGGCGCGGGGCGGGATAGCGCGCGTCCGCCAGGAAGGCCATCAGTACGGCGTACGGCAGTAACATGGCGACGAAGTGCGCTTTCCACGAGTAGCCCGATAGGGCCAACATGGCCACCTGGATCAACGCCACCTCAGCAGCGAACGCCAGGGGCTGTTGCTGGGGCCACACGCGCCCCCGGCAGACCCAGGCCAGCGCCAGCAGGATGCCGGCGCTCAAGCCGCCGCGCAAGAGCGTCAGGGCCCATTTCGGCAGGATGACGAGGGCCACATGAATGTCCGGCTCCAGCGCCTTCTCGGGGCCCAGTAGGCGGTTGAGCAAGGCCGTCAGCGTCTGATTGGTGTGCGCCGACAGAACGTTGCCTTCCTGTAAGAAACCCGCCATCAGGTGCTCGTGCCAATCCAGCAAAGCCTGCCAGTTGTTGTCCCAGCCCACGCGCAGCGCCGGCCAGAGCAGCAGACCGAAGACCAGCGCGACTGCAGCTCCTGGCAACGTCCGCCACCAGCGTTTGTAGACGAAATACACCAGCACCAATGCCGGTGTGATCTTGACGCACGCCAGCAGGGTGACGAGGAAGCCGGCGGACATCTGCCTTCCGCGCGCCGCGAGCCAGCAAGCCCCGAGCACGCCGCACACGATGAACTGGTTTATGTTTCCGTTGGGGATCTCGTTGTCGATGAAGCGCCAGGTGAAGACGATGCTGGCGAGGGCGACCAGCGGCGGCAGGTCTTCGCCGCGCGGGCTGCACAGCCGCCAAGCCGTCAGCATGCTGATGTAGACCGCCACCCATTTCAGGGCCTGGAAGATCGCCACCGCCGGGGCGGGCGGCAGTGCGCTCAGCGGCGCAAACACCGTGATGAAGAAGGGCGGGTAGAGGTAGCCCCCGTGCTGTTTGTACAGCGGCTGCGACGGGTCGGTCATCCAGTCGCCCGCCGCCTCGTACCAGATCCGAAAGTCGAGGTAGCGGTCCTCCAGTCCGACAACCAGCGCCGCGGTGAGATCGAGGATGCACGGCAGCGCCAGAATCAGACCGAGACCGAGCAGCGCATGAGGCCGACTGGCAGCGCGGAAACCATGGTGTCTCCAGCCGAGACGGGAAATCCAAAATGCGCGTGTACTCGCTTCGGGGGCCGAATCGCTCATGCTCAACACTTGTGTGGCGGGCACACGCCCGACACGGCGCTGCGCGGACCGGGCACGCCGCGCTAGGTCTGGAAGGGTACGGCACTCTTGATCAGCGGGGGATTGATCGGCTGCGACGACTCGCCGGTCCCAGGGTCCGCGGCCACTTCGACGTTACGGATGCGATCGACGACGTCCATACCCTCAATCACGCGTCCGAAGGCGCAGTAGCCCCAACCATCGTGCCCCGGGTGATTCAGGAAGTCGTTGTCCACCACGTTGATGAAGAACTGTGACGTAGCGGAATGCGCGTCATCCGTGCGGGCCATCGCGATCGCGCCGCGTTTGTTTTCGAGCCCCTGCTGCGCCTCGTTCTGCACGGGCGTCCGCAGACCGGTCCGCTTGGGCTGGTTTTCGCTGGTCATGCCCCCAGCCTGAATCATGAAACCGGCGATCACGCGGTGGAATATCGTCCCATCGTAGTAGCCGTCGGCGGCGTATTGCACGAAGTTCGCCACCGTCTCCGGGGCCTTCTCGGCATCCAGCTCGACGACGATCTTGCCCCAATCGTCATCGCCCTGCGCGATCTGAAGCTCGACACGCGGCAAGCTCATGTATCTGGTTCTCCTGTCTGCGGGCCAACGGTCCTCTGGGTTTCTTGCGCGCGCCCGATTCGCCGCGCCAACTCCGCTATGTAGGGTATCGATCGCGAATCCGCAACGCCAAATTCGCATCGCAGTGGCGGCCTGGACCTCGGGAGCGCGGACGGGATCCACACACGGGTTGCAGCTTGTCCGGCGTCGTCGCCGGGCTTATAACCGCTGCGATAGAGCTGCTCTGTCGCCGAGGTGCGCTCGTGACAAACGCCGACATCGCCCGTGTTTTTGAAGAGATCGCCGACCTGCTCGAGATCAAGGGCGCGGACGCGTTTCGCGTGAATTCGTACCGGCGCGTGGCCCGGACGGTCGGCGACCTGGCAACCGACATTAATGAGATCGCCGCCCGCGGCGAGCTGGGCACGTTGCCGGGCGTCGGCAAGGCCACCGCCGCCAAGATCGCGGAGCTGCTCACGACGGGGCAACTGCGCATGCGGCAGGAGTTGGCGGAAGAAGTCCCGCAGGCCGTGCTGCAACTGCTCGAGATCCCCGGCCTGGGACCGAAGAAGGTCGCCCTGCTGTTCCACGACCGCCACATCGCCTCGCTGGCCGACCTCAAGAAGGCGCTCGACACCGGCGGGCTTGAAGGGCTCAGAGGCTTCGGCACCAAGAGCGTCGCCCAGATCCGCCAAGGTATCGCATTCCTGGAACGCAGCGCCGGGCGTACACGACTCGGCGTAGGTTGGGCGATCATGCAGAACCTGCGCAACACGCTACTGGGAATGGAGGGCGTAACCCGCGTCGAGCACGCCGGGTCGCTGCGGCGCGGGTGCGAGACGATCGGCGATCTCGACCTGCTCTGCATCGCCGCGGACGGCCAGCGCGTCGTCCGGGAATTCACCCGTCTGCCCGGCGTCACGCAGGTCCTCGCCGCCGGCCATACCAAGGGTTCGGTGCTGATCGAGTACCAAACCGGGCGGACGATCCAAATCGACTTGCGTGTAGCGCCGCGGGAGTCGTTCGGGGCGGCGTGGCAGTATTTCACCGGCAGCAAAGAACACAACGTCCGGTTGCGCGAGCGCGCGATCAAACGCGGCTGGAGCCTGAACGAGTACGGCCTGACCGCGGGCGAGCGCGTGATCGCCTCGCAGACGGAGGAGGAAATCTACGCCGCCCTCGATCTGCCCTGCTTCCCGCCGGAATTGCGCGAGGATCGCGGCGAGTTCGACCTGGCGGAGATTCCGCCGAACCTGCTCGCGCTGGAGCACATCCGCGGCGACCTGCACATGCACACCGAGTCCAGCGACGGGCGCTGCACGATCGCGGATCTCGTCACCGCCGCCAAGAAACTCGGCTACCAGTACATCTGCATCACCGACCATTCGCAGAGCAGTACGATCGCGAACGGCCTGACGCCGGTGCGGCTGAAAAAGCTGATCGCGGACGTGCGCGCGGTCGCGGCGAAAACGACGGGGATCGCCGTCCTGGCCGGGACCGAAGTGGACATCCTGGCGGACGGAAAGCTGGACTACTCCGACAAGCTGCTGGCCGAGCTCGACTTCGTGATCGCCTCGATCCACTCCGGAATGGGCAAAGGCAGCGAGGAAAACACGCGGCGGACGCTGGCGGCGATCCGCAACCCCTACGTGAACGCGATCGGCCACCCGACCGGCCGGCTGATCGGCCGACGTAAGGCGATGGACCTCGATATCGAAGCCATCTGCAAAGAGGCGGCCCGCACCGGCACGGCCCTCGAAATCAACGCCAGCGACTGGCGGCTGGACCTGAAGGACCAACACGCGCGGCTGGCGCGCGAGCTGGGCGCGCCGCTCACCGTCAACACCGACGCGCACGACATCGACCAACTCGACGAGATGATCTTCGGCGTCCTAACCGCCCGCCGCGCCGGCCTGCGCAAAGCCGACGTGCTGAACACCTGGACAGCGCAGCGCATCGGCAAGTTTGTGCAAGCCAAGCGGCCGTGACGGCCGAGGTGGCCGTCGCTGCCGGCAGCCGGCCAGCCGGCCCGCGGTAACGGAATCCCACTCCGTCTGGGCCGGATCCGAGCCCCGAGCGCAAGCGAGCGGGTCCTACGCCAGAGCGTTTTCGCCTTGAGGACCCGCTCGCTGGCGCTCGGGGCT
>JAHJAR010000094.1 GCA_018814045.1 Planctomycetota bacterium | reverse complement strand
TGCTGCTGCCGCCGCCGCCGCCGCCGAAGAGTTCGATGAACGTGTCGAGGTCGAAGCCGTTCACGACGCCGTCGCCGTTGACGTCGGCGTGCAGGCAGTTGCAGTTGGGATACTGGGCGCAATAGTCGTCGCAATCCTGTAACGCGAGCGTGAAGCCGTTGACGTCGAACCCATGTCACCACCGTTATCAACGCTATCTCCGGATTGAGCCCGTCTTATTCATCGCGCCCGCGGCGTAGCGCTTGAAAAAGCAGCCTCCGCGTGTAATTTCGGCGGTGTTTTGAAACTGACGAATCGCACACGGAGGTGCACCCCATGGGTGAAACGCAGCATACGCTTTTCCCGCTCGATTTCAACCGATCGATCGTGCTCGAAGACCGGCCCGAACGGCTGACCGGTGACGCCGGCGTGTTGGCCCTGCGGCAGATCGATCACCGCCGCCCTGCGAACCTACCTCCAAACCGGCCACCTCCCGCCGCTACCCGCCCCAGGCACTGCAAACGGCTGAACTGTTACGTCCCGAGCAGTCTCCGGCGTTGCTTGACGCGCGCAACGAGCGCGCGGGCTACCCTCCTGACTCAGATCTGACTCACGCAGTACCCAGGGTCCCACGGGCAATGGATGAACTCCCTGAATTTCGCCGCGTTCCAGCGCGATACGCAACGTCACGCGGTCCACGCCCAGGTAGGTCGCTGCCTGCGTGAGGCTGATCCATCCCTCGGCTGACTGAACCTGCGCATCGTGCACCGGGATTCCATGGCGACTGCGCAGCCCGGTCACGTGTTGACGGGTCCAGCAATTGCCCCGTCCCGTGCGCAGACCATTGCGTGTGAGCCAGGCTGCGATCCGCTCGTCGGAACAGACGCGCGATAAGGTGCGCACGGCGTCCACGATCTCCGCGGGCACGTTCTGCCGTCGCTGTCCCGGCCGTCGGAGCCGGGCCGCCGTTGCCGCGTATGGAGGCGCTGGACGGGCCGGTCTCGCCGGTGACGGAGCCGGAGCCGGTGCCGGGGCCGCCGGATTGTGTGCGTACGGTCTGGTACACGTACTACGCCAACGGGCCGGTTTCGAACATCACGGTGCGCGATTTGAGCGACCGGTTTGTTCGCCGCGACCAGGCGCTGTATTACAATTGCAACGGCCAGTTGTGAATGGCTGTCTGGGGCGAGTAGCTGTGGCCCGCGCCGCAAACACAGCCCGTCGCAGATTAGTACAGGCACCGCGTGAAGCGGCATTTCAACCCCGGCAGCGCCGCCAGGCGTGGAGCCAGTCTCCTTTCGCAACGGACTGCTGATTTATTCTTAACGTCTCTCGCACGTGAGCTTAACATGGAGCCTGTATGAGATGGTAAGCGCGCCGGCGGATGGGCCCCGAGTGGCCCGCGGACGGCCACCCGTTTGGGTGTTTCCGATCTGGCAAGTGAACCTGCGACGGGTTCTTGCTCTGACAGTCCGTTGCAGGAAGGTACAAACACCGCGTAAAGCGGCGTTTGGCGCAGAGCCAGCCGCCTTTTGCAGCGGACTGCTGAACGTGTCGGTAGGAAGCCATGGCCACCAACAGATCGATCCTCATCGTCGAGGACGAGAACGACCTCGCCGAGGTACTTTGCTATCATCTCGAGCGGGAAGGCTACACTTGCCGCCGTGCCCGCGACGGCAACGCTGCTCTGGCAGAAGTTCAAAGGCACCTCCCCGACCTGATTCTGCTGGATCGCATGCTGCCCGCACTCTCGGGCGACGAGGTGGCCACGCGTCTAAAACGCGACCCGCGCACCGCCGCCATTCCGGTCATCATGCTGACCGCCAAAGCCGAGGAGACCGATGAACTAGTCGGCTTTGCGCTGGGCGCCGACGATTACGTGCGCAAACCCTTCTCCACGAAACTCCTGTTGGCACGAATCGCCGCAGTATTGCGGCGGGAACAGGTGGCCCAAGCGGAGCACCAGGTTCTTTCGGACGGTGAGGTCGTGCTCGATCGCACGCGGCACGAGGTCACCGTAGGCGGCTCCCCCGTGGCCCTGACCACTACTGAGTTTCGCATTCTGGCGGCGCTCATGGCGGCCGCCGGCCGTGTGCTCAGTCGCGCGCAGTTGATCGACGCGGCCCTGGGGCACGGTGTGGCCGTCACCATCCGGACGATGGACGTGCATATCGCAGGCCTGCGCAAGAAACTCGGTACGGCCGCGGCTTGCGTGCAGACAATCCGGGGCGTGGGATACGCCTTCCGTCTGCCGTCCGCCGATGGGTCAAAGGGTTAGACCCCAGATGAACACACGCGGAGTTGCCGGCAAGGCGCTGCTGGTCAGTGCGCTCCTGATCGCGCTGGCCCTGGGCGCTTCCTTCTGGCTCGTCACGGCCGAACTGCAGCGACTGTACAACGAGGATCTCACGCGCCAGTTGCTCGCTACCGCCCGGATCCTGGGGGACACGTGCGGCGACGATTGGACATCGTCCGCGGGCGCTCGTATCACGGAGATGGCTCTGACGCTGCACGCCGAAGGCACCAAACTGATCATCATGACCACAGATGGGCGGATCCTCGTCGACACCACCGACGGGGCCGAGTTGCCCGGCGACCTGTTGGCCCAGCCCGAGGCACGCCAAGCGCTGCGCGTCGGCCACGGTGCCCAGACCCGGCGGTTGCGCAACGAACAACACGCGCGCAGGATCGTCGCCATCCGCATCGACCGGGCCGAGGCCACACGCGGGCTGGTCTGGCTGGCCAGGCCCGCGTGGACCGCACGCACGGCCTGGGCGTCGCTCGGTAAGCTAATCGTCGCCATTAGCGCCATCGCCGCGGTCAGCACGCTGACGCTCGCTCTTGTGCTGATGTATGTGCGCCAACGTCTTCTCCGTCGGCTGACGCGAACCGCTTGGAGCCTCTCCACCGGAGACCTCTCGGCGCAGGCGGACATCGGCGGCGACGACGAGTGGGCGTTGCTCGCGTCCGCCCTGAATCGGATGCGCCGCCGTCTGGCCGCACAGGTCGTCACCATCGACCGAGAACGCGCCACGCTCGAAGCACTCGTCCACCAACTGGGCGAAGGCGTCGTTGTAGCACGTCCGGACGGAACCATCGCGCTAATCAACCCGGCCGCACACCAACTTCTCAACCTCGCCACCACCGCCAAAGGCGACCACAGGAGCATGATCGGGTCGCCCGTGGAACACTGTATCCCGCAGCACGACCTGCAACGAATGCTGCGCGGCGAAAAATCCACCAGCGCGACTACTAAGCTGGACAACCGCACAACTGCGCCGCCGTCCGGCGACACTCCCGGGCACCCGTCGGATCAGGAGGCGTGCGTCCAAATCGAGACGTCGGCCGGCATGGTACACCTGTTGGCCAGGGCTTCGAACGTGGGCCTGCCAGGCGACACCCCCACCGCGAAGCAGCCCGCCACAGGCCGGATGGTGGTGCTGACCGACATCACGCAACTGACGAACGCGATGCGGATCAAGACCGACTTCGTCACCAATGCCTCACACGAGCTGCGCACGCCCCTTTCCACGATCCGCGCCGCTGTGGAAACGCTGCTACAGATGAATCTGACGGAAGACGCCACCACCGCCGAACGGTTCCTGCAGGCCATCAAGCGGCAGAGCGGTCGGCTGGAAGCGTTGGTCTCGGATTTGCTGAACCTCGCCCGACTGGAGTCGGCGACGACCCGTTTCGAACCCGAAGCACTGGACGCACAGCAGTTGTTGGACGAGCTGCACGAGCGTTTCGTGGAGCGCCTGCAAACCGCGCAGCTCCGCTGGGAAGCGCGTTGCGAGGCCGGCGGCGGGCCGATCGTCGTGCACCCGTACCTCCTGCGCCTCGTGTTGGACAACCTCGTCGACAACGCCCTCAAGTTCACCGAAGCCGGCGGCCATGTCCGGGTCGTGTGCACCTGCGGCCCCAGCTCGGTCAAGTGGGAAGTCAGCGACGACGGCTGCGGTATCCCGGAATGCGAGCAGGAGCGTGTATTCGAGCGCTTCTACCAGGTCGAACGCGCACGTTCGGGACACGAGCGCGGGACAGGGCTTGGCCTATCGATTGTCCGGCATGCTGTGGCCGCGATGCGCGGCATCGTCTCGCTCAAGAGCGTTCCCGGCCAGGGAACGTGCGTCACCGTGCGGATCCCACAGCCTACTGACGGCTGCGAGCGGTCCCGGCCCGACGGAGTCCTGAGAGCCCCCTCGCAGTAAACCTAACTCAGCCTTAACGGCTTCTTAACGTACCCGGAGTACGCTCCGGGCAGGTTGGCAACGTTGTACGGCCAGTCCCAGGAAAGCCTCCTGGCGGGGGCCTGTATCAGTGAGAGCCTCAAACACCAACGAAGGAAATCAAAAGATGAGCCGAATTGTCCTGGCCAGTGGTTTGGCAGTCCTCGCCGCCGGGGTCCTCTGCCTACCAGACGCCCACGCGCAGCAGAGCGGCAAAGCGGAAACCACGATCGTCGTCGATGGCTCCACGACCGTCGGCCCGATCGCCAAGGCTTTCGCCGAGTATTTCATGTCCGAGCACTCGAACGTCAACATCACGGTTAGCGAATCGGGCAGCGGTAATGGCGCCAAGAGCCTGATCAATGGCGCGTGTGACATCGCCGACATGTCGCGCTTCATGAAGGAGAATGAGTTCAAGGCCGCGGTTGCGAAGGGAGTCATGCCCGTGGCGCACATCGTCGCGATGGACGGACTGCCGGTCATCGTCCACCCCAGCAATCCCATCAAGGAGCTGACGGTGGAGCAGGTCCGCGGTATCTACGCCGGCCAGATCACCAATTGGCAGCAGGTGGGCGGTCCGAACAAGGAGATCGTCAAGATCAGCCGCGAAACCAACAGCGGCACCTATGAGACGTTCGTACAGCTCGTCATGAAGGAGACCAGGATCGCCGCTGACACCGAGTACGTCGGCAGCAACGGGGCGGCGCGGCAGCGTGTGCAGGCCACCCCCGCGGCGATCGCGTATGCCGGCCTCGGTTTTGTCGACCGCACGGTCAAGGCGCTGCGCATCGACGGGATCGAGCCCAATCGAGCCACCGTCGCCACGGGCGTCTATCCGATCGCCCGCCCGTTGTACATGTTCACGAACGGGTATCCCAAGCTGGGATCCGCTACCCACGCTTTCGTGACACTGTACCTGACTGCCCCGGGACAGGAGATCATCGAGTCGATCGGGTTCGTACCCGTGACGAACTACCCGACCTCGCCCCAGACCGTGAGCGGCGTCGAGAAACCCAACCAGGAGTAGTGGCACGGATACCTCGGCAGGCCAACACGCCGCCCGGCCCAGACGAAGTCTGCTGCTCAGCAAGCGCGCGAGCCGTTCACGGCGGCTCGCCGGACTCGCTGGGCACGTGGTCTTGCTGAGTATCACCGCCAGTTCCGCGCTGGCGGTGCTCTTTATCTTCTATTTCATCGCCCGCGACGCGCTACCCTTCTTCCAATTGCGCGGCTGGCGGGAGTTTGTTACCGGTCTGGAATGGTATCCCGCGGACGATCCGCCCTCGTTTGGCGCTTTCCCGATCTTCCTCGGCAGCGGCCTGGTCACGCTCGGCGCGATCCTGGTGGCCGTTCCGCTGGGGATCACGGCCGCCGTCTGCCTGAGTGACATCCTGCCGTTCGGCGTCCGGCAAGTGGTCAAACCGGTCGTGGAGGTGTTGGCCGCGATTCCCTCGGTCGCCTATGGTTTCTTTGCCCTGGTGATCTTCGCGCCGTTGATGCAGGACCACGGGGGCCGCTTTCTGGCAGTGATCTGGTGGTGCGTCGCAACACCGCCGCTGGCGGTTGCGGTGTTCGTCACGAGCGCGCTTATCGCCAGCCGTTTCCCCACCGCCACGGCCCAGGCGGCGGGGAGATGGATCAGCGTGCTGGTTCTCGCAGCAGCGGCGCTGACGCTGCTCACGCTGATCGGCCTGCGCTGCGCCAGCGTCGAGATCCTGAGCGGTACGAACGCACTGAACGTCTCGATCATCCTCGGCGTCATGGCGCTGCCCACCGTGATCAGCGTGTCCGAAGACGCGCTCCAGGCCGTGGGGCGCGAGCTGCGCGAAGGCGCCTACGCGCTCGGTGCCACGCGGGCGGAAACGCTCCTGCGGGTCGTGATACCGGCGGCCACCAGCGGTCTGTGTGCCGCGGTCATTCTGGGCATCATGCGGGCCATCGGAGAGACCATGGTGGTCTGGATGGCATCGGGCAACGCTGCCCAGGTTCCGAAACCGTGGTTCAACCTGCTCGAACCCGTGCGGACGCTGACGGCCACGATTGCGGGCGATATGGGCGAGGCCGATCACGTGACGGGCTCGGCCCGCTATCACGTGCTGTTCGCCATGGCGCTGGCCCTACTGGTAATCGCATTCGTCTGCAACCTGGTCAGTGAGCGCGTGATCGCTCGGTCGGCGCTCAAGAATAGGTAGTTGCATGCGGCTCGGCTCACGCAGACTGTTCGATCGCTCCTTCACCGGGCTGAGCGTGCTCTCGATCGTGCTGATCACGCTGTCTCTTGCGGTTCTGCTGGCACCGATCGTGACCGGCGGTCTGGGAGCGTTTGTCTTCCGGGCCACGGTGGAACACCGGCGCCTCATGCTGGAGCAGTTCGGGCACGGGGACCAGGCGGCCGTCGCGGCTGACGTGGCCCTGGCCACCGCCGCCCGCCAACATGTCTACGACCTGCTGGCGCAGTTTGAGCAGGAGCTCAAGACGCTCAGCTTCGCGCAGCGCCGCAAATACACCGGCCCGCTGCGCGAATTGCGAGACCGTCTCCACACGCTATTGGGCCCCTTCCCTGGCACGCGCCAGCCGGTGCTGCTGCGCGAGCAGTACGGCCAGCCACGCTGGGATCGCGCCCAAGTCAAGCTCCACGACGTGCTCTACATCGAACAGTACGACTACTCCGACCACACGCAGATGGGGCAGCAGGCCTACATCCCCCGCGCCGACGATTTCAAGAACACGGCCCTGGAGGCGCTTTTCCCATACCTGGAGGCCAACCTCACCCAAATGCTCCGGCCGCGCTGGACCGTCTACTGGCGCTTTCTCTGCGACGAATCGGCCGACGCCCACATCTTTGGCGGCATCCTGCCCGAGGTGCTGGGCACACTCTACCTGACTGTGGGAGCAATCCTCTGCGCCGTGCCCATGGGCATCGTCTCAGCGATCTATCTGGTCGAATACGCCCGCGCGGGCTGGCTCGTCGGCCTACTGCGGACCTGCATCAGCACGCTGGCCGGTGTGCCCAGCATCGTATTCGGCCTCTTCGGCCTGGCCTTTTTCATCAACACTGTGCACGTGTCGGCGTCGAAGAGTGTGCTGGCCGGCTCGCTGACACTCGCCCTGCTGATCCTGCCGGTGGTCATCCGCGCCTCGGAAGAGGCCTTGCGGGCGGTGCCTCAGACTTACAAAGAGGCCGCCCTCAGCCTGGGTTCCAGCAGGTGGCGCACGATCGTACGTGTGATCCTGCCGGCGGCTCTGCCGGGTATTCTCACGGGTGTGGTCATCAGCATGGGCCGCGCTGCGGGCGAAACGGCCCCCATTATCTTCACCGCCGCCGTCAGCGTGGGACGCCCGTTGCAGGTTTGGCAGACGGTATCGCAACCGACTCCGGCCCTGCCGTGGAACATATACAACCTGTGCACCGAGCACGAAGCCATGGACGAGATTCGCCACGTACAATACGGAATGGTGCTGACGCTGGTGTTACTGGTCCTGGTGTTGAACGGTGCTGCGATTATCATGCGCGCCCGTATCTCGCGCAAGCTGACCGGTTAGCCCCATGTTGGCGTCGATCTCCACGATGAAACAGACCGAACCATTATCTCCGCCGACCGCCGCGACCAACGCGGACGCGCATGCGTCGGCCGACCCCACGCCGCACACAACCGCCCGGGTACACGTATGCGCGGAGCGTTTCTCTGTCTACTACCGCACCAATCAGGCCGTGGAGGATGTCACGCTGGAGATCCCGTACGGTCTGGTCACCGCCATCATCGGCCCCAGCGGCTGCGGTAAGAGCACCTTTCTCCGCGCGGTCAACCGGATGAACGACCTAATCCCGGGCTGCCGTGCCGCCGGTCGGCTGTTGCTGGACGGCGAGGAGATCTACGGTCCCCAGATCGACGTCACGGCCTTGCGGAAGCGGGTTGGGATGGTGTTCCAGAAACCTAATCCCTTCCCGAAGTCCGTCTTCGATAATGTCGCCTACGGCCCACGCATTCACGGCGTCCGCCGCAAGGGTGCCCTGATGGAGATCGTGGAACACAGCCTCAACCGGGCGGCGCTGTGGGACGAAGTCAAGGACCGGCTTTCCGAGAACGCGCTGGGTCTGTCCGGCGGCCAACAGCAGCGGCTGTGCATCGCCCGGGCGCTGGCCGTCGAGCCGGAACTGCTGCTGATGGACGAGCCAACGTCGGCCCTGGACCCGATCGCCACAGACCGCATCGAGGGACTCATCGACGAGCTGCGCGGCGAGTACACCATCATGATCGTCACGCACAACATGCAGCAGGCCGCGCGCGTGTCCGACCGAACGGCGTTCATGTACATGGGACAACTGATCGAGGTCGATCAAACAAACGTGATTTTCACCAAACCCAACCATGAAAAGACCCAAGCGTACATCACTGGACGATTCGGCTAGCGCCCCGCGACGGCCGCCCGGCATGGCTGCTCCACCCGCGGTTCGTGAGGTAACCCAACGATGAGCGCGCATTTCGTGGCTCTCCTGGACGCACTGCTGCGGCGCTCGCTGCGCATGGCCAGTCAGGTCGAGGACATGCTGCACGAGTCCAGCGAGGTCGCCTTCCAGCCCAATGAGGCCCTGGCGCGGCGGGTCATCACGCGCGACCGCGAGGTTGACAACGAGGAGGTGGCCGTCGAAGCCGAAGTCATCCGGCTGTTGGCACTCTACCAACCGGTCGGGAGTGACCTGCGCCTGTTGACGACGATTCTGAAGGTCACCAACGATCTGGAACGCATCGCCGACTGTGTGGTCAATATCGCCGAGCGGGCCAAGCACACTGAGGTACAAATCCTGGCCAATCAGAACGAGGACCTTAAACAGATGTTCCCGCTCGTGCGGCGGGCGCTGCGCAATGCCATACAGGCCTACGCCCAGGAGGATGCTGACGCTGCGCGGCGGGTCATCAGCGAGGACGGAGCGATCGACGCCCTGTACGGGCAGATCGTGCGAAAAGTCGTGGCACAGGCTCCGCAATCACCAGGGAACATCGCTGCCCATCTCGATCTGCTCTCAGTCGCCAAGAACGTGGAGCGAATCGCCGACCATGCCACGAACATCGCAGAAGACGTGGTCTTCCTGGCCACGGGTGACATCGTTCGCCATCGAGCCGACAACGCCCCGGAATAATCCCACTAACCGGAGCTGGTTGGCGCCGCCGCGCGACGGTTTCCCGTCAGCGGTGGCCGACTGAGACGGCGTGCGGCGTCGGAGCGATTCGCTATCGCCGTATCCCCCTGCGACTAGTGCGGCTGTGGTGGCGCCTCTGCCAATCCGGTGCAAAAGGAGACCGCTAGCGAAAGTCTGCCGCAAAAGTCCGTGCCGGCCTGGAAATGCAGCGGCCGGGTTCTGCCGGAGGCCTTAGAACGCGGGGAGTACGCTCTTCCACGACGACATCCAAGACGGAGACCCGACGCTACCCACGAACCGGAACGTGACGCGATACCAGGTAGTTTCCTTAGCAGGCACACGTTTTGCTTGCACGGAACGGCAAGTGTCGTTACATCTTCATCGAAAAGGCTGTTTGGCCTCCGCTGTTCGCCACGATTGAGGCGTTGAGGGGGCCGTGACAAGGAAGCCCATCAGGTCAAGGAGATGCCAGGATGCGGAAAACCCCACACTCTATGCGCTATCTGGGGCTACTCGGCGCTGTCCTGCTCGCCGGCACTGTGCGCGCAAGTGACGAGCCGGCAGATGTCTCTCGGGCCGACAATGAAGTCGCCCGGCTGACTGCACTGGCGGAAGCGCAGCAACAGCGGGTCGAGGCGCTGCGTCGCCAGGTGGGTGCCGTGCAGCAGGATGCCGACGCCGCACGCGTGGAGAAGATGAAGGAGCAAATCCGCGAGGTTCTCAGCGAGCAGGAGTTCCGCGAGAGCCTGCTGCCGGCGATGGTTCAGGCGGGCTACGACGGCGGGTTCTTTATCCGCAGTACAGACGAGAGATTCCTGTTGAAGATCGGTGGGGTCATGCAAATGCGCTGGACGCACTACGCCACGCGCTCCGACAATCGCTGGCAGCAGCCCCGCTTACAGCGCAACGACCGCACCGGCTTCGACATCCAGCGGTTGCGGCTGGACTTCAAGGGTCACGCTTACACGCAAGACCTGACCTACCGGTTTCTGCTCGAGATGGGCCGGGGCTCCGACTACGCGTTGGCGCCGGAGTACGCTTACTTCAATTATCGTTTCTGCGATGCGTTTCAGATCATGGGCGGGTTGTTCAAGCTCAACGCCACGCTGGCCCAGGTCATGTCGACCTCGAGCATGCAGTTCGTTGACCGCCCCATGCCCGACGGCGTCTTCGAACTCGGTAACGGCGTGGGGGTGCGCTTCTGGGGATTGCTGCTCGAGAGGCGGCTCGAATACTCACTCGACGTAGCGAACTCGCTCAATGGCCCGGGCAACCGCGTGATTACACCGGACGTCAACACGCCCACCGGGACCGAGCTCGACAGCAACCCGGCACTGGTCTTGCGCGCCGTCTGGCACGCGCTCGGCGACAAACCCGGCAAAGATCTGAAGGATCAGGGCGACCTCGAGTTCCACGAGTCGCCGGCCCTCGACCTCGGTTTCCACTACGCCTTCAACGAGGATGAAGGCGATACGGCCACAACGCGTATCCCCTACAAGCTCCCGCGCCCGCGCGGACCCGGCGCGTTTGGCCGCACGACCACCAACGGAATGCAGGTGAACCAATTCGGCCTCGATACAGCTTTCAAGTGGCAGGGCTTTTCGGCCATCGCCGAATACTACTTCCGCACGCTCGATGTGCGGCGCGCCGGTCGGCGTCCGTTCACCAACTACTGGCGGCTCACCGGCGATGACTCGACACCCCTCCACCACGGCGCGTACGTGCAAATGGGGTACTTCCTGCCGATCCCCGGGTTCGAGCGAAAACTCGAGGCCGTCGCGCGGGTCGGCGGCGTCGGCGGAATCGGCCCCGGCAATGAAGGTAGTTGGGAGTACGCCGGCGGGCTAAACTGCTACCTCCAAGGTCACAAGGTCAAACTGCAAACCGATGTGACGCGCATCTACGAGCTTCCGCTGACAAGCAGCAGCCGCAGCTACGCCAACCTGAACGACGACGCGCTTATTTGGCGAGTGCAGTTGCAGGTGACCTTCTAAGGCCTGGCTGTAGGTGTAGTGCTCGGGTCGCCTTTCGGCCGCAGATCGCCGAACAGCGTTCCCACACCCACGTCCCGGACGTGGGTGCTGGTCGTTGTGTGCGAAGTGAAGAACGGGGGGGGCGTTCGGCCGCTCACGGATGGCGGGTACGGCCTGCTCGGCCGCCGGTACTCGGGGGAGAACATCATTGTCCAGCGCCCGCCTCAACGTGTAAGATGCGTCTTCAAGTTAGCGAGTCTTCGCCCCGTACCTCCGGAGTGCACGCCATGAAGACCATGAGGAGATTAAGGCCCGGCAGCGCGCTGCTGCTGCTGGCCTTGTGTTGCCAGAGCTTGGCTCGGGCTGACACGATCGAGTTGTACGACGGCACGCGCCTCGAGGCCGAGCGGATCACGTATTCAAAGGGTCTCGCCGTACTCGACGGGGAGCGCACCATACCGCGCGATCAGATCAAGCAAATCGTCTTCAGCCGCTCTCTGCGGGAGGATGCCGCCGCGCCGACATCAGTGGCGACGGGCGATGTGCCCGCCCTGCTGGAGCAGGCCGCGGCGGCCGAGAAGAAGTACCCCGACGTCGGGGCGATCACACTGATCGACGACGGTGCGTGGACGTTGCGACCGGATGGGACGCAGGTCGAACGGAACCACACCGCGATCAAGATCATCAAAGAGCCGTGGAAATCGTTGGGCGAAATCGGCCAGTCGTACGAGGAGGGCCGCGATCGGATCACACTGCTGCGGGCGCGGACGATTGCGCCGGACGGCACCGTGCACGAGCTGGACCCGGCGGACCTGGTCGAAGCCAAGCCAACGGAGGGGATGGTGTTCTTCAGCGAACGAAAGACGCTGACCGGGCACCTGCCCGAGGTGGAAACCGGCTCCATCGTGGAGACGATCTGGGAGACGGAGATCTACAACCCCTACGACAAGGAGCTCTTCTTTCCCCGCTGGTATTTTGGCGGGACCGAGCCGTCGCTTTGGAGCCGCGTCACGATCCGCGTTCCTGAAGGCCGCCGTTTGTACTATCGCGTGGACAATCTCCCCGGTGAGGCGGCCGAACCACTGGAGCGGGACGAAGACGGCTACCACGTCTATCAATGGGAGCTGCGCGACATCGAACATATCGTCGCGGAACCGGCCATGCCGCCTGTTGGTGAGGTCATCCCCAGCGTGGCGGCCTCGCTTTTTGAGGACTGGGACTACCTGTTCGACTTCCTGGGCCGGTTTCAACAAGAGCACATGCAGGTGACGCCGGAACTGGATGCCAAAGTGGCCGAGATCGTCGGTGACAGCACAACGGCCGAGGAGAAGATCGAGAAGATCTACCACTGGCTGCAACGGGAGATCCGCTACATCTCGATCAAGGGCAGCATGGGCTCCGGCTGGTCCGGGCACCCGGCAACCTTGACGCTGCAAAACGGATACGGCGACTGTATCGACAAGGCGATTCTGTTTGCCACGATGCTCGATGTCGTCGGGATTAAGGCATCACCCGTGATCATCGCCACCTACGGCGCGCCCGCGGATGACCGTACCCTGCCGACGCTGTACGGCAATCACGCCATCACGCAGGTCGAGCTCGACGGACGGCGGTTTCACCTGGACAGTACCGCCACAACGTACCGCTATCCCTACTTCCGCTTCGACGATCACGGCGTGACGACGATCAACGTGCTGGACCGCGAGATCGGGCGGGTGGAGGTTCCGCCGTCCGAGAGCAACGCTCTCGATGTGAACCTGAAAGCACGCCTGGATGAGGCCGGCAATGTCCAAGCGGCCGCCACCTTGACGATGAACGGCGGCCTGGAAGCCATGCTGCGTATGGGGCTCGAGCAGATCAACAAGCTGCTGCTGAAGATGGTGGCCCAGCAGGCGCTGAATGCCGTTTCGCCGGGCGCCGATCTGAAGCGCATCACGGTCAGCGACGAGACCGACCTGAGCAAGCCACTCAATATCAAGCTGCGTCTGGATCTGCCGGAATACAGCACCTTCGCCGGTGATCTGATGATCTTCAAGATGCCGCTTTCGGAGATGGCCACATCATTCAGTGTCATCACGGCCCTGGATGAGCGTAAGTACGACGTGCTTTCGCCCACGACATTCTGCCTCCGCCAGCACATGCAACTCGAGCTTCCGCAGGGGTACGTGCCGAAGGGCTTGCCCGAGCCGCTGAAGGTGTCAACCGGCCAGATGCGCTACGAAGCCCAGTTCCGCGTCGACGGGCCGACGCTGATCTATGACGACGCGCTCTATCTGGATAAGCGCAGGATCTCGCCCGCGGACTACGGGCAGTGCAAACGGTTCCTGGAAGATGTTGCCGAGTATACGAAACTGCCGCTGTTTCTGTACAAGACCGGGGAGGTGTCACCATGAATCGTCTGGTCACCACGCTGCTGCTGCTGTTGTTGGCCGGTGCTGCTGCTGCACAGGAAGCCAACGACGTACTCTACTTGCAGGACGGCCGCGAGCGCGTGGGCGAACTGCACAGCCTGACGGCGGATGAAGTCGTCTTTCTGGTCCGCAGCGAGGACACGCCGCGCAGCTTCGCCCGAGCCGCAGTGCAGCGAATCGAATTGTCGCGCAGACGGGCCGGGGACGATGCCCGGCGGGCGGAAGAGCTGCATGATCCGCTGCTCGACCGCTTGCTGGCGCAGGCGCCGTCGAAGATGGACCACCCCGACTCGGGGCACATCACGCTCTACCAGTTAGACGAGTACACGCTGCACCGGGATGGTGGCTACACACATCGCGAGCGGCAAGTGCAGAAGGTCCTGCTAGAACGCGGCAAGCGGCTGGCAAACGTCGCGCGCTACTACAAGAAGGGCGAGGAGACGCTGGAAATCGACTTCGCGCGCACGATCGACACCGATGGCAGCGTGATTTCGATATCGGACGCCGCGGTCGACATCACCAGCATCAACGCCGATACACCGGAGTACGAGAAGCTCTACCAGGTCAAGTTCGCCCGCAAGCAGGTCAGCGAGAGGTCGGTGTTGGACTTCCAGGTGACGTGGGAACGTCGGGAGACCGATCTGCTCGAGCCGTTCTATGCCACCGAGTTCTTCCGTGCCAGCGAGCCGATCCTGGAGAAGGAGCTGCGCATCATCGTGCCCGCCGGCGTTGAGTTGGCCCAGCGGTCCGACCGCCTGGGCGACAACGTGGAGTTCAGCCGCAGTCAGACTGACGCGGGCACGGTGTACCGCTGGGTGGCCAGGGACTGCCCGCGTGTGGTTCCGGAATCGCTGATGCCGCCGGCCGGCGACCTGTATCCCCGCGTGACGGCCGCCGGCAAGACTACGTGGACCGAGATCGGCGCCGCCTATTCCGCGGCCCTGCGGCAAGCCGGCGAGGCCCCACCCGCGGTCCAGGCCAAGGTGGGCGAGTTGATCGCCGGGGCTACCGATCCAGAGGACAAGGCGCGGCGGATCTTCGACTACTTCACGCGCGAGATTCGCCGCCAGTACGTCGCTCCCTCGTCTTACAGCTACGCGCCGCGGCCGATCGGCGACGTGTTTGCCAAGCTGGCCGGCAACGCGATCGACAAGGCCGCGCTGCTGCGGGCGATGCTGGTGGAGGCGGGGCTGCCGGCCGGCGTCGTGCTGGTTTGCCCGCAGGATTACGGCAAGCTGGTCGAGGACGTTCCGTGCATACGCCAGTTCAGCGACACGCTGGTGGCCGTGACGCTGCCGTCCGGACGCCAATTCCTGCCTCTAAATCGGGACACGGTGAGATTCGGCCAAATGCCCGAGCAGTACCAAGGTACAAGGGGCCTGCTCGTTACAGATACAGAGAGCGAGTTGGTGACCGTCCCGTTGCACAAGCCGCCGGAGGAGCAATTCGCAAGTACATATCGCATCCGCGTGACGCCCTCCGGAGACCTGACCGTCAACAAGACCGAAACGCTGACAGGCACTTACGAGATGTCTCGGCGGGCGGCCTGGAAAGACCTCAAGGACGAGGAGCTGCGCCGCGAGTTCGAGATGGAGCTGACGGCGATGCACGCGAAGGCGCACTTGCTGGACTATTCGATCCAGAACCTGCATGACCTGACGCAACCGCTCGGCTTCACGCAGAGCTACACGCTGGAGCGCTACGCGATGCGCGCCGGCGACGACCTGCTCGTCTTCCGTCTGCCCGAGATCGAGTATGGCGCAGGCTCGGTCGGCAAGCCGACGCGCGACTTTCCGTTGCGCTGGCAATGCCGTGCCCTGCTCACAACCGACATGCATGTCGAGATCCCACCGGGATTCCGCATCTACTACGCCGGTAAGGACTTTCAGGCTGAATGCGACGTGGTGAGCTTCGCGGCCAGCTTCAACACCGGCGACAATGAAATTCACTACCACGACGAGTTCGTTCAGCGGGGACTCGAAGCGCCGGCGGAGGAATACGCAGCATACAAGAAGTGCATCGAGACCAAGGCGCGGGTGCCAAAGGAGTGGATCGTGCTCGAACGCGTGAACGAGTAGCCAACGTCGCACGCGCTGCGCAACTCCAACCAGCCCAACACAGGGGACGGCGTTCGGCCATGGGCCTGCGCTATAAGCGTCGAACTGTGCCATACGTCGGCGTGTGACCGTTCCGTTGGCCAGGGCAACCACCGCCACCAAGCGACGGCATGACCGCGAAGGACCCCGTGGTCGTCGTGCCGGATAACTCGCACGTTAGCAGACGCTTCGTTCGAGCGTTCGGTTGCGCGTCACTTTGCGGCGCGCGGTCAGTCCCATAAGAAGGTGCGGCCGCCGCGGCGCGGCTTGGCGTCGCCGCGTTCGCCTGGCGTGGCGCGGTTCGTCGAAAGCCCGTGGCTATGCGGTGAAGTCAAGTTCGCTTTGCGCCGAAACTTAACGTACCGCGGCGGGCCACCAGCGTTATGCGTGAGCCTGGTCCGGAGAGGTGCTGCGAGCGACCCGACGTCGGGCGGCGGCTTCGTGGGCACGTTCGAGCCTCGTTTTGCGCGACGTGCGGGAACACGGCTGGTTCGGGGTGATCCTGGTGAGGTCGCTCGACCTGGCTCCCGCTCGGCGATCGTGACGCGCAGCGAAGCCGGGGACGGGAGCGGATGGTTGGTCTTTGCCAAGATCGAGGCATGACTTGGGAGGAGCTGGCATGACCGAGCAGACAGAGAACTGGGACCGCCGGCGCGAGCCGCGGTATCCAGTTGCGGGCCGCGTCACGTGCACGCGGGAGGGCCTGCCGCAGACGTTCCGGGCCTGGCTCAGCGACACAACGCGCTCGACAGTGTCGATTGTTGCGGCCAGCACGCATCAACCGGCCCTGGGCGAGGAGATAGAGCTGATCAGTCCCGACCGCAACCGGCAGCGCTGCCGCGTGTTGCGGATTGCTCCCTATGGCGAAAACCTCTCCCTGGTTGCCTGCCGCGCGCTCGCTTCGCGGACCTTGAACTTGGGCCAGCCGGTTCACCCGGAGGTGTGAGAGTCGTTCGAACAG
>JAHJAR010000093.1 GCA_018814045.1 Planctomycetota bacterium | reverse complement strand
CGAGATCGTCAGCCTGCTCAAGACCGGCAGCGCCTACTACGCCCCGGCGCTCGGAACCATCGCCATGGCCGAGTCCATCATCAAGGACAAACGCCGTGTGCTGCCGTGCGCGGCGTACTGCGACAAGGAGTACGGCGTGGGCGGCTATTTCGTGGGCGTGCCCTGCATGCTGGGTACGAATGGTGTAGAGAAAGTGGTCGAGGTCGAGTTGGACGCCCGAGAAAAAGAGGCCTTCACCGCCAGCGTCGAGCACGTCAAACAGCTCTGCGCGTTGGCAGACAAGTTTATGCCGAAATAGCGGCAGAACGGCCGGGCGGCCGGGCCGTCGCTGGTGTGCGGATTGCCCGGTACGGAGCAGCGTATAGAATGGCTGATGCAGGTGCCCCGGCGGCGCACCGCCCGGGGTAGCCTTGTCTCGTCGTAGCCGGCTGCGCCGGTGAAATGTAGGAGGATTCGTTCGATGGCACGGCTTGCGATCGGTTTCGGCATGCTCGCTCTGTTCACGCTTTGGACGACCGAGGAGGTGGCAGCCCAGGACAAGAAGCCAGCCCAGCCCCAGGCGGCCAAGCAAGACAAGTCAGAGTCGAAAGCAGAGGCGGACGGGGATGCAACAGGCACGGTGGACCTGGTTTGCCCGGTGACGGGCAAGCCCGTCAGCCAGCGGTTCTACGTCTATCTCGAGGGCCGGCGCGTCCTCTTTGCCACGAGCGAGGCCATCGCCGAATATCGAAAGAACCCCGAGAAGTACCTCGAGGGCGTGCAGGCGCAACTCGCCCAGCGCAAGCTGCTGCGTGTGCAGGTCAAGTGCCCCGTGACCGGCAAGCCGATCAACCCGCGCTCGTTCGCGGACATGGCCCGCCGACGCGTGTACTTCGGCGTCGATCACGCCAAGATGGAATGGATCAAGTGGTCGGCCGAGCAGCAGCGCGAAGCCCTCAAGGACTGCTACAGCTACCAGACCCTGTGTCCGATCGATCAGCGCCAGATCAGCCCGAAGGTGTACTGCGAGTACAACAAGGGCTGCACCGCGTACTTCTGTTGCAAGGAATGCCAGGAGAAATTCGAGAAAGAGCCGCAGAAGTACATCAAGCAGATCGAGGAGCAGATCAAGGCCAACAAGGCGGAATGGGAGAAGCGGCGCCAGAGCAAACCTCGACAGCCCGCCAAGGCCGAGGCCGAGGGCGAGGACGAAGGCAAGGTCGAGGACGAGGACGAGTAGGACACACCCCCGCCTGCCAGCCGGACGACGACCAGAACACGCCCGGGTTGCCGGTGCCGGCGCGGCATGTACGCCACGGGCCTGCCAACAGCCGGCGGGCACCCCAGGAGGTCGATGTGCCATCCCTTCCCGCGGAAGGGACGGGCCAATCGCACTGCCGTGTCAACGTTGGAGAGAGCGCGGCCGTTTGTCAGGGGCTGTCGCCGCGCCCGGCGGGGTCTGACTGGCTCAGGCGCTCGAGCTCGGCGGTGCAGGCGGTGAGCAAAACGGCAATCTGCTCGGGCAGCTCGGCGTCGGCGGGGGTCAGTAGCTGACGTTGTTTCATGTCGGTGCAGACCGCATTTCCCCGCTCGAGCCAGGTGCGGGCAGACTCCAGGCACCTGGTCTGCTCCGCCCGCGGGCAATCCGGCGCGTGGGCGCGGGCCACGTCCAGCTCGGCGGATCTCTGGTAGGCCCGTGCCTGGGCGCGGAGGATATCGGGGCGCTTCGCGCGCTGCTCCGCTAGGGGCTCGATTGACTCGCGGGCCAGCCGGTAGCTCCGCGCCGCCAAGTCATGCTCGCCCAGGGCCAACTGCGATTCTCCCAGTTCGAGGCAGGTTTCCGCGTGGTCCTGCCGCAGCAGCTCGTTCTGCGTGTCCTCGCGCAGCAACTCCTCGATGGTCCCCAGGGCTCGCCCAAGGTCGGCGACTGCGGCCTGATGGTCGCCCAGTTCGGCGTGGATGATGCCGAGCCACTGGTGTGAGATCGCCACACAGCGCCGGCCGTAGATGTGTTCGGGCATCGCGGTGCAGAACTGCTCTGAGAAGTCCAGACACTGCCGGTAGCTCTGCAAGGCCTGGTCCAGCCGGCCCTGCAAGTAGTGAATCTGCCCGAGGCGGGCCGCGTCGGCGGCCCGCATCTGAATCAGCCCGGGGTTCTTCGGATCTTGGGCCAGACTCCGCTCGAGAAGCTCCATCGACTTGCGGATGTACCCCAGGGCGCCCTCGAGGTCGCCCTGGTTTTGCAGCTCCCCGCTGAGACGGCTATAGGCGTTGCACAGGTTCGCGCGGACGAACGCGTCCTGCGGCGCGCGGGTGTGCACCTCCTCGCCCAGGTCCGCCGCCAAGCGGTAGGTCGCCAGCCCAACCTCCGTCGCGCCGAGCCCGACGTGAATGTCGCCGATCTTCAGCAGGTTCAAAACGATTGTGCGTTCGGTAATCACATTGCCGGGCTGGCGCGCCGCGACGTGCTCGAGAATCTGCTGGGCCTTGCGATAGCTATCGAGTGCCCCGCGCAGATCCCCCAGGTTTGACATGGCCAGATCGCCCTGCACGTCGCCGACCGTCATGTACGCGCCCGCCATCCGCCGCTCGAATTCGGGATCATCCGCGACCTCGGGCGCGAGTGCATCGAGATAGGCCAGTCCGTGCTTGACCAGCCATTGCCGGGCCGGTGCGGATCCCGGCAGATGTCTGATCGTCGGGTCGAGCTCGAAGATGAACGCTTCGGCAATGCTGCGGACCTGCTCGAAGCGCTGACTGGCCTTCGTTTCTGCGGCACGGGCTATTTCGGCCTGGCGCTCGGCCTCGACGCGCAGGCGGGTCTGCTGGGCGTACATCACCGCCAAAGCCAGGGCTGAGGCGGTGAGCAACACGACGAACGCCGCGGCCACGACGACCGCAGCGCGGTAACGGTAGAGCATCTTGCGCAGCAGGTAGGCACCGTCGCGCTTCGCCTCGATCGGCTCGCCCGCCAAAAAGTGGTCCAGGTCGCGCGCTAACGCCCCGGCCGACTGGTAGCGCTGCTCACGCTCCTTGGCCAGCGCCCGCAGCACGATCGTGTCGAGTTCGTCGCCGATCCGGGCGCGCACCCTCGGAGCGCAACCGGCCGACTCCCCGGCCGGCCGCGCGCGGGCGCGACTGGGCCGAGTGGGCGGCGTCTCGGCGATGTGCTGGAGGACTTTGATCGTGTCGCCTTCGACCGGGTACGGATACGCGCCGGTCAGGAGCTCGTACAGAATCACGCCCAGAGCGTACACGTCGCTGCGCACGTCCACCGCGTCGGGCAGTCCACGGGCCTGCTCGGGCGACATGTAGGGCAGCGTCCCGGCGACGTGACCGGTGATGGTCATCTGCGTGCCCTCCGTCGCGGCCACATGCCGGGCCAAGCCGAAATCCAGAATGTGCGGATGGCCCTCCTCGTCCACGAGGATGTTGGAGGGTTTCAGATCACGGTGGATGACGCCGCGCTG
>JAHJAR010000092.1 GCA_018814045.1 Planctomycetota bacterium | reverse complement strand
GATGGGATGTGAGAGCTTGGGCAACCACTGCCCGAAGCGCGCGGCCGCTTCCCGCTCCAGCGGCTGCAACACAATCGCCCACTGCTGCGCGTCCGCATCATCCCACTCATGCAGCTCGGCGCAGAGCTGCAGCAACCAAGCCAGACCGTAGGGACGTTCAAACGTCGCGCGTCCCGCGCCGCGCAGGTAGTCCACCTCCGCCGCAACCCTCCCCGCCGTGAAGCTCTCCGCCAGCGCCACCCGGGCGCGCGGCACAAACGGAGCGTCGGGATACACCCGGCACAGACGGACGAGCAGCCAATGTCCGTGCACGGCGGAATGCCAGTCGAAACAGCCGTAGAAGACGGGCGTCAGCACGCGCGGCGGCTGGGCGTCCGCGTCCGAGCTCATCACGTGGGCGATCTTGTTTGGGTATTCCCGGTGAACACACTCGAGCGCCAGGTCCGCGAAACGCGCTATTGTCGCTGCGTCAAGCGTGGCGCGCTCCTGCGCCTCCGAACTCACGCTGAGCGTAAGGACGAGGAGGATCGAAAGACGTCCGGGCATGGGCAGTCTGCTCAGGTACATCGCACGCTCCCTGTGTTTGTCGTACCACGTCAAACGACCATTGAAACGGAGTAGGCTCCACAAGCTACCCCCAGACCGCTCAGCGGTGGCAGTGGAACCGCGCCGCGCGCGCTGGCCGGCGGTTCTTCGGCAACCGCTCCCTTACGGTCGCGGCTCGGAAGGAGCCCTCAGATCGCATCTAGTCGTGATCAGGTGCGGCTGTGGGCTCGGTGTCAGGCAAGCCGAAGCCCGTCGACATCCAGAGCGCCTCGCCCGCCGCGCTGACTATTAGCAACGGCACGGCCACTATGCCAAAGACGGACAGTGCGCTGGCCGCGTTAATCGTCGTGGACAGTGCCCCTTGGGCCAGCCCCAGGCCGGCGCTGAGCATGATTGCGGGCACCTCCAGGAGGTTCAGCCCGTAACCGGCCGCCCTGACCCACGCGTTTCTCCGTGGCGGTGCCACAACAACGGCGTCAGCAAACGTCGCCGCGCTCAACTGCCGTAATCCAATCCCCAACCCGAGCCCGATTCCGGCGACACCAAGCCACGCCACGTGCCCCGCCGCGCCGAGCAACACCACCGCCAGGCAGATCGCCGTGTTGTTGAGGGCAATGACCGCCGCCCGCCGGGCCCATGAGCACGGCCGCAGCAGCGGATGCACGATGCGGCGCAGCCACCACGCCACGATTCGCACAATCCCCGCCTGCTCGTCCTTGCCCAGCCACCAGCCGGCGGCAACGCCCACCACGATCACACCGCTGCCGAGCAGCGCTTCGCGCCAGAGGTGCAGGGCACACGCGAGGCATTCGAGGAGCACCGGGCACCTCACGATGCGGCGCGGCGGGCACGGGCCGCGACCACTGGATCATTCCGGCCAACCGGCCACAAAACAGTAGCTGCCGGCGGCCACGCGGAAGACCGCCCCGTTGGGCGACGTTCCGGCGAGTTCGACGCCCGCGGACTGAGAAACTGGCCGCCCACCTTCACGCACGCTCTGCGCGTCGGTCGTTGGCACGAAGACCGTCGCCGATGTGTTGGGTGGGACGGTGACCGCCAACGTGAGCTGGCCATCCTCGATATTCCACGCGCTGGCGATACGGCCGTGGATCGAGTCATAGCTGCCCCGCGCCCAGGTCAATCCGCCGCCGGGCCGCGGCCGAATCACGAAGCGCTTGTACGCCGGCACTTCTGGATCGAGATTGATGCCGAGCACGGTCCGGTAGACCCACTCGCCGACAGATCCGATCGCGTAATGGCTGAACGAATTCATACCCGGGTTCTGGAAGCCGCGGCCGGCCACGTACCCGTCCCAGCGCTCCCAGATCGTCGTGGCGCCATGGTCGATCGCATAGCCCCACGACGGCATCGTGCGGTTGTTCAGCAACCGATACGCTTCCGCGTCATACCCGTTGCGCGTCAGCTCGTTCATCAGGCAGATCGTGCTGTGGAAACCCGTGGATATGTGCCCGTTGTAACGCTCAAAGCACGCGACCATGCGTTCGGCGGCGGCCTGACGCAACTCCTCCGGCAATAGGTTGAAATGCAGGGCAATGGCGTAGCCGGCCTGCGTATCGCCCTGCATGCAGCCGTCCGGCTGCACGTAGGCGCGATTGAACGCCTGGCGTATCTCCGCCGCGAGTTCCCCGTACTCCCGGGCGCAGTTGGTTTGTTCCAACTCGGCCGCCATCAGCGCGACGATTTCCGCCGAACGGGCGAAAAACGCCGTCGCAAACGCTTCCTTTGGCATCGCAGCGCCCGTCTTGGGCCAGCCTTCGAGCTGAAGCGTGTCGGCGTTCAGCCAGTCGCCGTAGTCATTCCCGCGTTTCTGCTCCCAGAGCAGATTCGGGTTCTCCCTGCGAACATAGTCGACCCAGCGCCTGGCCGACTCGAAGTGTTCGGCCAGCATGCGCCGATCGCCATAGTTGCGATACATGCACCAGGGCACGAACACGCCCGCGTCGCCCCAGGCCGGGACGCCGGAGAAACGTTGATCCGAGTCGAAGGGGTGCGGCGCGAAATCCGGGTAGCGGCCGTCGGCGGCCTGGGCCTCGCGTACATCGGGAATCCACTTGGTGAAGAAGGCCGCCATGTCCATGTTGAAGCAGGCGGTCTGGGCAAAGGCCAGGATGTCGCCCATCCATCCCAGGCGCTCGTCGCGTTGTGGGCAATCGGTGGGCGTGCTGTGCATGTTGGCCCGTTGCGTCCAAACCACATTCTGCATCAGACGGTTCAGCAGTGGGCTGGAGCATTCGAACTGCCCGGTGTCGCGCGCCGCCGAGTGGAACACACAGCCCACTAATGCCTCGGGGGGCGGTTTTTCCGACAGGCCGGTGACCTCGACGTAGCGGAAGCCGTGGTATGTGAAGTGTGGCTCGAAGGTCTCGGTGGCGCCGCCGGCGAACGTGTACTGGTCGGTCTGCTGCGCGCTCCGCAGATTCGCCGTGTAGACCGTGCCGTCCTCGTTGAGCACCTCGGCATGGCGCAGCGTGACCGTCGTCCCGGCGGGCGCGGCGAGCGTCAGCCGGCACCACCCGACCATGTTCTGTCCCAGGTCGTAGACGTATACGCCGGGCTGCGGCGCGCTGACCGCGACGGGCGTGAGCTCGCACACGATCCGGATCGGCTCGTTTGGCTGGGCCACGAGTTGTGCCCGCGGCGGCTCGTGCACAGCAACCGGCAACCAGGCCGCATCACTGAAGTCCGGTGTGTCCCATCCGGGCATTTCGCGGCGGGCGTCGCAGGTCTCCCCATCCAGCAGATCGGAAACGCGAACGGGGCCGTCAGCCGTGTATCTCCAGGTTCCATCCGAGACAACCGACTGCTTGCTGCCGTCACTGTACTCGAGCTCCAACTGCATCAGGAATCGCGGCCGCAGACCATAGATGCCGCGCGGCGGGCCGTCGGGCACGATGAACGCCAGGCCAATCCGCCCGGCGTACCAGCCGTCACCCAAGAGCACGCCCAGCGCGTTCTGCCCGGCGTGAACAAACTCGGACACATCGTAGGTCTGGTACTGCACGCGCTGGTGATAGTCGGTCCACTCCGGTGCCAGCACGTGATCCCCCACGCGCTGTCCGTTGATGCGCAGTTCGTAGAGCCCCAGCGCGGTCACGTACGCGGTGGCGCGCGTGATTGTCGCCGTGCCGGCCGGCACCGTAAATGCCTTGCGCAGCAGCGCGGGCGCCATTGGCTCGGCCCCGCCGGCACCATGTGATTTCAGGTCGCCATCCACCAGGTAGCGCTGCGACCAACCCTGATTCTCGATGCTGTCCGACGCGGTGCTGGTGCGGCCGAGCGCGCGGTTGTCGCCGCCGGCCAGGGCCTGCATCTCCGCCAAAGCGAAGCCGTACTCGCCCGCGTTGCGTTGCCGCAGGCGTGTCACGCTCAGGCGCACGTAGCGCCCCGCCGCAGGCGGGAATTCGTAGGTCTGCGGCTGGTCACCGGGATTCGCCACGTCAGCGTCCGTGCGGTCCACGACGACCTTGGCGTCGCGAAAGTCCGGGTCATGCGCCAGCTCAACCCGGAACCGTAGCGGAAACAGGAACCCCGGTTCGTCACGCTTCCAGTTGTACGGACGGGCGGGGAACAGCCTGATCGCGTCCAATCTCAGCGTCTCTGCCAAGTCGATTGCGACCCATTTGGCTGCCTCGGGCGCTGACGCCAACTCGCTGTGATAGCCGTTCCGGGCCGGCGTGAACGGCTTGGCCGCCGTCGGATCGCCGATCCACTGCCCGCGCCAGTCCGACGGCGCCAGCAGTCCCATCGACCACCGCGCCGTCTTGCTCCACGGCGAGGGTTGGTCAGCCTGATCCCAGATGCGTACGCGCCAGTAGACCTGCATCCGGGAGGCAAGCGTCTGGCCGGCGTAGGCGACCTGAATGGACTGATCGGTCGCCACCTTTCCGCTGTCCCACAGATTGCTCGTGCCCGCCGCCACCAGATCCGGATCATCGGCCACGATGACCTGGTAGGCGCGTTGCACTGCCCCACGGCGCGGATCCACGATTTCCCAGGATAACCGCGGCGTGGTCTCATCGATGCCGCGCGGGCTATGCAGATACTCGCAGCGCAAGTTGCGCGGAGCTGCCAGAGCGGCGGATGCCGCCGGCTCCTGTCCCGGATTGTTCATCACCATGCAGAAAACCACCGCCAAAATCGTCATCGGTCTTTCTCGAATCAGCCCTTTCGCCTGGCCACCACGGCCAGCACGCCGCGTATCCTAATCGCTCGCCCGCACCGGCGAAAACCTGGCAACCCACCCATCGTCCATCCCGCGGCTCACCACCGGGGCCGCGATCCGTTAGAATGTCGGCGTTCCTGACACCCTCGCCGGAGAACTCGGAGATGAGCACGCATCATCACAACGGCAATTGTGGCTGTTGCCCGGTATCCCGCCGGTGCTTCCTGGCAGCTTCGGCCGGAGTCCTGGCCGCTCCCTGGGCATCGCTCGCCGCTTCCCACCCGCCAGAAGCGCAGCAGCTAGGCGACTACATTGACCTGGCCGGCTTGCGCCCGCGTCCCAAGGTGCGCCTGCACAGCGCCGTGATCCGCCGCAAGCCGCCCTACTGGCTAGGCTGGCCAGGCACGGCGTACGACCTCGAGGGGCACCGCCAGGAGTACGCCCAGACGTTCACGGCGGCGGCGAAGCGCGTGGGCGTCGAGCTGGAGAACGCGGAGCAGCCGCTCGAAAGCGATGAGGCCGTGCAGGCCTACGTGACGCAACTGAAAGCCGAATCGCCCGATGCCGTCCTGGTCAGCCTGCAACACCTGAACGTCTGGGGCTGGGCCGACGCGATCGCGCGTACAGGCATCCCCACCATCGTTTTCGCCCCGATCGGGACCGCCTTCACCGGGCACGTGCGGGACATCTCCCGCCGAGATGGCGTACACGTGATCTCATCCCTGGAGACCGCTGCGGTTGAGCAGGCCTTCCGCATGGTGCGCGCCCGGAAGCAGTTGGCGGCGACCCGCGTACTGGTGGTGGCCGGCAGCGAAAGACGCGAGACGGTCCTGGAACGGCTCGGCACGAAGATCCGCTATGTGCCGCGCCCGGCGCTGCACGAGCTGTTCGAGCGCATGCCCGTCACCGACGAAATGCGCGAGGTCGCCGAGCGCGTGAAGCGGTCGGCCCAGCGAATCATCGAGCCCCGCCCGGAGGATCTGCTCAACGCGGCCCGCTCATTCGTCACCGCCAAGCGGCTCATGCACGACGAATCCGCCCACGCCATCACAACCGACTGCCTGGGGATGGTGTCGGCGCGGGTCGTGCCGACCCCCCCGTGTATGGCCGCCTCACTCTTCCAGGACGCAGGCGTAACCTACGGCTGTGAGGCCGATCTTTTTGCCGCGATTTCGCTGCTGCTGGTCAGCTACCTCTTCGACAGGCCCGGGTTCCAGAACGATCCCGTTCCAGAAACAGTCAAGAACCTGCTGATCGCGGCCCATTGCACGTGCGGAACGCGACTGAACGGCTTCGACGCACCGCCGGAACCGGTCGTACTGCGGTCGCACTCGGAGTCCAACCTGGGCGTGGCCACACAGGTATTGTGGCGGGAGGGCCAGCCCGTCACGCTGGTTCGCTTCCAGGACCCCAACGAGCTGATTCTCGACACCGGCACGGTCGTCGGCAACGTCGATACACCACCGGCCGGCGGTTGCCGCACCAGCATCGAAATCGCCATGGATCGCGTGGAGGACGCGCGCGACGTGCTCGGCTTCCACCAGGTCGTGTTCTATGGCAACCACCGGCGTGACGTCGAGGCGTTTTGCCAGATGTACGGGATCCGCGTGGTCAATTCACCCGCAGCCGCACTGGGGAGAGCAACGACATGAACACAGCGCGTCTCTTTTTGGCAGCAGGCGCCGTCGCCCTACTGCTGACACCCGGTCTGGTCGGCGAGGAGCGGTTGCTGAGCTCTCCCGGCTTTTCAGCCTCGCGCGTGGCGGACGACGGCACCGTGCACGAAGAGTGGGGTACGTTCGGGCTGCGTTTGTGCAAGCCGGACGGGGCCGAGCCCGGCGGCGGCGGCTACAGCGCGCGCCCCGTGCCCGTGGCCCTGACGTCCTGCGCCGCCGGTCAGGTCACCTTGACTCAGACAGCCTACCGCGCACCGATCTGGCCCAGCGGCGTGGACGTGGTCCTGGCACAAGTGACAAACAGATCCGACGCCGCCACCCCGATCGGACTCGAAGTGTCTCTGCCAGAGAACGCCG
>JAHJAR010000002.1 GCA_018814045.1 Planctomycetota bacterium | reverse complement strand
TAGCGCACGATCAGCCAGGCGGCGGCCAGGATGCACACTACCAGGATGACGATGTTGCCCTTCTTCATCTCATTCGCACATTTCCGCGGCGCTGGAGCACGACCACGACGTTGCCCAACACGATCAGGAGCAGAATCAGGCAATGCGCCACCAATTGCGGTCCCATCCGCTGCATCGCCTTTGTAAACGCTGGCCGCGGCAGGCCGTCCTTAACCGCGTACTCGGGATACCTGCGGGCTAGGGCCGCTTCATATTCGGCTGCCCCCTTGATCGTGCCCAACAACCCGATCATCTGTTTGGGGACGTATGGATATAACAGCGGGACGTGAACGCCGGTGCTGCCGGCCGCGAGGGGGATGCCCAAGGGCGTGGCGGCGTACTGCACCCATTCCTTGGCGCCGGGATAGCCGCCGCTGCAACTGAGGATCAGGTTCATCTGGCGGATGTCGGTCAAGCCCTGGGTGAGTGGCAACTCGGCCAGGCTGGTGCCGTGCTGGTCGGTGGTGTACAGCTCGGGCAGATTCGAGCCGATCACCTTGATCACCCCCTCAAAACCAGGCTTGTAGCCGAGCGTGACATAGTCGACGCCGTAGCGATATTGGGGGAAATCCGTCGCCAGCACCCGATCGATCGTATCCTGGATCATCTGCGGACCCAGCGGCCAGAGCGATATGAAGTACAACTTGTGATTCTTGCGGGCACAGTGCCAGGTCCAGGCCGTGGTCATCGGGTGCAGTTCGGCGGCGGTGCTGGGGTTGTAGTCGCAGGCCATCAGAATGTGCGCTCCCGCGGGCAACTCCTCGAGGCGATCGAAAACACGCTGCACCAGCGGCGACGTGGCCTCCGGGAAACGCAACCGCAAAACGACCGGCACCGTCACCGCCGCGGCCATTAGCACGTAGATCCAGCGACGGTCGAGATTGGCCAGCAGCTTCAGCATCGTTTTCGCCACGCTACTTTCCACCGGAGCCAAAGTGGGATCGTTCGATACCCAACAGGACCTTCAGTGACATCGCGGCCACGCCCAGCGCGATGCCGATCATGATCGCGCGGTTCCCGGCCGTGTTGAGAACCGACATGATCCATCCGGCCAAATTGGGGATCTGGAAGAAGGACCAGAAGCCGGTGTCCGGCAACCAGCCGGTCGCGACCGTGCCGACGAAGGTCTGGCCCAGCAGGATGATCGACGCGGTCCCCAACAACAGCACCGATTCCACGGTTCGGGCTCGAAACGCGCGAAAGGCCGCCGAAGCCACGTAAAACGCCAGCAGGGCCAGGACGGTCTGTTGGAGTGGCCGCAGAACATACTCGTACACCATCCAGAATGCCCCGCCGTTCTCGTTGTACTCACCGCTCATACGCGGATAGGGGGTGAGCGCGGCGGACATCAGCGCGCCGATGCGCAGCGTCTCGCCACCACCGGCCCGGTCAATGACGGTGGGGAGCGCGGCGTTGGGACGCGGTGCTGCGCGGCGATCTGCACCGGTGACTTCCAGCCGGCCGTGGCCATGCGCGTCGATCTCGATCTCACCGAGCGGGTCTTCGGCCAGTAGTACGGGGTAGCGCGCCCCCGGCTCGGCCCGGCGCACCACGACGATCAACCGACGCTGCCCATCCTTGATATCCAACTGCGCCAGCCCGATCGCGCTTCCTTCCGTCGCTCGCAGCGCTGACGCAGTCCAGTAACCCGGCGTTCGGCGTACCCCGACCTTTCCCAGGCCAAACGTCAGCATGATCACAAAGGCCCCGACCGTTATGACGCTGTAGCCCCAGCCGGGCCGCTGGCGGCGGATCTTGCCCCCGTGTGAACGCAGCAGGCTACCCGCACCCAACACCAGCGCGATCGCCGCCAACAGATCGAAAAACACCGTGGCCATGTCGGACAATGCCGCCAACGCCGGCACAAAATACGCCCCGATCAGGGCCCAGCCGACGACGGCCGTGATGACCAGTGATGTCGTTCGCCTCACGCGCTAGGCTCCCGCTTAGCCAGCCGTCCTCAGCAGACCGTGCTGGAGAAAATCCAATGCGGCCCCGACCCGCTCGAACTGGCCCACACCGCTGGCGGCCAGCGTCGCCAGCAAGCTCCCGAACAGAATCAGCCCCACGGCCACGAGCTTTCCGAGGTCTTGTCCCTTGAGGCTGCCGAGTAGCTGCGGCTCGCCGGACAGGTACGCCGACGCGGCGAAGAGTTCCTCGCCGATCAACGTGTAATCGCACGCGGCCACGAAGAACGGCAGTTGTGTGGGTTGGGCCGTTCCGGCGATTTGCAGGCTGCCGACGGCGTTGCCCGTCTCAGCCAGGATCAGCGATTCGGCGTGAAAGCTCCCCATAAAAAAGCAGGCCGCCGGTGGCTGGCGTATCATCTTCCCGGCCACAGCGGCAACGTAGCCAAACTGCTCGTCCGTGCAGTAGTAGACGCTGGCCTCGTCGTATGCCTCGGGCCGGCCCGCGTTGGTGAAGCTGGTTCGCACCGCTTCGCGCGCTGCGGTCATCACCAGCGCTCGCCGTGTCGGCACTTCGAGCACCGCCTCGCAGGTCGCGGCGGTGTGCGCGACGTGCCCCAGGATCGTCAGCCCGGCCACCGTTTCCATCTCGTTGATGTCCTCGATCCCGGGTACGAACAGGATCGGGCGATCCAGCTCGGTCGCGCGCCCCACGGCTTCGTTCACCGCTTCGAGCCCAGCGATTCGCCGTACACGCATCTTCGCGCCGCGCCGCGCGAGCCAGACGCAACCCAGCACCGCCGCACACACGAGTGTGATGATCGTGAGCAGACCCCAGCGCCGGGTGTGAAACCAGTTCCGCCGAGGAGCGACGGTCTCTGATTCACCGAGCAGCCGCCGATCACCTTCGGCATCGACCGCGCAGACGCGGTAGACGTACGATTGTCCCGGGCTGACGCGCCACCGGTCCTTGGTCTCGAAGGCCGCGCTCTCCGCGTGGGCCACCGTCTGCCAGACGCCGTTGCCCTCCGCTGCGCGGCGCTGAACAACGTAGCCCGTGGCGCCGGGCTGCGGACGCCAGAACACGACCAGCGCGTCTCCGCCATCGTTGGGGTGGTCGAACGCGCCCACCGGCGGCAGGGCGTCCCAGGCTGTCCGCACGATGCGCTCGAGCACTAGTTGCAGGTCGCGCTGTACGTAGAAGCGCGTCTGGGCCTTGTGCTCCCCCGCGCTGTCGTGGAGAAAGTCAAGCGCCACCTGCCAGTAGCCCGGACGCGCGTCGGCGTCGTTACGCTCCAGCAACGCCCGCAGCGCCCGCAAGTTCCAGGGCAGGCGCTCTCCAGCCAGCAGAGCCCGGCAGCATTGCAGTGCACGACGCTGCTCCTCTGGCGCGCGAATCCGCGGCGATCCCGGTTCGCACGGCGAGTTGGCAGGCACGGTAGGGGAGGGGGGGGCCGGAGCGAGCGACGCGCCGGCCGGCTCGGTGACGGTTAGCAACAGCACCGTCGCAAAAACACCGATCTTGGCCAATCGTCCGTGCATGCTGCGCTCCCGCCTGGCCCGGCGGCGCGGCTGGGTAGCCATCACCGCGCTGGCTCGTCGGCTTCCGTCCCGACCTGGTCCGCCGGGCGCGCCAGCGCCTCGATACGCCGGCAGATGTACGCGATGCTCCCGCGACGTTCGAGGAAGCGCGCGAATACCCGGTAGCTATCGCGGCAAAACACGACCTCGGCCAAGGGGGCCGCGCAAATCAACAACTGGCTGCCAACGAAGTGGAATGGGCGGCTGCATTCGCCCAAGAGCAGCGCGGGCGTCGTCAGGTGCCGCCGTACGATCGCCGCGCTCAGCCGGTCGACCAGTTGCTGCTCGGCCAAGCTGGGCGACGCGGGCTCGGGCGGCTCGACGGCGAACGCGTTCTTCAGCCAGTCGCGCAAGCGGACTCTCCGGGTGAGCTGACCAAGCTGTCACTCGCTTGTGCCACTGCTTTCAAGCAGTGCCCTGCGGGCATGCTTCGAAACGGCACTGCTCGAGAGCAGTGGCACACCGGCAGCCTATGCTACAGAGCGGCGCGGTGACTGTCACCTGCGGAACGCGATCAACGCAGCAGCAGACGTGATTCAGACGCTGGTTCGTACCACACTGGCCTCGTCGCGCAAGCCTGCCGCTTCTTCCAGCGCGAGCTTGTAGCAGTTCGGCGGGCCGTCGCACCAGGCGCGCTCCCGGGCCGCTTCGGCGTGGCGCCGGCCGGCTGCCTGGTCACCGGAATCCAAGGCCAAACGGGCCAGCAGGCAGTGGATCTCGGCCTGTTTGAGCCTGAAATCGCAGCGTTCCGCCGTACCCAGCGCCGCGCGCGCATTGTCGCAGGCCTGGGGCCGATCGCCTCTCAGGCGATACCAGCGGGCGACGCTGAGCAGGATGTCCGGTTCGATTTCCAGCAGGTTCACGCGTCGGCAGCGGACCAGGGCGGAGCGCAGGTGTGTGGCCGCCTCGTCGAGTAGCGTGCCGTTGTCGCGTGGTTTCTGCTCGGCACACGCCAACAGCGCTGCCGCCAGCAGCCATTCGGCGCGGATCATGTCGCGCTCGAACTTTCCGTGCCCGGCAAACGCCTGGCGACTCAGTTCGTGCGTGCCGCGCGCCTCGTCCAGGGCGGCCTCGTAGTTCCCGCGGGAAAGGGCGCCCATGACGGAGTGCGTGCGCAGCACGCATTCGACCTGGCGGTTGCCGCAGCGTTCAGTAAGCCGGAGCGTGCGCTCGTGGACCTCGGCACAGGCGCCGAAGTCGCCCTTGTAGTAAAGCAGTTGTCCGAGTTCGCGTTGCCCAAGCGCCTCCTCGTAGTCACCCAACCCGCGGCCGAACTCGATCGCCGCCCGCAGGTTCAACTCGGCCGCCGTCAATTCGCCCAGCAGCAGTTGCTGGTGGGCCATGTTGCCCAGACTGATGGCGTGGTCACGCGGCGCCTTGATCCGCTCGGCCATCTGAACCGCCCGCTGAAACACAGCCACGGCCCGCTGCGGTTGGCCACACAAGGCGAATGAACTGGCCAGAGCGTTCAGCGCCCAGTACTGATCCGCGGGCGCCGCGAGACGCGGCAATTGCCCCTCCCCCGCGGGAGAGAGGATTTGCAGCAGTCCGACGCAGGTAGCGTAGCTCCTGAAGCGGAACAGCAACGGCTTGAGCAGCCGATCGTGGCACACATGGAAAGCTTCATCGTAGCGCCCGGCGCGAACGGTGTGGTAATAAAACTCGATCAGCGGGGCCAGATCCTGAATGCGACCGAGCGGGTCGGCACCGTCATCCATCGCCGCGCTGAGGTGCGCCCGCAGACCATCGTGGACCGCGGGCTTGTCGGTCAAGCGACGATAGGCGTAGCGCCGCACCAAAGGGTGGAGTTCGCAGCGCTTGCGCTGCTGGTCGAACAGCAACAACCCGCGCCGCACCAGGTCGTTCAGGCACTCGCGGACGTCCGGCGTCCGGCTCCACGAGCGCATGTGCCCGAGCATCCGCCTCAGCCCGCCCGCCAGGCCGCCGCCGCCGCGCAGCGCCGCGCAGGTCGATTCGATCGTGCCATACTCGAGCGCGGTGCGGAACGCGGCCAGGCGGCTGAGTAGCTCGCGCGACGCTGCCGGCAGGGCGTCGTAGGCGATGGCCAGGATGCGATGCTTCGACGGTACGCGGTGGCTCGCCGTGCGGCTCTTGCCGGCCACAGCGATCGCGCCTGGCGCTGAAGAATCGTTGACGATCAACCCGGCCAACAGACGCAGCGAAAGGGGATGGTACCCATGCGCTTCACACGCGGCGCGAATCTGCACCTTTGTCCCGCGCACGCCCTGGGCCTGAAAGAAGCTCACCGCGTCGTCCGGGGCCAGCCCCTTCAAACGCTGGCGCCGCACCCCGGCCTGGCCGTCCAGTTCGTGCGGCAGAACGCGGCCGGTCAGGAGCAGGCGGCTGCGCAGCGGGCTCGTGGCGGCGCGGCGTAGAAAACTCGCCGCGTGCACGTCCGCACACGTACGGAAATCAACCCGCGCGTCATCGGTCAGCGTGGTGTCACCGCGGCCGCCGACCGAGAGGCCCGCATAGCCGCGCAGTTCAAGCTCGAGGGCATCGAGTACGAGCAGGTAACGCCGCTCGCGAAGCAGGGTCAGCAACACCTCGACTTTCTCGTGGCCGGAGAGGATCTCCGCTGGCTTGAGCTCTGGCCCGCCCAGGTACGCCAACGCCTCGTCCAGAAACGCCTCGAAGCGCGCCTTGGGCTCTTGAAAACACCACCACAGCACACCATCGGGCCGTTCACTAACCGCGACGCGGCAAGCCTGTGACACCACCGGCGGTTCCTCGACGCTGCCCGGCAGCGGTATGTCGAGCACGTCACGCTGTACCCAGGCCCAGGCCAGCGCCGACTTGCCCATCCCAGCACTACCCAGTACCGCCAGCACTGGAACATCGCCGAACGCCCACCACTCGCTCAGCGTCTGCCGCTCGGAAGTACGCCCGGCGAAATGCTCCTGCAATGGATAGGGCGGGGCAAAATGAGGCTGCGGTGGCTGTGGCAAAGGCTGCATGGTCCAACCCACCTCCGCCAATACGAGTGCTACCGACACCGCGACGTGCCGGCGAACACCTGGCCCTGCTTCCGTGCAACACCTGGGCCAAAATGCCAGGCGGGCCAGTCGGTAAACGCGATCACGCCGAGAACACTCTACGTCAGCGAGGTCATTCTGGCAAGGTTCGTGTCTCTGCGGGCGTGCGCCGGAGGTCGGCGTGCCGCGCCGCTCAGTCTTCCGTGAGCAGTTCCGCGACCACCTCCGGCCCTATCTGGGCCAGTTGCGTGACCACGCGCACCGCACCTGCCGCCCGCAGGCGCTCGGCCGTATGCGTGCCGACGAGGCCGATCGGTTGCATACCAGCCGCCACGGTCGCTTGTATGCCCACCGGGGCATCCTCGACGACCACACAGCGCTCCGCTCGCAGGCCGGCCCGCGCCGCCGCGAGCACGAAGCAGTCCGGTGCTGGTTTGCCATGCCGAACATCGAACCCACTGACGGTTGCGGCAAAGAACCGGCCGAAACCGGTTTCGGTAAGTATGAGTGCGATGTTTGTCGGCGGGCCGGAAGTTGCCACTGCCAGCGTATATCCGGTCCGCGACAGAGCTGCCAGCATGTCGCCCGCACCGGCCATCACCGGCACCCGGCCCGTGACCAGCTTACGATAAATCGCCTCCTTCTCGTCGTCGTGTCGGCGGATGTCCGCGTCGCTGGTAGCGGGCCCCCACAGCGCGCGAATAATGTCGCGGCTGGTCTGGCCGAACGAGTTGGCGAACTGATCGTCCGAGATCTCCAGTCCGTGCTGGCGCGCCAGCACACGCCAACTCTCGCAGTGTGCGGGTCCCGAATCAACCAGCACGCCGTCCA
Source organism: Planctomycetota bacterium (assembly GCA_018814045.1). GTDB lineage: Bacteria > Planctomycetota > Phycisphaerae > UBA1845 > Fen-1342 > JAHJAR01. The sequence continues at coordinate 5,185 of JAHJAR010000002.1, read as the reverse complement.
TATCGAAGATCACGCCGCGTTTTCGTGTGGCATCTGTCATTCGCGCATCTCAACATCACCGGGCATCTGCGCAACTGTTCAAGATCATCGGCATGTTAGCGATTGCGTTGCGACCTGAGGAATCTTCGCCCACTGCGCGTCGCGGCCGACAACTACCAACGCCGCCACGTTGTGGACCTTCCGTGCCCCGAATAGACTAGTGCGAATGGATAGGGAGATTACGCCAGAGCCGCCGCGCGCGGCGTCGGAGCAAGTGGTTGTCGACGTGCGCGAGGTGCGCAAGGTCTACGATACGTCCGGGCATCGTGTGACCGCGCTGGCCGGGCTGACGTTGGAAGTGAAGGCCGGCTGCTTCACGGCCATCATGGGTGCCAGCGGTTCGGGCAAGAGCACGCTGCTGCACCTGGTGGGGGGGCTGACCCAGGCCACGTCGGGCACGATTCTGGTAGAAGGTCACGATCTGAGCGCGATGTCGGACCGGGCCCGGACCATATTCCGGCGCCGCCGGCTGGGCATCGTCTTTCAGGAGTACAACCTGCTGCCGACGTTGAGCGCGTGGGAAAACGTGGCCTTACCGTGGCTGGTGGATGGCCAACCACTGGGCATGATCCGCCAGCGCGTCGCCGAGCTCGCCACCCTGGTGCACCTGGAGGAACGATTGGAGCACCGTCCGGACGCGCTATCCGGCGGAGAGCAGCAACGCGTCGCAATCGCCCGGGCGTTGTTGAACGATCCGGTGATTATTCTGGCCGACGAACCAACGGGAAACCTCGATTCCCGCCAATCGCTGGAAATCTGGCAACTACTGCGGAGTATCGCCCATGATCAGGGCAAGACCATTCTGATGGTCACACACGAGGCCATGGGAGCGGCGCACGCGGACGACGTGATCGTGCTGCGTGACGGGCAGATCATTGGCACCCTCGCGCCGCGCGGCTCGGCCGACGCCGCCATGATCGCAACGGGCTACCAGGAATTGTCCGGCTAGGTGGTGGCGGTGGTGAGCGGCGAACGTTCCCTGTGGGTGGCGGTAGGCCGGGTTGCCGGCATGGCCGCCCGTCAATGGCGTGTACGCTACATGCGCACGCTGGGAGCGGTCCTGGCGATTGCGTTGGGCACCGGAGTGGTGGTCTGGGTCACCTGCTGCTACGAATCGGTGCGGCAGACGATTCTCGACTGGGCCGGTGACTATGTTGGCAAGAGCCACGTCAACATCTGTTCACCGCTGGGCAAGTACGACCAGTTGCCGCAGAGCCTGGTGGAGCGCGTCGCGGAGGTCGAGGGCGTCGCGCACGTCACCGCCCGGCTGGTGCAGCGCCTGCACGCTGAGTTGGTTCCGCGCGCCGAGGTCGAGGGTCACGAGGACGAGCCCCAGCCGTTCAGCATGGACAAACCGCAGGTTGACTTGCACGGGATCGACTTGGAAACCGAGTTCGTCGTGCGTGACCACCGCGCCACGCTCGTCGCGGGACGCATGCTGACCGCGGATGATGAGTTCGCCTGCGTGGTGGAATCCTCGTTCGCAGCCGACTACGGCGTCGGCTTGGGAGATTACCTGCGCGTCTGGGGAGGCGGACGCGGCGGCGACGATCCCTACGAGCTGAAAATCGTCGGGCTGGTTAAACGCCGGCGGATCGGTCGCTTCCAGAAAGGCCTGGCACTCGTCCGGCTGCCGGTGCTCCAGGAAATCAACGTCAAACAGCACTTGATTACGTCCGTCGACGTGGTGCTAACGGACGCCACGCGGCGCGGCATAGCGAAGGTGGCTCCGCACATCCGCCGCGCGGTCCTGAACGTGCGCCGCAACGCCCGCGTCACGAGCGCCGATGCACGCATGCGGCAGATTCAGTGGGCTCAGGATCAGCAGCAGTTCGTACTGATTCTGCTGAGCTGCGTCGCGATTCTCACGGCCTTGTTCATCATCCTCAGCACACTCAGCATGGGTATGATCGAGCGCATCTCGCAACTCGGGCTGCTGCGCTGCGTGGGCATGACCGGGGGACAGATGGCGTTGGCGGTGCTGTTCGAGGTGCTGCCGTTGGGGGTCTTCGGGATCGCAGCCGGTATCCCGATCGGCCTGGCCCTGACACGCCTGAGCGTCTGGCTGGTGCCGGAGTACGTCGGCTTCTTCACGATCAGCACCACGGGGATGCTGGTCGCCATCTGCGCCGGCTTGGCGACAACGTTGGTCGCGGCCCTGTTGCCCATGGTGGCCGCCTTGCGCGTCACCCCGTTGGAGGCTGCCCGCCCGCGCGCCCGGCGCCCCGGACGGGTTCTGCTATTCGTCGTCTTTGGGCTGGCGCTGATCCTCTTGGTCGCCCAGCTCGACATTGTCGGTCAGCGCGTGCAGCGCACACCACAGTTCAGGACCTGGTCCGCCATAGCGATCATCACGCTTTACATCGTGTACGCGCTGGCGGCTCCACTGTTAATCTGGCTGGTCGGTACCCCGGCGGTTTCCGCCGCCGCCGGTCTCTTGCGTGTGCGTGTACGTCTGCTGCAATCGCAGATCGGCCACGCAGTATGGCGTTCGGCGGGAATCTGCTGCGGGCTGATGGTCGGGCTCTCGCTGATCGTCGGTCTGGTGGTTTTCAGCGAGAGTTTCCAGAGCGGCTGGCAATTCCCCCAGCAGTTCCCCGAGGCCTACGTGTGGAGCTTCGACCAGATGCCCGGCGACGCTTCGCGATTGGCTGAGGTTATTCCCGGCCTCGGGACCTACACTGCGGCCAACGCTGTCAACGTCATCGTCGAAGAGAAGCCGCTGTTCATGGAGAAGGTGTTCCGCTCGGTTACGTGGTTTCTGGGCTGTAATCCGGACACGTTCTTCGATCTGGTGAAGCTCGAGTTCATGGAGGGTGACGAGCAGACGGCGCGGGAACTGCTCAAGAGCGGGGGTTACGTGGTAATTGCCGACGACTTCGCCCGGACGCGGAACAAGAAGCTGGGCGACGCGGTCAAGGTCTGGTTCGGCTCGCGGATGCGCACGTTCACGGTCGCGGGCGTAATCCAGTCGCCGGCGCTCGACATTGCCGCCAGCTACTTTCAGGCCGAGAGCGAGATGCGGGTCGCCGCCACAGGCTCGGTGCTGGGTACGACGGCCGACCTGGAGCGCTTCTTTGATGTGAGCGGCAGCAAGCTGATCTTGCTCAACTTCGACCTGCCGCCAGAGCCGATGCCGCCGGATTGGCCGCCGGCGCGCTACTCGGTTGCCGGTAGCCGGCTCTCGGACAACTGCTTCGATGAGCAGGTTTCGGTGGAAAAGCGCTGGCAACGGGCGCGCGAGGATCTGAAACTCCTGGAGATCTGCCAGTACATGGGCGCTCCGCAGGCGTTTCGCGGAACGGCCCGCGAGCTGAAGGACGCCATCGACGCCGAACTGGGCAAGATGACCCAGCTCCTGGCCGCTGTGCCCGCCGTGGCCTTGCTGGTCGCCGCCATCGGCGTGGCCAACCTGATGACAGCGAACGTGGCCAGCCGGGCGCGGCAGCTCGCCATTCTCCGCGCCGTGGGCGCCACGCGCAGTCTGATTCTGCGAATGGTGATCGGCGAGGCGCTCGTGCTGGGCCTGGTCGGCAGCGGATTGGGCCTGGCGTTGGGCATGCATCTGGCGGCGGACATCGTGACAATGACCGAACGCATGTGGGGCGTGAAAGTGGCCTTGGAGATGCCCTGGGGTTACGTCACCGCGGCCGTGACCCTGACCGTCGGATTGTGCGTGCTGGCCGGCATATTGCCGGCGCGCCGCGCTTCCCGCACGAACGTCGTTGACGCGCTGCACGTACCGTAGAGCCAGGGCCGGCGCCGCGGCGCTGGCGTGCCTGGTATAAGGGCGGAGCGTCATCTCTGAGCCGACCCGCGACTCAGAGAACCGAGCCGCGACCCCGAGGAGGGAACGGTTGTGGCCACGCGCGGCACCGCTCCCTCATCGTCGTGGCTCGGATATGATGTAATCAGCTTGATAAACTGCGCACTGGCTCCACCGCACTTGCCGGAGTCGCTCGTGAAGCTGCTGGCACCGTTCATCGCCGTCTGCCTGATGCTGATCGGCGTACTGGCGTGGCTGTGGGTCAGCAGCAACACGGCCGGGACAGATGCCAATGGCAGCATGCCCGCCGGCAAGATGTCACCTGTGCAACACACCCGTGTGGACAGCGGCGCGCAGGTTCAAGTCGAGTCACACCCGCCAGCACAACTAACCGAGCAACTGGCACCGACTCCGCCGAATCACGCTGTTAATTCCGAACCAGCCGCGCGCGAGGGTAGCGCGCGAGACGCGGAGGTTGCCGCCGCTGTCGAACCCTCGCCGGCCGCCCAGCCGGCTGTCCGTTGGGCTGACGATGTGGAGCGCACCAACCTCGAGCGCCGCCTGTCGATCGCCCAGGCGGCGCTCGTCCTGGATCCGTCCAACACCGCCGCATTGCGGGATGCGACGGCCGCCCTGTGTGAGCTGGGGCGCTGGGCGGAGGCCGCGGACCTGTTCGCGCGCCATGGGGACGTTGAGACCGCCACGCTAGACCTGCGGTTCGAATACGCGTCTGTGCTGATGCGCTTACAGCGTTGGGCATCGGCGGCGCGAACACTCAAGAGCGTTGTGCGCGAAGACGAAAGCCACGCGCGGGCCTGGTTCAATCTGGCCGTCACGCACCAGGCGCTCGGCCGTTTGCAGGAATCGCTGCGCGCCTGGGACCGGACCATCGCGCTCATGCCCGATAATGCCGAGGCATACACCCGCCGCGGCGAAGTGCGGCTTGATCTGCAGCGCTGGGCGGCGGCGGCGGCGGATTTCGAGCTCGCTGTGCAGCAGGATGCGGACACCCACGCGGCGCGCCTCAATCTCTCGCTGGCCTATTGGAAGCTCGGACGCCTGGCAGACGCCCGCGCTTGCCTGTTGCCGACTCTCGAACGACATCCCCAGCACGTTCCGACGCTGAATCGCATGGCGGAGTTGGCGTGGGCAGAGTACCAGGCCGACGCGCCGCAGCATCCCGACCAGCTCGACGCGGCGATCACCTGGTGGCAGCGCTCGTTGGCGATCGACTCTGCTCAAACCCAGACGCGCGCCGCCCTGAACGCCGCACTGGCCGCCAGCGGCCGGTAGTGTAGAAGCTATCCCAGAACCGTCCCGAGGTGGGCAGCAGAACCGAGCCGCGCGCGTGAGCAAGCGGTTTTTCGGCAACCGCTCCCT
>JAHJAR010000091.1 GCA_018814045.1 Planctomycetota bacterium | reverse complement strand
TTCAACGGGCTTCCCGGCGTGCCTCGCCGTCCGAAGTAGCGTGGTAGTACTAGCCGCCCGCCGCAGAAGTGTAGCACAGCCGCCCCCGGCTGTGTTCCGGAGGGCGCCAGAGCCATGTTCCACGGTGCCGCGGACTCTTGGCGGCAGACCGTTAATGTCATCCAGACTGGCGCGGGCCAATGCGGCGTTCGCCGTGGATGGATAAGAAGAGACGGCAATGACGAGTGGCAGTGCCCCAATCTCAATCACCGTCGCATGGACGCACCGGTGTGTTTCTGCCCGAAGTGCGGCGAGGTCGTGAACGGGAACATCCCCACTGCAAAGTGCACGGCGGCTCCGACGCCTCACGCTGCTCGAGGACCAGCGTCTTGTCTGTCGCGCCAGCATCTCGCACGTGCGCAGTCTCAGCGGCTATGCCGCGGCCATGTATCAGCGGTACGTGTAACGCCCGTAGAAGCTGCTGGAGAAACAAAAGCTTGATACTGAAGTCAAACACTTGGCAATCCTCCGTCGATGACGGAGGCGCCCCAAGGGCAGGCAGGCGGTTGGCACAGTGTGGCAATCGCCGTGAGAAGGCGTGAGCATTCATGATGACACGTGAGCGACCGCAAGTTCCGGAGATGCCGCGGCTTACAGCGTCAAAGTGCTGCCCTGCCAAGACTTGCGCCAACCCCAAACTCGAATCCCCCCCTGTCCGTAGACCTCGCGGGCGGCCCTCCTAAGTGAGTGGCCGCCTGTTCTCTGCGTTCTGTCTGGCTTTCCGTACATCGCCGCTATGCTCATTCTTGTGTTCGTTTCGGATCCGGCCATGGTCGCCGCCCAAACCCAGCTCGGGCAGCCAGGCGCGCTGCGTTCCTCAACCGACCGCCGGCAACCGCCGCAGCGCCATGGTCTTTAACTGGCGCTCACATAACTGTGAGGGCACACTAACCTGACAGCGGCAGGCAGCAGCCGATGAGCGGGTCAACGTTGACGGCGGGGTCGTCGAAGCTTGCCAGGCGCTGTTCGTAGTAACACCACCAGCAGATCGCGACGTACAGGTAGACCGCCAGCAGGAGCCAGCAACTGAGCTCGGCGACACGGTGTCGGCGGCAGATTAGCAGGATGGTCGAGCTAATCAGCAGCAGGGCCATCTTGTAGCCCACGAGCGCCGCCGACGATTCTCCGATCAGCCTGGCTGCGACCGGGTTCAGCTCGATGAACCCGCTGTGGAGCGATTCGAGGAGGGTGTACCCGAGGTCAAGGAGGTTGATGATCCAGATAGCGGCCAAGGCGAGCAGCACTCGCCGCGATCGCGTGAGCCAGCGGAACGAGTGAGCCAGCGCGGTGACCGAGCGCACCCAGCGCCGACGCCCGAGGCGTGTGGGTTGCAGGGGGGTGGATGGTGCCTCGAAGGTGGTCACGGGCCTGCTATCGGCAGGTTTGGGCGGGAAGTGTATGAATTGCGCCCGAGGTGCCGCCCAGGCGACTTAGATCGCTTTGCTGCCAGTTATTATAGGGCGTACGGACGATTCTCAGATCCGAACACGTCCGCTGATCGGACAGGCCGTCTGTCCCGACGGGCTATCTGCCCTTGAAGATGCCGAACGAGATTTCTTCCGGATCGGTGGCGATCGCGAACCAGCCGACTCCCGGGATCTCGGTCTCTTCGACAACGACGGTTCCGCCGGCGTCCTTGACCTTTTCAAGCGTCGCGGGAATATCATCCACCTGGAAATACACGCACATGCACGCCGCCGGCGCCTGGTCGGGGCGTTTCATCAAGCCCCCGCCAGGCTTGCTGCCGGTTTTGATCATCGTGTATCCGGGAAAGGGCCGGTCGTCGAACTCCCAGCCGAGGACGCTGCCATAGAACCGTTTGCATTTCTCGGGGTTGTTGCTCATGAACTCGAAGTGACAGAGCGGGCTTCCCATGGTTTCTCTCCTGGATGGGGGCGGGGGTCGAGTCTCGGATCCGCAGACAGTCTTGGGCCAAAGGCCTCGCGAGGCAAGTCTTTTTTTGAACATGGTTTAAGAAGTCATCCGCCCACGTGATCCCCCGGTTGAAAGGCGGCCGCCCACGTTGGCAAGGGCCACGCGGATTGATATCATGGCCAATTCATGCGACTTGCGACGATTCAACACGCCGTTCGTTTGACCTGCGGAGTGGGCCTACTGCTGCCGGCGGCGGTGCAGGAGAAGGTTTGCGCCTGGCCGGTGTCGCTGGAGTCGGAATCGCGGCAGGTTACTGAGCCGGCAGCGCCGCCTGCGTCCGACGAGCAGCCGAAACAGAAGAAACAGCCGCTGACGCTGGCGGCGATGCTGCCCGACGCGGTCGCGCCGCGCTGGCCCGGGCACACGCACCTGACCGCCGTGCGGCGCGTGCGGCCGCTGGCGGTCGCGACGTGGATGGACGGCCCGGCGGGTTCCGACCATCAATCGGACACGGATATCGACGCGACATCTGTGGGCGGTTGGTCACG
>JAHJAR010000090.1 GCA_018814045.1 Planctomycetota bacterium | reverse complement strand
GAGCGAATCCCAGGATCTTGGTCGGCGGACCTTGACCCAGAACAGGCCCTCGGCGTTTCCGTTGACAAGACAGTCAAGCCCGGTGATCTTGTGGGAAGACTGTAGAATGGATGTAATTCCCTCCTCTAGTCCGGACACTCTGCCCGTTTGGATGCAGTACTTCGCGTTCTGGGCCAGTTTGGCACTCACGGTCTTTGTTCTGATTCGAACGCTTCTCTACCTTTCCCGCCGACCTACGCTTGACGTTGTAGTCACCCGCGAGGTTCTCTACGCTGTCATGGAAGCGGGTGAGTCGCTTTACACCAACATCGTCCTAATCGCTTACTACCGCGGCGGTCTCATCCAAGACATTCAGGCGGACCTGGTGAAGCAAGACGGGGCTACGAAGAAATTTGCTCTTAGAGTTGCACATGTCGGGGAAAAGTATCGCAAGCCTGACGGCCTGTATCAATATAGCTTCCATTCCCCCAGTCCGCTGGAATTCGTGCCGGAGGAACGTCCTCAACGAAGGACATATCTGTTCGAACAGGAGTCCTACGCAGAGCGCACACGAGAAGCATTCTCGACCTTCCGCACGCTGGTGATTGAAGCGAGGCTTAAGCTCACTCAGGGTGTCATCGACATGGCCGACCAGGAGGAAATGTCACGCCTGGGAAGCGAGCTAAAGTCACTTGTTGAGTCGACGTGTACACAGGTCATGGAAACTGTGCAGGTTGAGCCCGGCGAATACGAACTTACAGTTAAAGTGCGCTATCGTCAAAAAGGCATGAATACGTCTCTCTCTCGAAGCAAAACAACAACATCTTCGGTGCGATTCCGTGTGGGTGAAGAAGTGCGAAGTCAATTGCGATATGCGCTTCGGGCGTATCTTGAGGTCCTCGTGAAGGCCATTGTGGACGACCAGCCAGCTCCTACCAGCTTTCCGTCCTACACTCCAGAGCGCATTGAAGAGTTACAGCCCAAAAAGAAGATTGGCTTCCTGCGCCAGAAGTGGCGCACGTTTAGGAAGCGTAATGAAGACCAGACGCTTGCTGGCAGAGCATAACGGCATCTCGCGGCGCGAAGCCACTCTTGTGTGTACAACCGAAACAGGACCCCCTTCACCCCACCCTCTCATACGTGACGATCCGCCGCCCACAGTGCCGGCACTCGCGCCGGCGCATGGTGCGGCCGTTCACCTTGGGCCGCGTGTACACGACGTAGAAGTGTCGGCAGTGGCAGTTCGGGCATCGCAGGCCGACGTCGACAGGTTCGGCTTTGTTCATAGCAGCCAGTTTCTCACGGGCGCGGGTTGAGTCAAGGGCGTGCTGTGTAGGCATTCTACGATTCGTCCTGAGCCTCAGGATTGGCATCATCATCGATGCGGCTTAAGGCCCTCTCCAACTCCGCCTCGACGGATTCGAGCTTCCGTTTCAGGCTCTCCCTCTCTGCCAGAACGTCCGGCTCTAGCTTGTGAATGATCAGGGGGGGATTACTGCGGGCTGCGAGAGTCCGCTCATCCGAGGCAATCCGCTCGATCCCGCGTCTCAATGCCTCGGCTCTTGCTGTCAACAGAGTTATTCTCACTTGTGCTGCAAGAGCGCGCTGTGATGCCTCTTGCGCCTCAGCAGATCGCCGTAGTTCTTCACGAGTCATCCCGAGTTCTTGGCGCTGAAGCTGCAGCTCGCCGCGCTGGAGGATGATTGCGTAGATCACACCAGCAAAAGCGAGACCGGCAAAGAGGGCGTTAATAGAGCCAAACATGTCGCCAGCGCTTCCCGCACTCGTGAGATCGCCCGTCAACCACCGCACAACGTGCGGCACGCCAAGCCACAGCAGGAAGATCACCGGAACGCACCGAAGCGCGAACCACCTCCAGTTTGTGCCCTCATCCAGGATGTCGTCGGCCCGGGATTTGCCATATGGCGTGAGGCGTGCGCTTGAGAATATGAGATCGTCGCGTCCTTCTGGGGTTCTGATCGAAATGAGGCCCTCGGACTCAAGTTGCCGCAGGTACCGCTCGATCACGCTCGTGTTCTTCCTTTCCAGCTTGAGATCACCGAAGTCGACAGTTTCAGCAACCTGCCCGCCAACCTTCAGCACAATGGCCGTGAAGATATGGTCGCGGTTTTTCTTGTCAGCACGATACTCAACCAACTGATCGCGGCGTCGCTTGTGGTATGCCCGGGCCGCGTCTCGCTTAGCCTGCCATTTCCTCATGCGCTCCCGAAGTGCAGCCATTGCTCGTATCCTCCACGGCTGCATTATTCTAGCAGAATCGCCGGCGTACGAAGCATCGGGGGATTCGAGAGACTGTGCTCGAAGTTGGGCGACTCCCCGCCGTCACGACTTGTTCCACTCCCTGGCACTTTGCAGCCTGTGGCCTCACGCACCAAGGCCGCCGGCGGTGGATTGACCGCTTCGTTCCGCCGAGACCCTTCGAGCGATTTCGCAGATGGTCGGCGGTTCGTACGTCCATCCGTTTTGCAGCCGTCGGTTTTCGCGGCGGAGCTTGGATCGGATGTATCGGCCCACGAGTGGGGCCGCCAGACGCGATTTCAGGCCGAACTCACGGAAGAGGTCTTTCATCATGCTGGAGATCTTCGCCGACTGCAGGGGATCGCTACGGAACCATCGGCGCGCCGCCCAAAGCGCGCCGGCATGGACGACCGCCAAGCCCCGTGCTTCCCAGGCAAAACGAGCCCGGACCCGTTGGTCAGGAGCATTCTTGTATCGCCGCCACCCCGCCAGCAATGTGCGGAAGACTCGAAGGACGCTCGGACCGTTCACCTCAAAATCGCGGCGAAACGCTCTGAGGATGAACTCGGTTTCCTGGCCCTCTTTGATGTGGGCGTGTCGGTAATTGAACTTGAGCTGCCCGTGCGTGTCGGGGTAGGGGCATTGGTCAACATCCAGCAGTGAGCCCGCGGCCCTGTGCTCCTCGTACAGCGGCGTGCCGGGGATCGGCGTGTAGAGCATGAACTGGTGGAACTCCGTGTCGTGGCTGACCGCGTAATCGATGGCCGCGTCGATGTTCTCCGGCGTATGCTCTTCCAGCCCGATGATCGTCGAGCCCAGCACGCGGATGCCGTGCGACTGGAGCGTTCGCACCAATTCGCGGGTGTCGATGCCCTTGAGCTTGCCGTACTTGGAGTCCTTGCCCTCCAGGCCCATCCAGACCCAGGAGATTCCCAGGCCAACCAACTGCTCCATCGTGTACGAGGTCAGCACCCTTGCCGAGCTGAAGACGTATAGCGACCAAGCCTTGTCGTGCTCGATCATCAACTCGAGCAGCCGCAACGCCCGTTTTCGGTGCATCAGGAAGTTCTCGTCCATGACGAAGAAGGAGCGGACGCCCATGTCCCTCTCCAGTTCGCACATGACGTCGAATAACTGATCGCCCGCCTCATAGAAGTGGACGCAGTGGCCCTTGCCGCCGAACATCGCCGAGGTCGAACAGAAGTTGCACCCCATCGGGCATCCCACGGAAGGGATCAAGGTCGCGGCGACGTTGCCAGGCTTCTCCCTGAGCGAGAGTCCCATCGTTCTCGCCCCCATGCCGGATAGGATCCGAGGGTGTTTGATTGCTCGATTCTCATCTTCGCCGAGGAAGCGTCGCATCCAGCGAATCCCCTCACCCTGGACAATGTGGTCGGCGTCGATCCATTCGTGCAGGTCCGGCATGTTTGCGACGTGCCCGCCGACGACGATGGCGGCCTCGGGCAGGTGCTCGCGGATAAGCTCGCACATCTTGCGCACCTTGCCCACATTCGGGATGATCGAACTGATCCCGACGATGTTGTATTGATTGGTCGTGATTTCGCGGATGAAGCGGTCCAAATCGGGGAAATCCAGGAGAGTACACGGGGCGTCAACGTTGGCTTGGATCAGCATCAGCCCCCAGGAGCGGTGAAACATCCGCAACGAAAACGGCCCCTGCACCCGGGTCACCTGGTTGTGATACAACTCCATGGGGTTGATCTTGCGGCTGCCGTATTCATCGTCCTGGGCATAGGGACCGAACACGCTCGTCAGCAGCACGCGGGCCCGTGATCCCATGGGGTGCGTGGGATGCACCGGGGATGCTACACGGGTGCGAGAATCGTCTCCCGCTCCCGACTTCCCGGAATCCTGATTCGGCGGTGTGTCGCCCCTTGCGGCAATGGCCTCCTCGATGAGCGCCGGTGTGTCGGTGGTTGTGAATATCGTCATTCGTTGAGAGTTATCCCTTCTCACTCTACGCTACCGTGCTCCATTCCGGTCGGTGAGTAGCCTGACCTATGGGCAGCTTGGCACGTATCAAACCGCGTATGCTACCATCGCTCCGTGCCGGCGGCTACACGGGAGTCGAATCTGTTCCAGGCTCTGTCTGGTAACCTGTGTTCTGTACCGTCGCCCCCCCCCCCGCAGGCGACGACGATGAACGAAGGCCTCTCACCGGCCTGCGTCGGCCGCGGGGCGCCGACGCCACCGGAGGCGCCGGGACAGATCCAAGCGGCCCAAGGCAACATGGTGACGCCAGTTGCCTGTGGCACCAGCGTCGCGTGGGCTCCACAGTAGCTACTGCCAAGGGCTGCTAGTACTACAACGCTACTTCTTGGGCCGCCGGCATCGGGTCAAGTCGCTCAGTTTGAGGCCAATAGCCTGTAATCGTTTCACCGTTCGCTTGCGGTGGCTGCGTCGCGCTTTGGCGTTCCGCTCCCGCGTCACCAGCCCCGGTCGTCGGCCCGTAATCACGCGTGCACGGCTTTGTTGTACACTTGGACCGGGGCGCGACTTGTCGGCCAGAAGGAGTTGCAGATGACGTCAACCGGGAACAAACAAGGCGACTCGCATACGGATGATCGGCCCATCGTTGATACCGATCTCCAGGCCTTGGCGCGCGAGCATCCTGCCGACGTCGCTGAGGCAATCGAGGGTATGACGGCGGCCGAGGGTGCGCAGGTGCTGGCGGCACTCCCGGCCGAGGCCGCTGCGGACGCGCTGGAGCAAATGCGCGAAGAGGATGCGGAGCAATACGTGGCGGAGCTGGCCCCGGGATCTGCGGCCAGCGCCATTCAGGAAATGGCTCCGGATGATGCGGCGGACCTGCTCGCCGAACTGCCAGAAGAGCGCCGGGAGGAAATCCTGGCCGGCCTGGACGCGAAAGACCGAGCCCAGCTCGAGAAACTGATGGCATACCCGTCGGACAGTGCTGGCGGAATCATGTCGCCCGAGGTTACGGCGCTCACCGAGGACCTGACGGTTTCCGAAGCTGTCAACGCGTTGCGTCGCATTGCGGACGAATCGGAGCAGCTCTATTACACGTACGTCGTAGACCGAGACAATCGTCTGGTGGGCGTCCTTTCTTTGCGCGACCTATTGGTTGGGCGAAGCACGCAGAGCATACGCGACATCATGATCTCCAATCTCGTCAGCGTACCCGCCGACATGGACCGCGAAGAAGTGGCGGCGCTATTCGCGAAATACGGCTATCTGGCGCTACCCGTTGTGGATGCCGGACATCGGCTGCTTGGCATCGTGACGGTCGACGATGTGGTGGATGTTATCCAGGATGAAGCCACCGAGGACATGCATCGCATGGTCGGTGCCGGTGCCGACGAGCACGTCGCGTCGCCGGTGTCATTCGTGCTGCGGCGGAGAGTCCCGTGGTTATTGGTTAATCTCGGCACAGCGTTTCTGGCGTCATCGGTGGTAGGCTTGTTCGAATCAACGCTGCATCAACTGACCGCTCTGGCCGTCCTGCTGCCGATCGTGGCGGGCCAGGCCGGCAACACCGGTCTGCAATCCATGGCGGTGATGATCCGCGGAATCGCCACGGGCGAGACGCGTGGTCTGCGCCTCAGGCGGATCCTCGCGCGTGAAATCGGAATCGGGATCGGAACGGGCGTGCTGATCGGCCTGGCATGTGCCCTCGTGTGCCTGATCTGGCGCGGCGATCCATGGCTGGCGGCGGTACTCGGCTCAGCCATGGTGGCCTGCATGCTGATGGCGACCATCTGCGGCGCGTTAGTGCCGTTGCTAATGCAGCGCCTGGGCTTCGATCCGGCCCAGTCGGCCAGCATAATCCTGACGACCATCACCGACGTGGCCGGCTTCGGCATCTTCCTGGCCCTTGGAGCGTTGCTTCTGAAAAGCCGCGGTTGACGCTGTGCGCCGCCTGTTCGGATGAAGCGCGAGAGGCTACATTTGCGAGCGGAGCACGGGCGACGAGAGAGACGCGATGGCTGATCGACCCGACATCCAACGCTCACTGGGACTGTTTGGTGCTACCGGCGTCGGTGTCGGGGCGATTGTCGGAGGAGGAATCCTGGCACTGGCAGGCGTGGCATTCGCCGCGACCGGCCCGAGCGCAATCGTCGCGTTCGCGCTCAACGGTTTGATCGCCGTGCTCACCGCGCTTAGTTTCGCGGAGCTTGCCACACAGTTCCCCGAGTCGGGCGGGACGTATGCGTTTGCCAAGAAGGTCCTGACCGTCGAAGCGGCATTCAGCGTCGGGTGGGTGGTCTGGTTCGCTTCCATCGTGGCGGCCGTCCTCTATGCGTTTGGGTTCGGGGCATTCGCCGTGATCGCCCTCGACGAGATGTGCCGTTCCTTCTCCGGCGAAACGCCCGGTTGGCTGACCGGGCGCGCGGCAGTCGTCAGCCTAGCCACAGCGGCGACGTTGGCCTACACGATCGGCTTGACCCGTCGAGCGGCCGGCGGAGGGCATTGGCCGAACATTGGCAAGGTGCTCGTATTCTCCATTCTGATCGCGGCCGGGCTATGGGCGCTGGTCGGCAAGCCAGCCGAGAGCATCCGGGAGCACCTGAGCCCGTTTTTCGCCGGCGGCGTGATGGGCTTGTTCCGCGCGATGGGGTACACGTTCATCGCGCTCCAAGGATTCGATCTGATTGCGGCGGTGGCCGGAGAGATCCGCGACCCAAGGCGGACGATTCCGCGGGCCATGTTCCTATCGCTCGGGTCCGCCCTGGCGATCTACCTGCCGCTGCTCTTCGTCATCGCGACGGTCGGAGTTGCTCCAAGCGAGTCCATAACACAGGCCAGCACGGAGCAGCCTGAGGCGATCGTCGCGATCGCGGCCCGCCGCTACATGGGGACGTTTGGCTACTGGCTGGTGGTGGCGGCGGCTGTTCTCTCGATGCTCTCCGCACTGCAGGCCAACCTGTTGGCGGCCTCGCGGATCGCACGCGCCATGGCGCGCGATCGCACACTGCCGCACTGGCTGGAGGTGCTCCATGTTCGGCGCGGCACCCCAACCGCAGCCGTTCTGACGACCGCGGCGATCGTCATACTTGTATTGGTCCTGGTCCCGGATGTGGCCGCGATTGGCGCCGCGTCGAGTCTCGTATTCCTGGTCACGTTTGCGCTGGCTCACCGAATCACGGTCATGGCACGCCGGCGGGGCGGCGTCGCCCAGCCGTACTTCCGCACGCCGTGGTTTCCACTCGTTCCGGTCTCCGGGGCAATCGCGTGCGCGGCACTCGCCGTGTTTCAGGGGGTAAACGTCCCCAGCGCCGGGATGATCGTGTGCGTCTGGCTGGCCCTGGGCGGCGTACTCTATGCCGCGTTGTTCGCGCGCCGGGCGCGGACGATGGACGCGTATTCTCAGGCGCTCGACGCCGAACTGGTGCGCTTGCGGGGACGCAACCCACTGGTCCTGGTCCCGATTGCGAACCCCGACAACGCGGTTGCTATGGTGGGGCTGGCGACAGCCTTGGCCACCCCCAAGATTGGGCGGGTGATACTCCTCTCGATCGTAGCCCCGCCGGCGGACTGGCAGTCCGAGGAGACTCCTCCCACGCTGGAGGCTTCCCAGGCGGTCATTCGGGGAGCGCTGACGGCGTCGTTTGCGCGGGGCTTGGCACCGGAGGCCCTGACCACGATCGCCGTTGACCCGTGGAGCGAGATCGTCCGGGTCGTTCGAGTCCATCGGTGTGAGAGCCTGCTGCTGGGATTGAGCAGCCTGACAGAACCCGGGCTCGAGAGCCGGCTAGAAGCGTTAATGGGGCAGGTCGCGTGCGACGTGGCCGTCCTGCGGGCGCCGCGTGGTTGGCTGCTCCGCGAGGTACGCCGGGTGCTCGTCCCACTGGGCGGTCGCGGCGGCCACGACGAGCTGCGGGCTCGCCTGCTGGCCAGCATCCACCGCCTGGGCGCCCGCGAGACCACGCTGTTGCGCGTGATGCCGTCGACGGCGCCCCCCCGCGATCGCGATCGCGCGGCAGCCGAGATGCGCCGGGTGGCCAAGGACGAGGTGGCGGGAGACGCCAGAACGATCGTAGTCGCCGAGGACGATGTGGCCGGCGCGGTGGCGCGACACGCTGCGGAGGCCGATCTGGTGGTACTCGGGCTGCGGCGGATCGGCCAGCGGCGAAAGGTCTTTGGCGAACTGGCCCTCCGGGTGGCGCGGGATACCAACTGTGGGATCATTATGATTAGCCGAGGTGGGTAGAATGGAACATCCCGCGCGCGGCCTTCGCCCGTGGGTTCGACCGGATCGGGCCCCACGGAGGTTCCGCGGCCCCGCCGGTAGGACGGTTCGAGCGAAAGAAATTCTCGTGGGTTTGGATGTTTTCCCTTTGATTCTCAAGAAGCGTGAGTTATATATCCGTTTCATGTGTCGCGGCGCTGTTGACGCCTACCCGACGCCGCGCGGCGTCTCGTCAACCGCTCCGATTCGGCCCCGAGGGCCAAAGGTAATATGGACGAGGGTTCTATCGGCTCCGATCTGGAGCCCGACGGCGACCACGCCAATGATGTTCTCCTGCTTGTCCTGGATCAGCAACCTGCCACCGAGGAGCTTCAACCGAGGCATCGCATCGATCAGCGCGCCAACCCACAACGTGAGGCTCGCCACAGTATCAAACGAAACTCGCGAAGTGCGTGCTTTCGCGAAGCGCATTTTCCACAGGCGCGCCGCAGTGAGTGGAATGACTGGCGCTGGCAATTGCGCAATCGGTTGCGCGATCTGCAACGGCTCGGCCGAGTCGTGCGCTTGTCCTTCGACGAGGAGACGGCCCTCCGCCGTCTCGGCGGGCATCTGCCCGTCGGCATCACGCCCTACTACGCCTCCCTGATTGATCCGGAAGATCCGGACGACCCCATCCGGCGAACGCTGATTCCCACAACGGCGGAGTTCGTGCGTGCCCCCGGCGAAGCGGACGATCCGCTGGCGGAAGACACGCACATGCCGGTACCGGGGCTGGTGCACCGCTATCCGGATCGCGTGCTGTTCCTGGTCACCAGCTTCTGCGCAACGTATTGCCGGTACTGTACCCGCGCGCGCATGGTGGGCCAGACGGGTGAGTATCACTTCAACGAGACCCAATACACTCGCGCGCTGGAGTACATCGCGGCGCACGACGAGATCCGCGATGTGCTGCTGTCAGGCGGTGATCCGCTCACGATGACGGATGAGCGTCTGGATCAGGTGCTCACGCGTCTGCATGCCATTCCGCATGTCGAACTCGTGCGCATCGGAACCAAGGTCCCGGCGGTGCTGCCCCAGCGCATCACGCCAGGCTTGACGCGCATGCTCAAACGCCACCACCCGCTGTGGATGAGCATCCACTTCATGCATCCGACCGAGCTGACTCCGGAGGTGGCCGAGGCCTGCAGCCGCCTGGCCGATGCGGGAATCCCGCTCGGCAGTCAGACGGTGCTGACGCGCGGCGTCAACGATGATGTTGAGACCATGAAGCGCCTGATGCAGGGCCTGTTACGCAATCGCGTGCGGCCGTATTACCTCTACCAATGCGACCCGATCTCGGGCTCGGCGCACTTGCGTACGTCTGTGCAACGCGGTCTGGAAATCATCAGCGGCCTGCGCGGCCATACGACGGGGTATGCCTGTCCGACCTACGTCATCGATGCGCCGGGCGGTGGCGGCAAGATTGCCCTGTGGCCGGACAACGTCGTCGGGCGCGAAGGCGACGACCTGCTGTTGCGCAACCACGAGGGTCAGGTCTTCCGCTATCCCGACCCGCTGCCAAGGGAGGCGTGAAATATGGCGCAACCGTTACTGACTGGGTGTGCCTTGTGCGCGACCCTGGGCAAGACCTGTTGCCAGTCCCGGGAGATCCTGGTGACCGAGGGCGATAAGAGTCGTATCGGTGAACTCACCGGTGAGCAGGAAGTCTGGGAGTACGCGCGCGCCAACAACCCGGATTACCTCGATCAGGACGATGACCCGAACTGGTTGGCGTGGGCGTTTCGACCCGATGGCACGCGCCCGATCCTCAAGCGGCAGCCCAACGGGGACTGCCGGTTCATGAGCAGTACCGGCTGTGTGCTCCCACTCGAGGTGCGGCCGCTGGTCTGCCGCCTGTATCCGTACAGCTACACGGCGCGTGGTCTGGACGGTGTGTCGGACGATTGTCCGCCCGAGGTGATCCCGCCCGGAAGGACAATCCTGCAAGTGCTGGACGTGCGGCAGGCGGACGCGATTCGCTGGCACAGCTTGCTGTACACCGAACTGCGCACGAAGGAGCCCTGCGATGCTGATCGGGCTGACGTACGACCTGCGGCGTGAGTACCTGGAGGCCGGCTTCGGCGAGGAAGAGACCGCCGAGTTCGATCGGCCCGACACGGTCGACTTCATCGAGAACGCGCTTCGGGAACTGGGCCACCGCACGGAGCGCATCGGCCACGCGATTGCGCTGGCCGGCCGCTTGGCCGGCGGCGCACACTGGGACCTCGTGTTCAACATCGCCGAGGGGCTCAGCGGTGTGTCCCGCGAGGCACAGGTCCCGGCCATGCTGGAGGCGTTCCAGATCCCATGCACATTCTCGGATCCGCTGGTCTCGGCGCTGACACTCGACAAGGCGATCACCAAACGGGTGCTGCGCGACCTCGGATTGCCGACCGCGCCGTTCGCGGTCATCGAAACGATCGCGGCGCTTGACCGCCTGGATATGCCTTACCCGCTGTTTGTGAAGCCACTCGCCGAAGGGACCGCGAAGGGAATCGACGGTCGTTCGCGGGTGGATTCGATCGACCGGCTGCGGAACGTCGTGGCTCGCGTGCTTGACGAGTTTCGCCAGCCGGCGCTGGTCGAAGCGTACCTGCCGGGCCGCGAGTTTACCGTCGGAATCACCGGAACCGGGCTGCGGGCGGAGGCCGCGGGAACACTTGAGATTGTGCTGCTGCCCGAGGCCGAGCCGCACTCCTACACCTACGTAAACAAGGAGCGCTGCGAGGAGTTGTGCCAGTTTCCGCTGGCCCCGCCGGAATGGGCCGCGCGGGCGGAGGAGCTGGCCTTGGCCGCGTGGCGCGGACTGGGTTGCCGTGACGCAGGTCGCGTTGATCTGCGCGCCGACGCCAACGGAGACCTCCAGCTTCTGGAGATAAACCCGCTGCCTGGCCTGCATCCATCGCACTCCGATCTGCCCATGCTTTGCACGGCGGTTGGCATGCCGTATCTGGAGCTGATACAGAGGATCATTGAGTCTGCGAAGTCACGCGTTCGTCCGCCGGATCCGCGGCTCGCCGCGTTGGGGCGTAAGCGCCTCGCGTCGAAACGGTCGATGCCCGTCGGATCCTGATCGAGGTTGGCATGAACGCGGTCCTACTTCACGACGACATACCGACCAACGCCCGTGCAGACGAAGTGGACGTGTTCGCACAGGCTGGCGCAATCGAAGCTGCGCTCATCGCGCTTGGTTATAGAACGTCGCGACTGCCGTTCACGCTGGACCTGGGTGCTGTGCGGGCCGAATTGCGGGCCCGCGAACCGGCCCTGGTGGTCAACCTGGTCGAAGCAGTCGCCCGTCTGGGTCGGCTCCAACACTTGGCCCCCGCGCTGCTGGACACGCTGCGCTTCCCGTACACCGGTGCACCCACCGAGGCGCTGTTCCTTACGACGAACAAGCTGCTGACCAAGCGATTGCTCAGTATGCAGGGACTGCCGACTCCCGATTGGTTTGAGCCGGGCGGCGATCATGGCTCTGACGCGATTCGTTCCGGGCATTACATCATCAAGCCCGTTGCGGAGGACGCGTCAGTAGGCCTTGAGGACGACGCCGTCGTCCAGATCGATGATCGTGCGCAGCTCGAACAGTGCGTGCGGACGCGTGCGGAATCCCTGGGTCTCGACGTATTCGCCGAACGGTACATCGCCGGCCGGGAATTCAACCTATCGGTCCTCGCAGGCCCCGATGGACCAGAGGTACTGCCGATCGCCGAGATCCACTTCGTTGACTACGCCCCCGGGCGTCCACGGCTGGTCGGCTATCGCGCCAAATGGGACGCGGAGTCCTTCGAATACTCCCACACGCCTCGGAGTTTCGAGTTTCCCCCGGAGGACTCGCCGCTGCTGATGGAGCTTGGACGCCTGGCGCGTGCGAGCTGGTCGTTGTTCGGGTTGCGCGGCTACGCGCGCGTGGATTTCCGCGTCGATACGGACGGTCACCCCTGGATCCTGGAAGTCAATGCCAATCCCTGTCTTTCGCCGGATGCGGGATTCGCCGCCGCCGCTGGCCAAGCAGGGCTGAGCGGACCAGACGTGGTGCAGCGGATCGTAGCGGATGCACTCCGGACAGCAACGCGCCAGGAGCGGTGGGAGGCCTAATGTTTCGAATTCGACGAATCTTCGACGACGCGTTACCGATCGATCGGCAGGAGATCTCGCAGGTCCAGCAGATCCTCCGCGCGCAGTTCCCGGGCATCCGCGATCAAGATGTGATCGAACTGCCTGCCAAGCTCCGTCATCCGCAGAAGTATCGGTTTCGTCATTTGCTTTTTGTCGCTAATGATGCACGCGGTACTGTGCGCGGTTTCGCGGTGGTGGCGCACGAACCCAGCTTACGCGTCTTTTATCTCGACTACATCGCCACCGGCCAGAAGCTGTCAGGCAGCGGCGTGGGCGGCGCGCTGTACGAACGCCTTCGGGACGAGGCCGCCGCCCACGGCGTCGTGGGCATCTTCTTCGAATGCCTGCCGGACGACCCGGACGAATGCGAATCGCGCGAACAGCACCGCCAGAACGTGGCGCGGCTGCGATTCTATGAGCGGTATGGCGCCCGGCCGATCGTCAACACAGCCTACCAAACGCCGGTTACTCCGGAAGACCGCGGACTGCCGTACCTCGTGTTCGACGGCCTGGACAGCACTAAGTCGCTCCGGCGCGAAACGGCCCGGGGCGCCTGTCGTGCGATCCTCGAATGCAAGTATAACTATCTCTGTTCACAAGCGTACGTTGAAGAAGTCGTGGCGTCGTTTCGAGACGATCCCGTCCGGCTGCGCGCGCCGCGCTACATGCCAGCGAAATCGCCCACCGAACGACCGTTTCAACGGGCCGCCCGCGAGCGAGTCCTTCTCTTCGTAAACGACAAGCATGACATCCACCACATTCGCGAGCGCGGATACGTGGAGGCCCCAGTGCGAATCGCGGCCATTCTGAAGGAACTGGAGCCCACGGGCTTGTTTCGCAGTTCCGACGTGAGAGAGTTTTCGGAGTCGCATATCCGGGCCGTTCATGATAGCCGCTTTATCGACTACCTGAAGCGCGCCTGTCAGAACGTACCGGGCGGCAAGTCGCTCTACCCGTACGTGTTTCCGATTCGAAACGCCGCGCGTCCGCCCAAGGAACTGTCGGTCCGGGCCGGGTACTACTGCATCGATACTTTCACGCCGATCAACGCAAATGCCTTCCCGGCCGCCAAGCGCGCCGTCGACTGTGCTCTGACGGCAGCTGAGGCAGTGAGAGGTGGTGAGCGGCTCGCCTACGCCTTGGTTCGGCCGCCGGGTCATCACGCCGAGCACGCCGCTTTCGGCGGATTTTGCTATTTCAACAACTGTGCGGTCGCGGCCCATCACCTGAGCCGCACCGGTCCGGTTGCCATCCTGGATATCGATTACCACCATGGCAACGGACAGCAGGAGATCTTCTACGAGCGCAGCGACGTGCTCACCGTCTCAATCCATGGCCACCCGGAATTCGCTTATCCGTATTTCACCGGTTTTGAGGATGAACGAGGCGCAAAGTCGGGCAGCGGCTACAACCTGAACATCCCTCTGCCCGAGCGAATCGACGCCGAGCGATATCGGCAGACGCTTGTTCGGGTCCTGGACCGAATCCGCCGCTTTGGGCCCCGCTTTCTCATCATCGCGCTCGGGCTGGATACGGCCAAAGGGGACCCGACCGGGACTTGGTCGCTGGTAGCACGCGATTTCGAGGAGAACGGGCGCCTCATCGGCAGCCTGCGATTGCCCACGCTCGTGGTGCAGGAGGGTGGCTATCGCGCACGCACGCTGGGTATCAACGCGCGCCGCTTCTTTTCCGGCCTCGTTCACGCCACGTTTGGACCAACCGCCAACGAACGTGCCGCGGCGAAGTCTGCCGCGCCGGAGAATCGCAAATGACCCCGCGAGCAACCAACGCGGATTCCAGCGCGGCGAAGCTCGTTGAGCTCCGTGATGCGGTGCGAGACGCTGATGTGAAAGCCGTGCGAGACATCGTCACGTCCTCCGGGTTTTTTGCGCCGCACGAGATCGATGTCGCGGGGGAACTCGTTGTGGAGCGTTTGGCGCGAGGCGCGGCGAGCGGTTACCACTTCATCTTTGCGGATGCGGACAGCCAGCCGATAGGCTACGCCTGCTATGGCCCGATTGGGTGTACGGTTGGAAGTTTCGATCTTTACTGGATCGCGGTCCAGGCTGAGATTCGCGGCCAAGGCGTGGGAAGACGCCTCCTCCAGGAGGTGGAGCGCCGCGTAGCACTCGTTGGAGGTCGCCGGGTGTACATCGAGACTTCTTCCCGGCCGTTGTACGAACCGACGCGTCACTTCTATGAGCGCTGTGGGTATCACGCAGAGGCGCACCTGGAGGACTTCTACAGTCTCGGAGATGCTAAGGTGGTTTTTGTCAAGCCCCTCGATGCCGCGAGATTGCATCGGTAGTCTCGCGCGGCGCCCATGAGGCGGACTGCGGGATCATCATGATCCGCCGCCGGGGGTCGCGCTATTCCACGAGAGTGGGGCCAAAATGTCGAGCATCCCCCGGTTCGCCATTGAGGCGGAATCAGATTGGCAAGGCCGCACGGGGCGGATGAGATGGGGCGATGATGTTGAAGTCACGTACCACCCGCAGAGCGGGTGGCTTGAGGAAGCCCCCCTGAGGGGGGCATGCACGTTGGGAAGGCCCCGTTGGGGCCAGGTTAACGGTTACTCAAACTCCAAACGGCTCTGGTTTTGATCTGCGTCCTCCTGCTCCTGGACGTAACGACGGATGGTTTCCTCGTCGAGCAAGGGCGGATGGCGTTTTCGGTAGGGACAGGGGATTGCAGCGTCAATCGGCGTAACTCTTTGTGAGCAATCGGGACGAGGTTCTCGATTGGGACAGGCTTATCAGACGTGAGGCTGGCCCCCACTTGTCTCAATGCCATTGATCCGACGTTTGTCTCTGAGAATAATAGGTATTGAGGTAAGAGGGCCGAAGTTCTGATGATCTCGGGGGGAGTGCGCGGTGGCCAGGGACCGGATCGAGAACACCAAGCTTCATGCCGCGGCCAATCGTGCCGCGGCCATTTGTTCAGCCTTGTTCATCGTTGTGTCGCTGATTGGCGCGCCGGCGGCGAGTGCGGACGTCATCTACACGACGCTCGAACCCCCGGGAACAATCATCCCGCCAGGCACTCTCGACATTGATCTCGACAACGACGCGTCCGCAGATTTCGTCCTGACGCTCGGTCTGTTCGGTAATCTGACCGTCGGGCCCGTCGGCAACGGGGAGGCCGTTGTCGCGGAGGGCGCGTTTGGCGTGGGAACTGCCAGGCGGTACCTCCGTTGTGAGACGGTCAGCGGGACGCACAACTTCCAGGGCGCTACGCTGCCGATGGGCGGTCTTTGGGTCGGCGTGGAAAACGCATACATCGGTCTGCGGTTTTCCATCGCTGGTGAGACCCACCTGGGCTGGGCGCACTTGGACGTGTTGGCCGGCAACAGCAGTCCGCTGCTGAAGGGCTACGCCTACAACAGTATTCCCGAAAGCCAACTCGGCGGCGACACCATCAGTCCCGGCCTGACCGCCCCGCCGAGCATCACCTGTCCGCCCGACGTCGCGATCCGATGTGATGAGTCAAGCGATCCTTCACAGACAGGCATGGCGACGGGGCTGGACTCTTGCTTCTGTCCTACCGCTGTGACCTTCGAGGATGCGACGGCGGCAGGCGCCTGTCCGCACGCATGGGTCATCACTCGTATGTGGACGGCGACGGATGCCTTCGGCATGACTACCTCGTGCGATCAGCTTATTACCGTGACCGATCCGGACGTGCCGATGCTGACGTGTCCGGACGACGTGACGGTCGAGTGCGGGACTTCGCTGCAAACGTCGGAACTCGGTGAGGCGACGGCTACGGACGCTTGCGATGTGGCTCCGGTCATAACATATGCCGACGAGACATCCAGTGTGTGCCCGACGGTCATTACGCGAACCTGGACCGCCGCGGATGCGTGCGGCAACGTCGCGACGTGCCAGCAGATTATCACGGTGGAAGACACGACCGCGCCGATCATTCTGGACTGCCCTGTGGCCCCGGATTTGTCATGCGACGAGGCTTGTCTCGCGGCGTTGCCCGACCTGACCAGCGGCGTCTCGGCCACCGACGTCTGCGATTCCGAGTTGACGATCGAACAGACGCCCGCCTCCGGCACGATGCTCGGGCTGGGTGTGACCGACGTTACCATCACCATCACCGACGACTGCGGAAACAGCTCGGAGTGTCCCGTGAGTGTTACTGTCGCGGACGACACGCCGCCGACAATCGTGTGCCCCGAAAACGTAACAGTGGACGCGGGAGCTGGCACCTGCACGGCCGCGCCGCCGGACCTTGGTGTGCCCGAGGTGGACGACAACTGTGGCATCGATACCGTGACGAATGACGCGCCGGCGATCTTCGCCGTCGGGACGATCACCGTAACCTGGACGGTCACCGATACCGGCGGCAACGCCGCGACGTGCGAGCAACTGGTCACGGTGCGGGACGTCAATGCGCCAACGCTCATTTGCCCGGTGGACGTCGTCGTTGAATGTGGCGATGCGACGAACCCGGCGAACACGGGCGGCGAAGCTGTTGCCGTAGACCTCTGCGATCCGTCGCCCGTCGTCGCCTATGTTGACTCGACACTAAACGAAGCGACTTACGCCTTCACACGGACATGGACGGCAACGGACGACAGCGGCAACGTCGCCGCCTGTGAGCAGTACATCATCATTCGTGACTCGACGCCGCCTGTGATCACCACATGTGCCGAGGACCTGACGCTCAACGCCGGTGACTCCGGCTCGGCCGCGCTGCCCGATTTGACGGCAGCAGTGGTTGTCACCGACAACTGTGACGGCGAGGTTGTCATCACGCAGAACCCGCCGGCGGGAACCGTCCTGCCTTTGGGCAAGACGCCGGTTACGCTTCGGGCCACCGATGCAACCGGCTTGGCGGATGCGTGCCTTGTGACCGTCACCGTCGTGGCCGGCGGCGGCGATGATGATCCGGGACCCGGGCCGGTTCCTCCTTTCGAACCCGGGTTCCCATGCGGCTCGGCGCGCTACCTTCTATCACGGTTTCTCATGCAGTCTCTGTTCGGTGTTCCCATCTGCGGCTTGGGTTGGTTCACGAGTATGCCGGTGTGCTTCGTTGGCCTGCTGGCGATAAAGGTCCGTCTGCGCCGTGGGCGGCGAGCGCGCCGCTAACCAAACGGCCGATAAGCCTGCGGACATCGGATCGAGAACCTACATATTGGCAAGCGCCACCTCCCGACTCCTCCAGTCTTTTGTGCCATGCCCCTCAGACCGATACAATGATGGGTGCCTCGCTTGGGGGACATGCGGAGTGCAAGAGAAAGAAGCCGTCACCCCAGCTACACGTCCTCGTCCAAGCATCCGCCCCAAAGATGAGTCAGCGGTGCGCGCCGCGTGAGCGCCCGCAAACCGCCGCCCGCCCCGGCATCCGGAGCGCGGTGTTGCAGTTTCGGAAAGGAACAGGGAAATGGCCCGCAAATTCGTTTTGGCTGCAGCCACAGGCATACTCGGATTCGTGCTCTTCGCGCCGGGCGTTCGCGCGGATGACTACACATGGATAGGCACGACCGGCGCATGGTCCGACCCCGCCAACTGGGATCAGCCGACCCCGCCAACGAGTGGCGATGATGCCCACATCAACAACGGGGGCGTCGCGCAAATCAGCAGCAGCGCCGAAGCCTGCGCATTGCTCTATCTCGGTGAAGCCGGCGGCGAGAACGGCACGGCAGAACTCAGCGGCGGGGCCCTCACCGCGCAAGGCGCGCGTGTGGGGTTGGCCGGCGCCGGTGTGTTCACACAGACGGGTGGCGAGTTCACGTACAAAGGGAACATCCGCCTCGGCAACGATGTCGGATCGACGGGGACGTACAACCTCAGCGGCGATGGCCTGCTCCACTCTTCGGGGCCCTGGCTCGTCGTCGGCTACCACGGCACCGGCACCTTCAACCAGAGCGGCGGGACGGTCTCGGGTACCGATCGTGTTTACATCGGTGAAGACACGGACAGTATCGGCACCTACAACTTGAGCGCTGGCGCCATTGAGACCGGCATAGAGCACATTGGCGTATACTCCGGCGGAAGCGGGGCCTTCACGCAAAGCGGGGGAACGCACACCGTTTTTTCCGATCTCTACATCGGCGATGGGGGCGGGTCGCAGGGATCGTACATGTTGAGCGGTACCGGTGAGTTGACGACGATCAACGAGTATGTGGCCAAATTCGGCGCAGGTTCGTTCACGCAGACCGGCGGCACGCACACGATCAGCAACTATCTCTTCGTCGGCTCTCAGGCAGGTTCCAGCGGCAGTTTCACGCTTGGTGGTACAGGCCAGCTCAACACCTACGAAGGGAACGTGGGGCATTACGGCGTCGGCCTCTTCACGCAGTCCGGCGGGACGCACACCGTCACCAATGCGCTCCGCATCGGACGCTACGCCGGGGCGATCGGGACCTATAGTCTTTCGGG
>JAHJAR010000089.1 GCA_018814045.1 Planctomycetota bacterium | reverse complement strand
GGTCTCATGGAACGGCGACACCAACCCCTGGGAACGCCCGGGAACCTGGGACGACTACGGACAGCTTCTCGTGAAGCAGGTCCTCGCGAAGCACAGCGCGGTTTTCGTGATGTTCCTGGAAGACCCCATGGACGCGGACTTGAATGACCGAGCCGTGCGTTACATCGGCAACCACCGCAAGTACGGCAGGCACGCCCTAGGCTTCCTGGACGGTCACGCGGAATACAAGGCGACCGACACGCGCGCCTGGTGCGGAGTCGGCTGGGCAGCGATCAACCCGGCGTGGGTCCGGATCGGCGGCGTCGTTGTGACGCTACCGGCGGGCTACACTTCTCCGTTCGCGAACTGCAATCCGCCGCCGCGCTAAAGCGCGGTGCGCGATTCGGCGGGTATCAAGCGCGGAGCGCGCGCGAGCGGTGCCACTGAGGCCCGCTCGCACGCGCGACGCGTTTGGTAGCGCCGCCGAATGACGGTCAGGGGTTCAGCCACTCGACGTTTTTTGGCCGCTCGGCCCCTTGCAGGGCGCAGAGACGGAGCTAAGCTGGGATGGCCCGCAGGGCGTGTGGTCCTGCGGGGCAGGTCACATCAACCTGAGGATCAAGGATGTCGCCGGCGTTGAAGAATGGACTGCTGCTGGTTATGCTGATCGTCGTCGTGGGAGTGGCGGGGTGGTTCTTTACCAGGGCCAAGAAAGGCACGGCCCTACCGACGAAGGGTTTCGAAACGCACTGGATGTGCGAGAAGTGCCACCGGGACTTCAAGCTGACCCCCGCGGAGTACCAGGAGTGGCTTGACAGCAAGGACAAGTTGCGGCGCGACCCGAATTTCCCGGCCCGCGTGGTCGTGTTCTGGTGCCCCGACTGCAAGGCCTACTCGGTCGTGCGCGCGCAGCTCGACCCGACCACCGACAAACTGGTCATCGAGCGCGATTCATCGGGGAACTTCGTCCCGCTCGCGACGCCCAAGGCACCGGCCGCTGAGGAGTCGGAGAAACCGCCCCAGTAGGTTGTCCTCCGCCTCGGGCACCAAGCGAACTGGCGTGCCTGCGCCGCGCGGCATTCTGCGCGGATCTTCGCCCGCGCGCTGGCCTTTTTCCGGTCGGCGCGTTGCGTTTGCTCGTGCTGAAGCGCACCCGTGGCGGGTGTGCGCGGCAGCTTTCTACCGGCGCTTCCCGGGGCTCGGCAGCGGACCCACTCGGTCCGACCAGCAAACAGAACCCACCGCGCAAGCCTGCGCGCACCCACAGCCGCAGTACTGATGGACTCGCTCAAAGAGAAGCTGGGCTGCGCTTCGCGTTCGCACGCCGGTCACGAAATCACGCCGGGCGATCTGCGACCGCAGGGCCGGCGCGGTCCACAGCTCCGCGGGCTTCACCTGCTCGGCGATCACCTTCTGCGCCGCGCTCACGCCAGCGCCAAGCTCGAACTTGTGGCCCAGCTTGTATAACACCTGTTCCAGCGCCGCGACCGCGAGCACTGTGTCCATCTCGTCGACGTAGCCCATGTGCCCGAGGCGGAAGATCTTGCCCTTGAGCTGGTCCTGACCGCCTGCGGACTCAATCCCGTAGCGCTTCTCAAGCTCGTTGCGGATGTCCTTGACCGTGATACCCGCCGGCGGGCACAAAGCCGTCACCGAGTCCGACGGCGACTTCGAAAAGACCTTCAGACCGATCGCCTGCCCGGCGGCTCGGGTGGCGGCCGCCATCGTGGCCACGCGCTTCCACACGTTCTCCATCCCCTCTTCCAGCAGCACGCTGAGCGCCTTCACCAGGCCGCGGACCAGCAGGTGGGCCGGCGTAAACGGCGTGTCGTTCTCCTTCGCCATCTTGCGGGCCTTGTTGAGGTTCAGGTAGTAGGCGTGCTGGCTCTTGTTGCTCTCGATCACCTTCCAGGCCCGCTCGCTGACCGCGAGGAAGCCCAGCCCCGGCGGGAGCATCAGGGACTTCTGCGCGCCGGTGACGACCACGTCCACGCCCCACTGGTCGGGCTTGAGCGGCAGCGCCCCGGCCGACGTGATGCAGTCGGCGAGCAGGAGTTTGCCGGCCGAGTTGATGACCTTGCCGATCGCAGCCAGGTCGCACGCCGTCGCCGTCGACGTCTCGCTGTGTACGAGCATGACGGCGGTGATGGCGGGGTCTTTCTTGAGCCAATCGGCGACCAGCTCCGGCGTCGGCGCGGTGCCCCAATCGACCGGCTGACGCACGACATTCAGGCCGAATTGCTCTGCAATCTCCCCCCAGCGCTCGCCGAACTTGCCGCCTTCGATCGTCAGCAGCTTTGAACCCGCGGGGTTGCACCCGATAATCGCGGCTTCCGCGGCGGCCGTCCCCGAACCGGTAATGATGATCACGTCATTGCGGGTCAGCAGGACCTGCTGAAGCTGCGCGGCGGCCTCTTTCATCAGGCCCTTGAACCAGTCGGTGCGATGGTGGCGAAAAGGACGGGCCATTTCGACGAGGACTTCTTCAGGGACGGCACACGGGCCGGGCGTGAACAGGCGGAATTTCTTCATGTTGTGGAACCTCGCGTGGACAGACTCCGCTGCGCGTGCAGCAACCAACCGAAACTGATATACTAACCGCTCCTGGGCCGATCCGCGAGCGGCGGCCCAACCGCGGATTCGACGATTCCCGGCGGTTAAGCTCGGATCCCGCGTCCCCCAGGCAGGACGACAGCATGGAATTGTCCAAGATCCTGACGC
>JAHJAR010000088.1 GCA_018814045.1 Planctomycetota bacterium | reverse complement strand
CGCCATCCTCGATCCAGCGGTACGCTTCGCCGTTGTACGTGACGCGCGTCCAGCCCTCATTCTCCGGTAGGTCATTCCCCTCGTACGTGATCCAGAATTGCTCCGCCCCGGCTTGCGCAACCAGCACCCCGAGGACGGCTACCACAAACATCAGCATTCGCATCGCCATGTCCTCCCTTGCATTGTGACCGTCCTTATTCTCAGAGGCGGTTGCCTCCTTTGCACACTCGCGTCTGCGCCCGGCAACGCTGTCCGCCAACCACCGGTAGAGCTGCGCATGCCCCGAACCTCCCGTGATTCGACAGATGGCTTAAAAGGAACCGCCGTACCGTGTCCCCGTGACATTATAGGCGGCGCCTCAACCCGTCTCTGGAACTTCCGCCTGTGTCGGCGCATTCGGTTCCAGGGACTTGCTCAACGCCCCCAAATCAAGATCGGCCGCCGCACAAGCGAGACACAGCTCTACCCGGCAGACACTGCCCAGGTCACACGTAGCACTCAACCGGAACACCGGCTTCCCTGACCGCAGCGGCAATGCGCTCGAGCTGCGCAACGTTCAGGGCGCTTACGTAGCTCTCCGCCGGCTGCCGGGCAACGGTGTAGACCTGCACCAACGAGATGCGTCCCCCGCCACCGAGCAGCCCGCGAATCCGCTCGACGTACGCCGCGATCTCCGTCGCCGGCGGCGGCTCGCCACTCAGCCGCATAAACAGCGATTGCAGCACAACCGGCCGGATGAGCGCGGCGGAGAGGATATTGTCGAGCACGTGCTGCAGAGAATGGCTGGGCCGATTCACGCGCCTGAAATACTCCTCAGTCCCGGCGTCCAGCTTGCCCCAGATCTCCCCGTTATGGCGGTCCAGCAAGGCCAACGCGTCCGCCACCTGCGGCCGCTGCAGGAAGCAGGCGTTGGTAATAACGACAATCTTGGTCTGGCTGAGCCCAAACTCGGCGTGAACATTCGCCGCCAGCCGGGCCGCTTCCGGGAAAAGGCGGGCGCCGGTCGGCTCTCCGTCACCGGAGAACGCGATGTCGTTGAGTCGCCGCAGCGCGCGGGGGACGGCCCGGAACATCGGCTCGTCAAAGAGCCTACGATGATTCGCCACCATATGCCGCAACTCGCTCGCCAGCACCGCCAGATCCACGCGCGCGGCCCGGGGAAGCCCACTCCGCTCCACTTGGCAGTAGGTGCAGTCAAAGTTGCAGACGCCGCTCGGACAGAGGTTGATACCGATGCTTAATCCCTTGCTGCGCCTGGAGATAACGGGATAGATGTAGGAGAAGTCCCGCCAGCGGCGTGAGTGCGACGCGTGTACGACTCGGAGCGATTTCACGACCCCGATTCTACGCCCGTCGCGTCCACAAACAACTATTCGCAGCTTTTTCTGCAACGGGGAATAGCCCCGCGGCAAGGACGGTTTTTACGGTTGGATAAACTTCTCCACGCGTGTGGAGAGGGGTTGGTAAGACGTTTGTTCGGCTCGCCCTTCTTGCCAATCTGTGGACACAAGCCCGTTCTCTGTCGCGGAGAGCGGGCTTTTTTTTGAGCTTTTGGCGGGGGCACAGCGAGCGTGAGGGCACACACAGAGGGGCGCGGCGGGCGCCCGTTTGGTTTCGCCTTGCTTCCCCGCCCGCACTTCCCGGGATTCCGCGAAGGACCCTCTTCTTCCGCGTCTCGAAGCCAACTCACGACCCGCGCGGCGCGCGCCCCTTGCGTCACGCGGCGCGACTACTCCCGCAAGATGCGGACGTGCTCGGCGACGCAACGCTCGAGCACCGCGAGGTTATAGCCGCCTTCGAGGACGCTGAGGATGCGGCCGCCCGCCAGGTGATCGGCTAGTTGCCGCGTGGTGCGCGTCATCCAGGCGAAGATCTCGTCCGTGCATTTCAGGTTGCCCAGCGGATCGTCAACGTGTGGATCGAAACCGATCGACATCAGCACGAACTGCGGGGCGTAGCGCTCGACTGAGGGGATGATGCGCGCTTCGAACGCGTTGCGCAGGTCGTCATCCGTGGCTCCCGGATGGAACGGGATGTTGAGCGTGTACCCGCGCCCGGCGTCTGTTCCGATCTCCCCCTCGAAGCCTGTTCCGGGGAAGAGGAAGTTGGGGTGACCGTGCATGCTGATGTACGAAACCGACGGGTCGTGCTCGAACGTACGCTGTGTGCCGTTGCCGTGATGCACGTCCCAGTCCAGGATCAGCATGCGCTCAATGTGGAACTCATCCTGCAACACCCGGGCCGCGATCGCCACGTTGTTGAACAGGCAGAAACCCATCGCGCGGTCGATCTCGGCGTGATGGCCGGGCGGCCGCACGGCACAGAAAGCCCGCTTCAGCTTGCCCGAGGCGATCTGCCGGGCCGCTTCGACCACACCCCCCGCTGCCAGGCGCGCGATATCCCAGCTCTCAGGCGAGATGGGACAGTCGGGCACATCGATGTACGGATAACCCTGTCGGCAAGCCCCGTCCAGGCGGCGCAAGTAGTCTGCGTTGTGCACGCGCAGCAACAGCTTATCGTCGATGAAGTGCGGCTCAATCCGCGGGCACTCCGCGAGCACACCGGCTGCTTCAAGGCCGGCGGTGATCGCGTCAAGTCGCTTCGGTTGCTCCGGATGTCCCTCGTCCGTGACGTGGTTCTTGTAGCGTTTATCGCATAGGATCCCAAGTGTTGCCATGCCCCAAGTCTAGCACGGAACCGGATAGTTGTCAGGTTTGCCCTATCGCCGCTCGTCCAACACGCGGTAGAATGCACGACCGCCGCAGCCATCGGTTGGTGTCGCGGCCACTCCGGCAACCGCATGGGCGGGCGGGAACGGTCGCGACGGTTTCGCAGGCTACACGGACGAGCCGGCGCAGCCGGCCACGCTTTCGCGAGGACTCCGATGAGTGCGCAGGATATCGGCCGGTCTCCGTCTCCCCCCCCACCAGACGCAGGTTCTGGCCCCGGCGCCGGCCCCACCGCCTCGCGGCCCGTCTCACGCCGCGGATTCCTCAAGGGCGCCGGTGCCATCGCGGCCGTTCCCCTGCTGGCACCGCAGGTGAAGATAGAGCGCAAGCCGGCCGGAGCGGGCGTACGCCGGGTCGGCCCCGGCCCCGTTGCCTGCGTACTGCGCGTCAACGGCCGGGCGCACGAGGTCAGGATAGAGCCGCGCACGACTCTGCTGGACGCACTCCGCGAGCAGCTCGATCTGACCGGTGCAAAGGAAATCTGCGGGCGGGGCGCGTGCGGTGGTTGCACTGTGCTGCTGGACGGGCAGCCGGTAAACGCCTGCATGCTCCTGGCAATCGACACGGTCGGTGCGCGCATCACTACCGTCGAGGGGCTGGCCGCGGGCGAGCAGCTCTCACCCGTGCAGAAAGCGTTTTGCGAACACGATGCCTTGCAATGCGGATATTGCACGCCGGGGTTGGTCGTCAGCGCCACGGCTCTGTTGGCCCGAAACCCCCACCCCTCGACCGCCCAGATCAAAGATGCCTGCGCCGGTCACATCTGCCGCTGCGGCACCTATCCCAAAGTGTTCGAGGCAGTACACAGCGCAGCGGGTGAGGCCGTACCGTCCGGCAATGTCGCGGACAATCGTGGCAAAGCCATCGAATGCGAGCACGGCCGCGTCGATGCCGCGCTGAAAGTAACCGGCAAGGCCAAGTTCACCACGGACGTCAAGCTGCCGGGCATGGCCTACGCAACGATTGTCTACTGCCCCTACGGCCAAGCCCGGCTGCGGTCATTCAACGAAGAGGCAGCACGCAAAGTCGCCGGCGTGCTGGACGTGTCAGTGCGCAAGAAGGAAGAGTACGTCTATTGCGGGCAGGAGACGGGCTACATCTGCGCGGAGACGCGCGCGGCCCTGGACGACGCCCTCGCGGCCCTGGATCTGAAATGGACGGTGCTCGAACCCACCACCGATCCGGTGGCCGAGCACGAACGTAGCCTCGGCCCGATTCCACCCCCCCTGGCCGACGCGCCCGGCACGCGCGGCGACCTCGGCTCTGAAGAGCGGCGCCAGCAAGCGCAGCAGGTGCTCGACGAGGCCCATCGCCGCGTCGAACGCACATACACAACGCAGATCCAGACGCATTCCTGCACCGAGCCACACGCCGCCCTCGCCGACTACCGCGGCGACTCGGCCGAGCTGTGGTGCAGCACCCAGGGCACCGGCCGCGCCCACGCCCAAGCGGCTGGCTTCTTCGGGCTCGATCAGAGCAAGGTGCGGGTGCACTGCGAGCATGTCGGGGGCGGATTCGGCAGCAAGCTCGTCGGGGCCGACTTCGAGGGGCGTGTCGCCGTCGAACTCAGCAAGAAGCTCGGGCGCCCGGTGCGCGTGGTGAACACGCGCAAGCGGGAGCACCTGGATACCGGCTGTCGCCCCGGCTCGATCCAGTACATGAACATTGCAACCGATCACGCCGGCCATCCGCTCGGCGGCCACATTCACGTGGCCGGCGTCAACGGCCCCGAGAAAAGCGGCGGCGACGCGGCCAATCCGGCCCGCTATCAGCTCGGCAGCATCTTCAAGTCCTTCGTCGAACTCGGCCTGACCACCGGCGGCGCGCGACCGTTTCGCGCCCCGGGACATCCGCAGGGCACCTTTGCGCTCGACAGCTTCATCGATGAACTGGCGGAGGCCGCGGGAGTCGATCCGCTCGAGTATCGCAAGCGGATCGAGACCAGCGAGATCCGCAAACGCATGTACGACGTCGGGGGGCGCGCGATCGGCTGGAGTCAGCGGCCCCAACCGGACGGCAGCGGAACGGGCCAGGTGCGGCGCGGCATCGGCATGGCCACGGGGGATTGGAGCACGTGGGAAGCCGACGCCCAGATCCGCGTGGACGTCTTTCGCGACGGCACCGTGCGCGTGCTTTCCGGCACACAGGACCTCGGCACGGGCACGCGAACCGTGCTGGTCGACGTGTGTGCCGCTCAACTGGGTATCGAGCGCAAACTGATCACATCCGACTGCGGCAACAGTGACTATCCCCCCGGCCCGACCAGCGGCGGCTCCATGACGGTGCACTCGATCGTCCCCGCTATTCGTGATGCCGCCGACCGTGCCGCGGCCCAGCTACACCAGCAGAGCCAGGCGGACTTCAGCGACACCGCCTCGTGGATCGCCGCCTGCAAGCGGCTGCCCAACGAGAGCTTCACAGTGGTGGGCGAGAAGAACCCCAAGTACTGGGGCCAAGGCGGCCCGGAGGCCGTGCAGTTCGCCGAGGTCGAAGTGGACACCGAGACCGGCCTCGTCCGCGTTGTCAAAGTGGTCGCCCTCCAGAACTGCGGGCAGGCTATCAACCGCCTCACCGCCGAAAGCCAGATCATCGGCGGAGTCATCCAGGGCGTGAGCTTTGCCTTGTTCGAGGAGAAGATCCTCGACCCGACGCGGGGCTGCATGCTCAACCCCAACCTCGAGCAATACAAGATCCTGGGCCCGCGCGACTGCCCCGAGATCGTGCCGATCATCTGGCACGAGGGGGAGAATCTGGGCGCCCGGTCGCTCGGCGAACCACCCACAATCCCGACTGCGGGCGCCCTGGCCAACGCGGTCTCCAATGCGCTCGGTGCCCGCGTGCGCAGCCTGCCGATCACACCCGCGCGCGTGCTCGCCGCGCTGGCTGAGCGGGGAGGTGTGCAATGAAGCCCTTTGAGTATGTGACCGCGGAGACGTTCGAATCAGCCGCCGCGTTCCTCTCCAGCACCGGCCCCGGCACGCTGGTCAAGGCTGGCGGGGTTGATCTGCTCGACCGCCTCAAGGAGCGACTTGACGCTCCTGAGCGCGTGCTGAACCTGCGGCCCTTGCACGACCCGGTAGACACAATCAAGGCCCGCCCAACCGAGCGTCTGATCGTGCTCAACACGCTGACCACACTGGCCGAAATCGCCGCCCATCCCGGCCTGCGCGAGCGACTGCCCGCCCTGGCCCACGCGGCCGCCGAGACCGCCACGCCCCAGATCCGCAATCTAGCCACACTGGGCGGCAACCTGTGCCAGAAGCCGCGCTGCTGGTACTTCCGCAGCCAGGATTACCGCTGCCTCAAGAAGGGTGGCGGCACGTGCTACGCCGTGGACGGGGACAACCGCTACCACGCCATCTTCGGCGCCGCCGCCTGTCACATCGTCCACCCGTCGAGCCTGGCGGTGCCCTTGCTGGCGTATGCCGCCCAAGTGCGGCTGGTCAAGCGCAGCGGCGACACACAGACCGAGCGCGTCGTGCCGCTGTCCGAGTTCTTCCGTGTGCCGGCCGATCCGCAGCAGGACGAGAACAGCCGCGCCCCCGACGAACTCCTGACGGAGGTGCTGATCAGCCTGGCGGATACCGGACCGCGCTCGGCTTATGTTGAGCTGCGCGAGAAGCAGTCGTTCGGCTGGCCACTGGTCTGCTGTGCCGTCAATCTCACCAAACCCGAGCAACCGCGGGTCGTATTGGGGGCCGTGGCCCCGCGGCCCTGGCGCCTGGAGCGCGTCGAACAGCTCATCGCCGGATGCGAGCTCTCCGAGGCACTCATCACCCAAGCGGGCCAGGCCGCCCGCCGCGGCGCCAAACCGCTGCGGCTCAACGGCTACAAAGTGCAACTGGCCGACGTCGCCGTTCAGCGGGCGTTACGGCAAGCTCACCAGGCCGGAGAAGGAGGCTAGTGCTGTGACGGATCCATACCCTCCGGAAGTCGAAGTCGTGCCCTGCTGCGTCCACTTGCGTACCAAGCAGCAACGCGCGCCCAGCGGGGCGCCGATTCGCCCCGGTTTTGTCGCCTGCTCCACAACCGCCACCTATTGGTGCGAACAGACGTGTGCTTCGTTCGGGCCGGACGATGCCCCGGGGACCCCGGAGCGCTGCCAGCCTGAGCGCAGGTGTTACGACTCCGCGTCAGAATAACGTCGGCGGGTGGACGACGCGCACCACGGCACCCCACTCAACGGGAGCTAAGCGAGCCATGGACACGCAAACCGGCAAGGCCCTGCGGGTCGCGCAAATCGTCATCGGCGCCATGATCGTCGGCTTGGGCGCGTTCGCCGCCATCATCATGCTCCTGCAAGCGCCTCCCTCTGACCTGCAACCGCAGACGGTTACCGTTCTTTTGCTGGGGCTGGCCGGGCTGGGCGGCACGCAACTCGTCGCGTATTTCTTCTTGCGTCGTGCGCTGTGGCGCAGCGCTCGGCAGGCGTTCGAGGAAGCCAACGATCGCCCCATCCCCGTCGCTGCCCTGTTTCAGCGACTGTTTCTGCTGACGCTCGTGAGCGCGGCGTTGGCCGAGACCTTCGGCATGTTCGGATTAGTCGTCTATTCAGGCACGCGCGTCTGGCTGGCGCTCATCGCACCCGCACTCGCGCTGCTGGCCCTGGTGGCGCTGCTGCCCACGCCCGATCGCTTTGCCCGGTTTGTCGAGGATGTTACCGGGCAACCCTGGCCGTGATGCCGGTGCTTCGGGACGAACGGACTCGGCCAGTGGACCCGCGCGCTTGTGCTCGGGGCTCTGGTTGCAGACGGCGACTGCGTGTCCCCCTGCAACGTGCGCCTGTGACGCTGCGTTCTCACTAGAATCCATCCCAGACCTCCTTCCGAGCCGCGACCGTAAGGGAGCGGTTGCGTAGAACAGCTTGGCGTGCGCGCGCAACGCGGCTGGGCGGTCTGCTCCCGGAGGGTCTTGGGCTAGGTCTAGTCTAGGAAGTCCGCAACGGCGGTTGGCGGTGCGTCTCCAAAGGAACACGGCCGCCGCACCGCCGCCGCTAGTCGCTTCATGTACTCCGCCCGCGGGATTAACACCGCGCCGAGCTTCAGCAAATGTGGCGTGGGCCACTGCGTGTCGACCAGCGCGAATCCGCGTCCGCGCAGGTGCCTCATCAGTGCCACCAGCGCGACCTTGGACGCGTCGCGCTCGCGGTGAAACATGGACTCGCCGAAAAACGCCCCCCCGATCGACAGCCCGTACAGCCCCCCCACCAGTCGACCGGCGCGCCACGTCTCGACGCTGTGCGCGAACCCCCAGGCGTGCAGCGCGCGGCACCAGGTCATGATGCGCCGCGAGATCCACGTCCCCTCCGCCCGGTCCGCGCAGGCCGTAATCACCCGCTCAAAAGCGGTGTTGAGCCTGATCTCGAACTCCCCGCGCCGAAGCGCCTGCCGCAGGCTGCGCGAAACATGGAACCGGTCGAACTCGAGGATGCAGCGCGGATCGGGGCTGAACCACAGGATCGCCCCGTCCTGATCGGCCATGGGGAAAACGCCCTCACGGTAGCCCAGCAGGACCATCTGTGGCGTGATCTCGGCGTCCATCGCTCTGTTGCTCGCCCGCCCCCACCCAGGTCCCGGGCCCCCACGCCCCAAAAACGCGCTGGCAACCCGAATGACAAGACTTTATGCTGTGCCGTCACGAGTTGTCCAGACGCCCGCATGGCTGCCTAGAGGCCGGAGACCACGTGAGTACGTCGGTCAGCAATCCAGCAACATCCGGGGTGCAGACTGATTGGCAAGGTTGGTACGCCGCGCGCCGCAGCCGCGTCGACCAGGCCATATCGGAGCATCTGAGCGCAGAAAAAGGCCGGCTGGCCTCGCACAGCCGGCTACCCGAGGCCGTACAGTACTCGTTGGGCAAGGGCGGGAAACGCCTGCGGCCGGTGCTGATTCTGGAATGCTGCCACGTCTGTGGCGGCTCCGACGAGGCGGCCCTCCCCGCCGCGATCGCCATGGAGTGCGTGCACACGTTCTCGCTGATTCACGACGATCTGCCGGCGATGGACGACGACGACTTGCGCCGTGGGCAGGCCACGAACCACAAGGTTTTCGGCGAGGCCCTGGCGATACTCGCCGGCGATTGGCTGATGACCGATGCTTTCGTCGTGTTGTCGTCTGATAAGATCAGGGCGGAACTCTCGACGAAACTGGTTTCAGCCCTATCACAGGGGACGCTGGGGATGATCGCTGGCCAGGCGGCCGACGTCGAAGGCGAATCGCTACCCGGGAGTCCGGAACTCGTTGAGTACATCCACGCACACAAGACGACGCGACTGCTCGAGACATGCTGCCAGATGGGCGCCCTGTGTGCCAACGCGGACGAACAACAGGTTGCCGCCCTGCGCCGCTTCGGTCAGCATCTGGGATTGGCGTTCCAGATCAGCGACGACCTGCTTGATTACGGCGGATCGACCGCCGCCCTCGGCAAACGTGTGCGGAAGGATGCGGAAGCCTCCAAGCAGACCTTCCCCAGCGTTTTCGGGATAGAACAGAGCCGGGTGCGGGCCCGGCAGGAAACCGAGGCTGCTGTGGCAGCCCTGGGACCGTTCGGCGAGCGCGCCGACCGACTCCGCGGGCTGGCCCAGTATGTTATCACGCGCGACCGCTAAGGCTGGGCAGCGCGAAGCGGCGATGTGAGTTATGCGGCACTGACGTCACGCTGGTCCGAACCTGGGAAAGTCGAAGGCGTTTGCGCAGTTTGACGGCTCTGCGGAACTAACCGCCGCCCTGCCTGCGAATCGCACCAGCGCCCGTACGAGGCATTGTGCAGGACAATGACAAGAATTCTCAGCGACATCGGTTCGCCGGCCGACCTGGCGACATTGACCCCGAAGCAAATGGAGCAACTCGCCGACGAAATCCGTGAGCGTATCATCACGGTCGTTAGCAAGAACGGCGGGCATCTGGCCAGCAACCTGGGCGTGGTCGAACTGACCATGGCCCTGCACCGCGTCTTCGACTTTCGGAACGACCGGCTGCTATGGGACGTCGGCCATCAGTGCTACGTCCACAAACTCCTCACCGGCCGCGACGCTGACTTCGACTCGCTACGCCAGGCCGGCGGCATCAGCGGCTTCCCCAGCACGGCCGAGAGTGAGTACGACCTATTCGACGTCGGCCACGCCGGCACGGCGATCGCCACCGCGGTCGGCCTCGCGCGCGGGGACTCGGCCCTCAAACGCGCCAGCCGCGTGGTAGCACTCGTCGGCGACGCCAGCATCGTCAACGGCGTCGCGTTCGAAGGACTGAATCAGGCGGGCACGCTCAAGCGGCAATTCCTGGTCGTTCTCAACGACAATTCGATGGGCATCTCGAAAACGCAGGGTGCGCTCGCTTCCCACCTGGCACGTTTTCGAGTCAGCAGCCGCTACGAGGACGTGAAGGCCAAGCTGCACACTCTGCTACCCAAGGTCCCGCTCGTCGGCCGCAGCATGGTGGACGTGCTGGGGCACCTGAAAGAGGGGCTCAAGACCACGGTTTCGCCACACCAAGCCTTCGAACGGCTCGGTTTCCTGTACATTGGCCCGCTGGACGGTCATGATCTGCCGCACCTGATCGCGATGCTGGAGCTGCTCAAAGACGTCTCGCATCCCGTGCTGCTGCACGTGCATACCGAAAAGGGCCGCGGCTGTCGTTTCGCCTCGAAAGACCCCTGCGCTTTTCACAGCCCCGGCCGCCTGAAGATCGATGGCGAGAGCGCCAGCATCATCAAGAGTGAACGCAAGAGCTGGACCAGCGCGTTCGCCGACGCGGTGATCCGCGTAGCCGAGGACGACGCGCGCGTCTACGCCCTGACGGCCGCCATGCCCGATGGCACCGGTCTGGCGAAAGTGCGGCAGCGTCTGCCGGAGCGCGTGCTGGATTGCGGCATTGCCGAGAGCTGTACCGTTGACACCGCCGCGGGGATGGCGCGGGCCGGCTTGCGCCCCCTGGTAGCCATCTACTCCACCTTCCTCCAACGCGCCTTCGACCAGGTTTTCCAGGAGGTCGTCTTGCAGCGACTGCCGGTCGGTTTCTGCATCGATCGGGCCGGCCTCGTCGGAGGTGATGGGGCCGTGCACCACGGCTACCTTGACCTCAGCTTTCTGCGTTGCTTCCAGAACATGGTCGTCATGGCCCCCGCGGACGAGCCGGAATTGAACGAGTGCCTGCGCTTCGGCCTCAAGCTGGACGTACCTTTCGCCATCCGTTATCCGCGAGACACGGTACCCGACCCCTTTGGCCCGCCGCTCCCCTTCGAACTGGGGCGGTCGCGCGTCATGCGCGACGGGCCGGACGCCACTATTCTCGCCTACGGTAGCGAAGTCACGCACGCTTTGGAGGCGGCCAACACGCTGGCCGGCGAAGACCTCTTTGTCACGGTCGTCAACGCGCGCTTCGCCAAGCCCATCGACGAGACTATGGTCACGGCCGCGATCATGCGTCGCCGGCCGGTCATAACGGTGGAAGACCATTCGACCACGGGCGGTTTCGGCAGCGCCGTGCTCGAGACGGCCAACCGCCTCGGCCTACCCACCGAGAGCGTCGTGTGTCTGGGCCTGGCCGCTGAGGAGTTCTACGCGCACGGGTCGCGGGCTGGGCAACTGGCCCAAGCCGGCATCGACGCGGCCGGCATCGCGACCGCGGCACGACGCGCATTGCAGAGCCAGCGCGACGCCGCAACGGTTGACACCGCCGCCATCGCTAACCGCATTCGTCAGACGCTGGCGGCTGTACGCGAAGGCGCCGTTCCCGCGCAAGAAACGACGGCCCGCCGCGGGGGCAAGACACGAGGGAAATCGTAACCGCTCGGCGGCCCGCACAAGGCAGCTACGACGATGGACGCGTTCGTTGCCAAGCATCTCAAAGGCGTATCCCGCACCTACGCCATCTTGATCCCGATGCTGCCCGCCGACTTGGCCAATGCGGTCGGGCTGGCTTACCTGCTGATGCGCATCGTGGATACGCTCGAAGATGCGCCGGAACTCTCCACGGAGCAACGTCTGCATTACTTCACCTGTCTGGAAACAGCCCTGCGCGAGAATGACCGCGCGGCGGTCGAAGCCGTGGCGCAGCCGGTGGGCGATCTGGCGGCCGAGTGTGAACTCATGCTGGAAGCGCCCGCCGTGCTGGAGCGGATCAGGCAACTCGACTCCGTCTACCGTGAGGCGGCCCACGACTGCGCCTGCCGCATGATTGCGGGTGTCCGCGAGTTCGCTTGCCGCGCCGCCGAACGCGAGCTGCCCTACCCCGCCGTGCGCACCGCCGCCGAGCTCCGCTCGTACTGCTACTACGTCGCCGGGGTCGTGGGCGAGATGCTGTGTGGGATGATGGCTCATCATCTCAAGCTGCCCGCCGTCAACTCGCTGCGCGAGGTCGCGGTTGAGCTCGGCATCGGCCTGCAACTGGTGAACATCCTGAAGGACGCCCTGCGTGACTCACGCCAGGGACGCCGCTACCTGCCCACCCCCGACGGAGCGGCGGTCTCGCACGCGGAGATCTACCGCGCGGCGCTCCAGGAGGCGCGCGCCAGCCTGCAGCGCGGCACCGAATTCGTGCTCGGCCTGCCGGCGCATGCCGCGGCGCTCCGCTCGTTCTGTGGTCT
The DNA here is from genome assembly GCA_018814045.1 of Planctomycetota bacterium. GTDB lineage: Bacteria > Planctomycetota > Phycisphaerae > UBA1845 > Fen-1342 > JAHJAR01. The sequence goes on along the minus strand of JAHJAR010000088.1, from coordinate 12,218 downwards.
GCCCATCGCCTGGGGTGCGATGACGCTGACGCGCGCGGAGCGTGACGCTCGACAGGCCAAGATCGGCCGTGGAGCTATCCATTCGTCGATCGAACGCTTCCGCAAACACGCCAGCGACGACAAGGCTCTACGCCGCTGGTTCGCGAGCATCCTGCACGGCGGCGACAGCGCCCGCGGGACAGCCCTGGCGGGCCCCACCTAGACTCCGCCCCACCAGCGCCCGGTCTTGATGGGAACAGCTCCAATTGGGCCAGCCCCTACCCGGTCGTCACTTGGCGGTTATATTATCGGGCGCCGCAGGCGTTCGGCGCACCGCGCCCCGCATGTGCACAGTTTGTCCCACAGGAGGTCACACATGTCCACATCGAAACTCATGAGCTTGCTGGTCGTCCCGCTCGCGCTGCTGCTCGCGCTCGGCTGCGCTCAGCACGAGCAGGAGATCACCCTGCTGGAGGAGCAGAACACCGCCCTCGAGCAGGACAATGCCAAGCTGGCTGCCGATATCGAGAAAACGCGCTCTGCGTTGCAGGAATGCGAAACGGCGCAGGCCAAGGCTCAGAAAGACGCCGTCACCGCCGACAACATGGCCCGCGCCCTGGCCGCCAAACTCTCGGAAATGAAGGGGCAGGCCAAGGCTGAGAACGAGGCCCTGACCAAGAAGCTGCATGAAGCCACGGCGCAGCTCCACCAGGAGAAGGCCGCCGCCGAACAAGCCCGCCTCGACGCCGAAAAGGCCCGGGATCAGGCGGCCAAGCTGACAAGCAAGGTGTCCGAGCTCGAGGAACTACTCGCGGCGGCCCGCAAAACCCTCGAAGAGGCCGAAGAAAAAGCCAGGCAGCAGGCCGACAAAGACCAGGAGGAAGCCCCGCCGGGTGACGGGTAATCTCACCTGCGCATTCGCCGCTGACCTTTCCATGATGCCCGTCTCGCCGCGTTGCATCAGCGCTCGCAACCCGCTATGCTGGAGCCTCCTGGTACCTCAGACATAGCAAGGACTTTGGATGCGTGTCGACTCCTGCTGGTGCTGTGCGCTCATGTGCCAGGAGTCCGTGGGCCTGAACAGAACCTAGCTACCCCGCGCATCCGCCGTGTAGGTAGAATGGAGAGCCAGCCAGTGGCCGAATCCAACCTGTCAATCAGCGAATCCGCGGGCGTGCACGTCGCCCGTTTTCGGCACCGCTCGATTTTGGACGCGCCCACCATCGACCGGATCGCGACCGAGCTGTACGGCCTCGTCGAGGTAGACGAAGCCCGAAAGATCGTACTGGACTTCCAGGAAGTGGCTTTCCTGTCTTCGCAAGCACTCGGCATACTCATCGCGCTGCGCAAGAAGGCCGAAGAGCGCAAGGCGCTGGTCGCGATCACGCGGATCCGCCCGGAGTTGCAGCAGGTCTTCAAGATCACCGGCCTGACCAAGCTCTTCCGCTTCTTCGATACCCTCCAGGAGGCGCTGGACTTCTTCCACGAATCCAGCATGAAGACGGTCGTCTCCGGAATCCGCCGAAAGACATTGCGCCGCTAGCGCGATTCACACTCAATCGTAGCGGCCATGCTCCGTCTCGGCCGTGGAAGACAAGTTGGTCGCCTACGTTCGGGACGGAGCCCGAACGCTACATCAATATGGAAAATGCTCTAGAACCTATCCCAAAGCCCCATCCGCGACCGTCACAGGCTGTCGGAGTGCTTCCGCAGCTGCCGTTCTGTTGAGGTGCTGCGACGGTCGCGGCTGAAGGGGATTTTGGGACAGGTTCTAAGTCAGCCAGGACGCGCTGTCCGGTGTCAGAACGTCGGCGGCGTGTTTGGCTGGATCGCGATTCGGACAGGGTTCGCGGGCTCTGTTTCGGAGGCCGCCCAGGCAGTACACTTGCCTGCCATGGCAACGAACACCTGTCGCCCGGACTTCGTGCAGTTTCAGGAGCTGGCCGCCGAGCACAACCGCGTTCCGCTGGTGGCCACGCTGGTTTGCGACGACCTGACGCCGGTGAGCGCCTTCGCGCGCCTGGAGGCCGACTCGCCTCGGGCGTTCCTGCTCGAGAGCGTGGTAGGGGGCGAGAAGATTGCCCGCTACTCGTTTCTCGGGGCCGATCCGGCGCTGACCTTTGCGCAGCGGCGCGAGACTGCCGAGATCACAGATCACGCCCGTGGCACGGCGGAGACAGCGCCCGAAGCGGACCCGTTGGGACGCGTGGAGCGGTGCTTGCAGGGCTACCGCACGGCGGTTCTGCCGGGCTTGCCGCGTTTCCTGGGGGGGGCGGTGGGTTACGCCTCGTACGACACGGTGCGCTACTACGAGCACCTGCCCGATGCTCCGCCGGATGACCGTCACCTGCCGGATTTGTTGTTCGATATCTACGAGGCGCTGGTAATCTTCGACCACGTCCACAAGACGGTGCTGGTCGTGGCCCATGCCGACGTGGGCGAGGCGCGCGACTCGGCCAAGCTGCGCGCCGCCTATGAGCGGGCGCAGGAGCGGATCGAAGCGTTGATCGGGCGCATCAGTCAGTCGCGAACCATGGCTCCGGTGCGGATCGCTCTGCCGGCCGAACCGCTCGAACGCTACACGAGCAACTTCCCCCGGGCCGAGTTCGAACGAGCTGTCGCGGGTTGTCAGGAGTACATCCGCGCCGGTGACATATTTCAGGTCGTCATCTCGCAACGACTGCTGGTCGAGACTGCGGCCAGCCCGTTCGACGTCTACCGCGCCTTGCGCGTGATCAACCCGTCGCCGTTCATGTTCTTCCTCAAATCGCCGGACGTGACCGTCGTGGGCGCGAGCCCGGAGATCATGTGCCGCGTGGAGGATGGCGTGGTTACAAACCGGCCGCTGGCCGGTACGCGACGCCGCGGAAAGACCGAGGAGGAGGACCGGCGGTTGCGCGCGGAATTGCTGGCGGATCCGAAGGAGCGGGCCGAGCACGTCATGCTGGTCGACCTGGGCCGCAACGACGTGGGCCGCGTGGCCAAGCCGGGCAGCGTGCGGCTGAGCGACGTCATGTCGGTCGAGTATTACAGCCACGTTATGCACATTTGCAGCAATATCACGGGTGAGCTGGCCGAGGGTCGGACGGCGTTCGACGCGTTGCGGGCGGCGTTGCCGGTGGGCACAGTGAGCGGCGCGCCGAAGGTGCGGGCCATGGAGATCATCGACGAGTATGAGCCGACCCGCCGCGGGCCGTACGCCGGCGCGGTCGGCTATGTCGATTTCGCTGGGAACATGGATACGTGCATCGCGTTGCGCACGCTGGTGATGCAGCCCGGGCCGGACGGCGGGCAACGGGCGTATGTGCAGGTGGGGGCCGGCGTCGTGGCCGATTCGGTGCCGGCGCAGGAGTACGAGGAGACGCTCAACAAGGCGCGCGGCATGCTGACGGCGCTGAACGTCGCCGAGACGTGCTTCCAAGAGCAGCTTTGACAATGCCGTGCGTCGGGGCTCTGCCCCGGACGCGCGGCGCAAGTGTGCCGGCGACAGTCAAGGGAGCATACGGTTGCACGCGCACAGCGGCGGTCAGGGGCGTGATGGGGTGGGCAGTGGTGCGGAGCGCAGACGGGTGCGGAGTTGTTCGATGTGCGGCGCAATGCGTGGGTCGAGCGCCGCGGCCTGGTCCAGGTCTGCCTCGGCCGCACTTACGTTGCCGAGCTGTGCTCGGCATTGGGCGCGCAGCAAGAACATGCGTGCCGAGCGCAGGTCTTGATCGAGCAGAACGCTGCAGGCCTTCTCGCACTCGGCGTATTGACCCAGTTGAAACAGGCTCCGGGATAGCAGATAGTGGGCGGGAGCGCTCGCGGGCGAATCTTCCACCAGTCGGCGCGCCTCGGCAACGGCGGCGCTGTGATCGCCGCTCGCAGCCAGGCACTCCGCCCGGCGATAACGCGCGTCGAACGACGTGGGTTGCAGTTCGAGTGCGCGGCGATAGGCGGCCTGCGCATCAGGCCAGCTCTCGAGCTTGGTGTGCGCGGCGCCGAGGTGAAACCACGTGTCAAAGTCATCCGGGCGCAGCTCGATGGCCCGCTCGAACGCCGTGATCGCCCGCGCGTACTCCTGACGGGCGACAAGGCAGCGCCCGAGCATGGTATGGGCGCGGGCGTCATGCGGGCGTGCCTCCAGCAGACGCTGCACGGCGGCGGTGGCCTCATCGATGCGGTCCTGGAAGAAGTAGCACTGGGCGAGCAGATGGAGGCCGAACGGCGAAGCGGGCTCGAGTTGCAGCAGGCGCTGGAGCTGTTGCTCCGCCAACTCGTAGCGCTGGTCCTGGAGTGCGGATTGCCCGTTGGCGAGGCACTGGATTACCTCCCACTTCTCCATCGGATTGGCGCCGGGCCAATCGAGCTCGTCCACTAGTGTCGTCGGTTGGGAACGGGGCGTGTGCCCGAGCTCGGCTGACAGGCCGCCGACGTAGCCCATGGCGCGCAGGCGGGCGGCGGTCGCGGGGTCGATCGTCGTTTGCGCGCGCGAGGAGTAAGCGAACTGCGGTGCGGAGTCGGCGACGCGCCGCAGCCGCTCCTGCATTTCCAGGGTCTTGGCTGGGTCAGTGGTCGCCAGATTGCGGAGCTCGTTGGGATCGTCGGCGACGTGATACAACTCGGGCGGATCGGCGTGAATGTACTTCCAGCCGCCGGCCCGCAGGCAGTGCAGCGGGGCGTAGTCGAAGTCAAGCTGTGTGATGATCGAGCTGGCGTGGGCCTCCAGATGCAAGTCGGCGGCATCGCCGCGCAACAGTGGCAGCAGGCTCTTGCCCTGGATCACGTCGAGTGGTGGCAGGTCGAGAAGGTCGAGGATGGTAGGCACAATGTCGATGTTGCGGACCTGGGCCGCGACGGTGCGACCGCCGGCGAAACGCTGGGGACAGGCCATGATCGTGGGAACCGCGAGAGTAGTGTCGTAGACATAGAAGGCGTGCGTGTCTTCGTGGTGCTGGCCCAGGCCCTCGCCGTGATCGGCCGTCACGACGACCAACGTGCGATCTGCCAGCTTCAGGTTCTCTAACTCGCTGAGCACCCGACCGACTTGCTCATCCATGAAGGCGATCTCGGCCACGTAGCCGCTCTGCGGATAGCGCCGGGTCCAGCGCGGCGGAGCGGTGTAAGGCAGGTGGGGGTCAAAGAAGTGCGTCCAAAGAAAAAAACGCTTGCGGCGGTTTTGACGTAGGTACTCGATCGTGAGATCCGCGACCTGGTCGGCGGCGCGTTCGCCGTAGCGCGCCATTAGCAGATGGGGTGGCTGGTCGGATTCGCGGGCCGCTTCGTCGAGCGTGGCGGGGCTGGGGATGGGGACATCGTGGTACTCATCGAAGCCCTGGTTCAGGCCGTATTGCGCGTTGAGCACGACGGCGGCGAGGTAGGCACAGGTCTGGTAGCCGTGTTGCCGCAGAACCTCCGCCAGGGTCGTGTGATTCTCGTGCAGGTGATAGCGGCCGTTGTCGCGCACGCCGTGGGCGCAGGCGCTGAGCCCGGTGAGGATGGAGGTGTGCGAGGGCAGCGTGATGGGCACGTCGGCGGTGCACTGGAGGAACTGCACGCCTCGTTGTGCCAAGCGGTCGAGGTTGGGCGTAGCGGCCTGCGGATTGCCATAGCAGCCGAGATGGTCGGCGCGGGTGGTGTCGAGCGTGATCAGCAGAACGTTGAGGCCCCCGCTGTCGGTGTTGCGCGCGGGGCCAGGCTGGCAACCAACCAGAAGCAATACGGTCGCGGCCAAGAGTGCGACGACCGGCCGAATGGTGTCTCGAAGACCGATCTGCGGTGGGCGAATAGAGCACCTCCTCGGCCCACACGCGGCGGCTAGTCGGCTATTCGACGCACCCACCCGTAGATATCGGGCGCATCGCCGGTTTGAATCGAGGTGAGCCGGTTATACAAGTCGGTGCAGTATTTGCCGGCGGCATCTCCCTCACAATAGACGGCTTTGCGATCGCGGAAGGTGATCGAGCCGACGGGCGTGATGACCGCGGCGGTGCCGCAGCAGCCGGCCTCCTGGAAGTCGAAGATCTCCTCCACCGCGACGGGGCGGCGTTCGGGATGCAGCCCTAACTCTTCCGCCAGCGTGATCAGCGATTTGTTCGTAATCGAGGGCAGGATGGACTCGCTGTCCGGCGTCACGTAGACGCCGGCCTTGGTGATGCCGAAGAAGTTGGCCGGGCCGGATTCGTCGATATAGCGTTTCTCGCGGGCGTCGAGGTAGAGCACCTCGGTGTAGCCGCTCGCGCGGGCGCGGACGCTGGCGCGCATCCCGGCCGCGTAATTGCCGCCGACCTTGACGTCGCCGACACCCAGGGGGGCGGCGCGATCGACTTCCTCCTCGACGATGAGATGCACGGGTTTGAAGCCGGTCTTGAAATACGGCCCGACCGGCGTGACGAAAACGAGGAACATGTACTCCTCGGCGGGCTTCACGCCGACTTGGGGGCCGGTGCCGATGACGAGCGGACGGATGTATAGGCTGGCGCCGGTGCCATGGGGGGGGATGTAGCGGCGGTTCTCATTCACGACACGAAGGACGGCTTCGATGAACATCTCCTCGGACACGGGCTGCATGAGGATTTTGCAGCACGAATCGGCCATGCGGCGGGCGTTTTCCTCGATGCGGAACACTACTGCGTCGCCGGCCTTCGTCTCGAAGACCTTGAGGCCCTCGAAGCACTCCTGGCCGTAGTGCAGACAGGTGGCCGCGATGTGGATCGGGATCGTCTCGTCGGCGGTGATTTGCCCCTCGTCCCAGGCGCCGTTCCGCCAGGTATAGCGGATGTGTCGGTCGGTCTTGTGGTAGCCGAACGGTAGGTTGGCCCAGTCCAGGTCTGCCTTACCCATCTGTGCCTCCTTGGAACCCTTGGGTATGAGAATCACGGGCCTGTCGAGCCCATCGTAGCTGCGCGTTGGAGCGCGGGAGACCGTCTCCTTCATCTTGTTGCCTCCATTGGCCGCGTGATGCCGCGCCAACAGAGGCTTGCGAGGCGGCAAGTGCGGCTCAACCATGAAGATACGGCGTGGGCGCTGCGCACGCAAGTTTCCCCGCCGCGCCCGCTGTGGACCAGCAGCGAAGGACCGGTAACCGGCCTTCTTCTCAGGTTGCGCTCGTGGTATAATAAGAGCTTAGTGTGTTCGCACTTACGAACGCTGCGCTGGATCCAAGGGAGTAATCACGATGTTTAGACGCACTATGATTCTGTGGGGTTTGGTGGGGATGGTGTGCCTGCTCGGCACGGGGAGCGGCGCCGCAGACGTGGTTCGCTACGATGGGCACCGGGTCGTCCGCGTGCAGGTCGGCAGCGAGGCGCAGCGCGATCTGCTCATGTCGCTGACGGACGACGTCTGGCGCGATGACGTCGTGGCGGGGGAGATCGACGCCCGCCTGACGCCCGAGCAGTTCGAGCAGTTCGCCACATCCGGGTTGAGCTACAGCGTCATGATCGAGGACATGCAGCCTCTGGTCGAGGCGCAGCGCGCGCGCCCCATCGGACGCGGCACCTGGGACGCGTACATGGATTACGACGAGATACTGGCATACCTGGACACGCTTGTCGTTCTACGGCCCGATCTGGCGTCCTTGTTTGTGGTCGGGCAGACGATCGAAGGCCGGGACATGGTCGGCATTCGGATCACGGGGCCGGGGGCCGGTGCCAAGCCGGGCATTCTGTACGAAGGTGGCATTCACGCCCGCGAGTGGATTACACCCCCGGTGGTGCTTTACACGGCCGACCAGCTCGTCCGCAACTACGACACCGATCCGGAGATCCACGAACTCGTGGACCGCTGCGAGTGGTTCCTGGTGCCGGTGTTCAACGTCGATGGGTACATCTATACGTGGACGGATCAGCGCATGTGGCGCAAGAACCGGCGTGACAACCCGGGCACAAGCTGCGACGGAGTCGATCTCAATCGGAATTGGGGCGCCGGTTGGGGTGGCGGCGGTTCGAGCGGCGATCCTTGCGACGAGACCTATCGGGGCACCGCGGCCTTCTCCGAGCCGGAGACCGCCGCCATGCGCGACTTCATTCTTGCGCACCCCAATATCGTGACCTTCCAGGACATTCACAGCTATTCGCAATTGCTGATGTGGCCCTACGGCTACAAGTCCAACCTGCCGCCCGACCAGGACCTGTACCACTACATGGGCACCACGATGGTGGCCATCATCCAGAGTATCCATGGCAAGTCGTTCACGCCGGGGCCGGTCTACTCGACGATTTATCCAGCCTCCGGCGTTTCGATTGACTGGACGTACGAGGCGGCGGGGATCATCTCGTTCACCTACGAGCTGCGCGACACGGGGCAATACGGGTTCCTGCTTCCGCCTGACCAGATTCTCCCCTCTTGTGAAGAGATCTTCCCGACGCTGATATTCCAGGCGGACTACCTGTCATCGGCGGTCCGCATCGAGTTCCCGGATGGTCTGCCGACTTACGTTGAGCCGGATGGGGACACTACCCTGCGCATCAACATCACCGCCGGGGCCGAAGACGTCGATACCGACGGGGCGACGCTATGCGTCCGCACGGTCAGCGGCGGCGCGTTCACGCCCTATGCGATTCCGTTCGTGGGTGGTGACGAGTTTCTGGCCACATTCCCCGCGCGGCCCTGCGGCGATGACACGGAGTACTACATCGTCGCGCTGGGCACCGGGGGCGGCGCGGTTTCCAGCCCGGGCGGCGCGCCGGATGACTTCTACAGCGCGCCGGTGGGGACGCCGGATGTCGTCTTCTCCGATGACATGGAGACCAACCAGGGCTGGACGGTCGGCGCCCCGGACGATGACGCCACAACCGGCATCTGGAATCGCATGGATCCCGAGTACACCGAAGCACAGCCCGAAGACGACCATACGCCGACCGGCACCATGTGCTGGGTGACCGATGGCCGCGCCGGCAGCAGCCTCGGCACGTACGACGTGGACGGCGGCAAGACGACGTTGTTCTCGCCGGTGCTCGATCTGTCCGGCGCGCTGGAGGCGTCAATCAGCTATTGGCGCTGGTACGACAACGACAAGGGCTCCTCGCCCAATGCGGATGTCTTCGTGGTGGATATCTCCAACGACGGCGGCAGCAACTGGGAGAATGTCGAGACCGTGGGACCCTCCGGACCCGGCACGTCGGGTGGGTGGTTCTATCACGAGTTTGTGGTCGCCGACTACGTCACGCCCACGGCGAACGTGGTCGTCCGTTTCATCGCCTCCGATGAGGGTGACGGCTCGATCGTGGAAGCGGCGGTGGACGACTTCAGCGCGTACACCTTCGAATGCGAAGGGCTGCCCGGCGACATGAACTGCGACGGAGACCTGAACGGCTTCGATATCGACCCATTCGTGCTGGTGATCGGTGGCGCGCCGCCGTACAGCGACTACTACACCGCCTACCCGGGCTGCAACCACATGCTGGCGGATTGCAACGGCGACGGCCTGCTCAACGGGTTTGATATCGACGCCTTCATCGCGTTGCTCGACTAGATTGCGTCTGCCACAAGTGTGGCGGCCAAACTCCGTCTCGGCCGTGGAAAACAAGCTGGTGTAGTGTTTCGCGATTACGACGTCCTTCCGAGCCGCGACCGTCAGGGAGCGGTTGAGTCGAGAACCGGTCGGCGCCGCCGACAACCATTCCCTGACGGTCGCGGCTCCGGTTTGAATACGATGCCGTAATTGTGAGCCAGTACGCTAGCAGGCACAGTTGCACCATGCGTCCGGGACAGGGCGGGTGGCCCACCTCTCTTCAGAGGTGGGGGAAACGAATCCGGCGCCGATTCGCGTCGCCCACGGACAAAACCGTGGGCGACCCATTTGTTGATGCTTGACAGAGCACTGGATGGTGCACAGGCGATGCCGAACGCAGCAGATAACGCGACCGAATGCCGGGCGGCGGCTGGTGGCAACAGCGCCGCCCTGCTCCATTTGCTGGGCTGCGACCTGCCCGCGCTGCGGCAGTGGGTCGAGCAGCACGGGCACCAGCGCTACCGGGCCGACCAGATCGCGGAGTGGCTCTTCGCCCGCGGAGCCGACACGTTTGCGGCGATGACGAACCTGTCGAAGGCCCTGCGAGCCTGGTTGGATGAGCACGCCATCATCTATCGCAGCCACGTTGCCCGGGAGTCCCAGGCTGGCGACGGTACGCGCAAGCTGCTGCTTAGCTGGCCCGATGACACGTCGGTGGAGACGGTCTGGATTCCCGACGGCCGGAGGAACACGGCCTGTGTCTCGTCACAGGTTGGCTGTCCGGTTGGTTGCCGGTTCTGTGCCAGTGGTCTGGGCGGCTTCCAGCGTAACCTGACCGCCGGTGAGATCGTCGAGCAGGCTCTGCGCGTCCGGCGCCTGATCGAGTCGGGTGAGCCGGGCAGCACGGCGGGACGCCTGACCAACGTGGTGATGATGGGCATGGGCGAGCCGCTGGCGAACTACGCGGCAGTGATCGCGGCGATTCGCATCATAAACGCCCCGTGGGGGCTGGGGATCGGCGCCCGCAAGATCACCCTCAGCACTGTCGGCCTGCCCAAGCAGATTCGCAGGCTGGCGCAGGAGGACTTGCAGATCAACTTGGCCCTGTCGCTGCATGCTTCGAACGATGAGCTGCGGCGGACGCTGATTCCGTGGGACAAGACTCCGATTGCCGAGTTGCTTGGCGCCTGCGCGGAGTATTTTGCCGGCACGGGGCGCGAGGTGACGCTGGAGTATGTTCTGCTGGCTGGCGTCAACGACCAGCCGCAGCACGCGCGCGAGTTGGGGCATTTGGCGCGGCGGCTGCGCTGCAACGTGAACCTGCTGCGCTACAACGTTGTGCCGGGTCTGCCGTACGACCGGCCGAGTTCGGACGCGGCCTTTGATTTCCAACGGCGGTTGCGGGCCGAAGGCATCAACGCCCACGTGCGCAGCTCGCGCGGGCGCGACATCGACGCGGCGTGCGGGCAACTGCGCCGGGCCGCCGAGCATCAGTGACTGGACGACTGGTGCACAATCGCAACGAGCGGCGCTCCGGCTAGTCCGAGCTTCCAGCGTTCTCGGCCGCGGTTCTGAGGGGAATGTCGATCTCGACGATCAAGCCGCCGTCCGCAGCGTTGCGGGCGGTGATCGTGCCGTCGTGCGAGCGAACAGCCCGTTGGGCGATGGCCAGGCCGAGGCCGGTGCCGCCGCTCTTGCGATCGCGTCCCTCGCTGACGCGGCAGAAGGGGCGGAAGACCTCAGTGAGCTCGGGGCGGGGATTTTCTTGGACGTGGGGCGAGACTGTGCTATAATAAGAGTTGGTGGTGTTTGCCACGGTCTCATTTCGCCGAAAGGCGGGGACGATGGGGTGTAGCGTGATAGGCTGGACAGCGAGGGGGGGGGGGCAGAGCATTGCGCGCTGTTCCGGTCCCGTAACGACCCGCGGCCCGCCGACCTTCCTCGCAGAAACAGGCTGGCACCTATCCCGAGACTCCTTCCGAGCCGCGACCGTGAGGGAGCGGTTGCCGAAAAAACGCTTGCTTGCGCGCGCGCCTCGGCCCTACTGCCCGCCTCCGGACGGTTCTGGGATAGGTTCTACGAAATGAAGACGAATACGACACGTTTGCGGGCATGTTGTGTGCTGCGCGTGGCCGGCCCTGACCGGCGGCGTGGCGCAGACCTGCGGGGAGGTATTGCAATGATACGCTGTAGACTTCTGGTGGCGGTGTTGATGCTTGGCCTTGGCGCCGCCGTGGCGGTGGCCGCGTCCTATTCGTGGGTCGGGCTGGGCGCTGATGATGATTGGGATACGTGCGACAACTGGGCGAAGACGGGTTTGGGTGGCGAGTGCTACCCAAGCAGCACCAATGACGACGCCACGATTCCGGTAAGCGAATCGACGTGGACAATCGACCTGATCGAGGTCGACGAGATGGACGATCTGACCATTCTGAGCAGCGTCGATTTCGACACGGCCGGCGGTTCGGTTACCGTCGAGGTGGACACGCTGACGATCGATGCGTCTGGTGGTGATGTTACCGTTACGTTCACCAGCAACGCCACGATCAAGATGGAGAAGGAAGGCTAGAATCGGTCCCGGAACTGTCCGGAGGTGGCAGCCGAAGCGAGCCGCGCGCGTAAACAAGCGGTCTTTCGGCAACCGCTCCCTGACGGTCGCGGCTCGGGTTTGAATACGATGCCGTACTTGCGAGACATTAGAGCCTATCCCCAAACTCCTTCCGAGCCGCGACCGTCAGGGAGCGGTTGCGTAGAACAGCTTGGGTATGCGCGTAACGCGTCTGGGCGGTACGCCTTTGGATGGTTT
>JAHJAR010000087.1 GCA_018814045.1 Planctomycetota bacterium | reverse complement strand
GCGCGTTCGCGCAGCGTCACCTTGACCAGGTGCGGGCCGCCGCGTTCGAGGCTGAACACGGAGTTCGGTTGATCCTTTGACGGCTGCGAAGAGGACGGGCCGTACTTGCCGATGGACAGGTGGCAGGCCACGCGCTCGCCGCCGTCGATGGCGACCCACACCGAATCGCTCCCGGCGTCGATGCAGCAGGCTACGACGTTCACCGTCACGGCACCGGCGGGCAGTTCAACCCCGAACACGAGCTGCGAGGTGACATCGCTCAGCACACCTGCTTTGCCATTCTGCGCGTCACGGTCGTCGATCACGTCCATGCCGCGGCTGTCGTTGGGCCCGGCACGACCGGCCACGAAGCGCCCGGTGGGCTCAACACGCTGACTCTCGCGGTCGATGGTCTTCCAGGTCAGTTCGAGATCGTAGTCGCCAGCGACCCGCGCAGTCACCGTGTCCTCGATGAGGAACCAGCCGCCCTTGCGCCAGAGAATGCGCCGTTCCCAGTCCACCCCGTTGTAGTCCTTGACCCAGGTCACCGTGGCGGCCATGGCCGGCAGCTCGCCCGCCACGGCCAGGCCGGCCAGGCTGGGAATGAGTTCCATGCCACGTCCGTCGCACAGCACGCTCAGCATGGCGTGCTCGGTGGTGTTACGGGTCAGGTAATCGTGGTCCAGGAGCCAGCGTTCGCCGCCCTGCACGAACTCGATGATCGCGTTGGTGTCGTAGTGCAGGTGCTTGCCGCGGCCGAGTCCGTCGAGCTGCAGGTACTGGCCGTTGACGTCCCAGTTCTCGCGGAAACTGATCTTGTCGAACGCCTCGTCGGCGGAAACGTCGGCCTTCTTGAACGGCTCGTTGTAGGTCGGTCCGGCCTGCGTGTAGGCGTAGATGATCGGGTCCATGGGGAACACGTTCAGTCCCACGAACCGCTCGGCAGGAACCGCCGGAATGTCCGGCCAGTACGGGTTCTTCCAGTCCGGTGCGATGTGTTCGAGGATCCAGCGGTAGGCGCCGTCTTTGGTCCACCAGTAGGCGAAGGGCAAGACTTCGAGCGCTGCAGTGGGGCGCGAACTTACGCCGCTGTCGCCGAACCCGGACTGCCACTGGCGGTTGTCGCCGTAGCCCACCACGTAGTCGGCGTACTCTTTCATTTTGCCGCTGGTGAAGAAGCGCAGGTCCCCTTCGCCCAGGCTGTAGTGGATGATGTGCGCCATGGTGTGTGTGATGTACGAGTCGGCGTCCTCGGGCGCCTTGTCCGAGCGCGCGGACTTGGCGAAGCCGAGCTTGGCGCGCCGCAGCCATTCCGCAACGTCGCTCAGGTGGTAGTAGCGATCGAAGTAGCGCGAGCCGAAATACAGCCCGAGCAGCGGGAACGTGGTGTGGTTCCAGGCCATGATGAAGTCGTCGTCGGCCAGCTTCTTGTATTCGTAGCAGTTCCCCACCAGCCCACGGGTGAAGTTGAGAAAGACGTTGACGTAGGCGGGGCGGCGCTCGGGCGGCAGCAGCGGGCACTCTTCGAAGGCATCCCAGGCCGCCGCGATCTGAGCGCTGGTCGTCTCCTCGGGCCAGGGCACGTGTCGCGCCGGTTGCTGATCGTACGTGTCGACCATGATGTCCAGCGCTGCGATCGCCTTCTGCGCGTACGCCGTCTCGCCGCTCTTAAGGTACAGCTCTGCGTACTTGCGGAAGTCCGTGAACGACGGGTCGGCGGGCGTGTCGAGCAGCTTCTGGCGCGCGGCGTCCGCAAGTTGGCGTGATGGTTCGACAATCAGCGTGTAGGGAAAGGTCGTCTGGGCACCATCGCCCTGCACCACGCTCAGGAATCGCTCCACAGCCGCGGCCAGTTGCTCCGGCCGGCTGGCGCCGAGAATGATCACATCCTGCGCACCGCCCCACGGATACGGGTCGTAAACAGTGTGAACGGTGTAACCGTCCGGACCGGGGAAGAGATTGTCCTCGAACGTGTACCAACTCCAGTAGAGCCGATCGATCACCGGGTTGTCGAGAAGACTACCGAGTGCGATGACCGTGGCCTTGCCGAGTGGCGCGTCGTC
>JAHJAR010000086.1 GCA_018814045.1 Planctomycetota bacterium | reverse complement strand
TAGCGCGGCTTGTCCACCACGCTGTCCCCCGCTTGCGGATACGTCGCCCCCGGCTCCGGCACTTGCTCCAAGAGATGCAGCCCCACCACTTCCGCACCCAAGGCGCACATCCGAGCGAACAACTTGCGGTCGCTTGTGAGCGGCAGACGCGGGAAGTCGATCTTCAAGAACTGGGCATAGCGGCTGCGATACGTCGGACTGTGGAACACCGCGTAGGCGTAGTGGAACACATCCTCCGCCCCAAACGTCTTCTTCAAATCCCCCGCGCCGTCGGGCACGAACGTCAATCCCAACTTCTCTGCGAACTCGGCCACGAACTCCGGCGACAGATTAGGACGCCGACCACCCTTGCCCGGCCCCGGACCCTCCGCAAACAACTTGTGCGCACCGGCTTCGGACGAGGGATAGAGATAGAGGGGGGACAAACTCATGATTCCCTTGTTGCTGTAAAACGCCCTGTTGTCCACAGCGCAACGCGAAACACCGAAATGTGAGTACGCATCACCTAGGGCCACTTGGCGCATGTAGATCAGCCCCAGGTTCTCCCCCGCGAGCATGTGACGCATAACCTGCATACGCGTCCGAGTAACCAATGAGGGATGGTAGACAACAAATCGCTGGTCGAAGGGTCGATATAGCAGCGGCACAACGCACTCGATGGGAACTTGCCGATCATTCGCCAACTTGCGAGCGTCTTTGGAAGTGAAATCTATGGCGTTAGCGTCCTGTCCTGTGACAATGCCAACCGAGTTGACCGGCATGGCATCGGTGATTTTGAAGCCCTTGTTGTATTCATCGAGGCGCTTCGTGTTCTGCGGGTTAAACAGATAGAACGGCGATTGCGGCCGGACGGTCTTCCAGTGGGTATCGGTGACGTCATGGCTGATGAGCCAGTCGTACTTGGCCCCGCGGTCGCCCCAGAGTTCGGCGTGGTGGACGCGGGCGGTCATGCCGGCTCCTCCGGCGGGACGAGCAACTCCAACAGGGAGACCAAGTCGGGCAGGCTGCGCGTGGCCACCTCCCAGAGGATGTCCGCGTTGATGTTCATGTAGTCGTGTACGATGCGGTGGCGCATGCCGGTGATCCGGCGCCAGGGAACCTGGGGGTTGGCCTGGCGGGTCGCGGGCGAGACGCGGGCCGCGGCCTCGCCGATGATCTGAATCAGGTGCGCCAGGGCCATCCGCAGGTCCTCGTCCGCATCGAAGGCGGCACGTGACGTACCGGCCGCCTTGGCGACGACCTTGCGGGCCGTGTCCAGCATGTGCCCCAGATACACGCCGTCGTCACGCTGCATGGGGAGCCTCATATTGGACCACGGCAGCGCGCAGCACGCGCTCGCGCAGGCGCGGGTTCAGATAGCGCGGGTCGACGATGTCGACCCGCCGACCGCCGAGCAAGGCGGACAGCTCCTCGCCCAGGTCGACGATCTCCCAGCCCGGCGTATGCCCCGGCGCAAACCGGATGAGCACGTCCACGTCGCTGTCGGGACGGAAGTCCTCGCGCAGCACCGAGCCGAATAGGGAGAACTTGGTGATCCGCCACTTGCGGCAGAACTCGGCGATCTTCTGTTTGTCAATAGCGATGGCGACGCTCATTTCTGGCTCCTGGCCCGGTCGCGAGGCTTGCGGACCATGATGCACACAGCCACGCCCTGCATGATATCAAAGACGTTTTCGTCTTTCGAGCCGTCGGGGGCGGTTTCCTTTTTCTTGGCGTTGCCGTGCAGGTCAAGGACGAAGATGTCGTCGAAGGTGTGCATGAGGCTTTGGCGCATGCCGCGGAAGGTGGGGTTGTCCAGGTAGCCGTGATTGGTGATAAATCCCAGGATGCCGTAGCCGGTGCGTTCGATGCGGTACTGGGCGAAGCGGATGAACTTGACGTAGTCATCCTGGAGCCAGAGCTTCTTTTCGCCCAGGGGTTTGCCGTCGCATTCGTAGAAGCTTGGCGCGCCGTTGGGGACGGGGAGCTTCTTCTTGAGCAGGTCGTCGGTCCATTGGTTCATGTTGGCGGACAGGCCGGAGTAGGGCGGATTGCCCAGGACGACCATGATGGGGCAGTCGGTTTTGACGCTGGAGGCGGCGTTGGCCTCGCGGGCGATCTGGTTGGCCAGCGCCAAAAGCGGCCCGGCGACGACTTCGGCCTCCTCGAGCGTGTTGGTGAGATAGACGCGCAGGCGTTCGGCGACGGCGAAGTCATAGCCGGTTTCCTTGAGCAGCCAGCCGAGCTTGAGGTGCGCCACCGCGTAAGGGGCCATCATCAACTCGAAGCCGAAAAGGCGCGGCAGCAGGTGTTGCGCCACGTAGCCGTTCGCTCCTGCCCAGATACCCCGATTGGCCTTGAGGGAATCGTGGATCAGGCGGATGGTCTGGTAGAGGAAGGTGCCGGTGCCGGTGGCGGGGTCGAGGATTTGGACGCGATGGACATCTCGGCGGACTTTGCCGTCCTTGTGATGCGTGTCGGGGACATCGACGGTGACCTTGCTGTGGTCGGCCAAGCCTTCGGGGCAGGCAAAGTCGCGCTTCAGGATGGCGTCGATGCTGCGGACAATGTACGAGACGACCGGCTCGGGGGTGTAATAGACGCCACGCGATTCGCGCAGGGCGGGGTCATAGGCGGCCAGGAAGGTCTCGTAGAAATGGACAACCGGGTCTTCCTCGCGGATGGCCTTGCCGAACTCGGAGAGGATTTCGTCCATGGCGCAGCGGCGGAGGATGTCGGCCAGGAGGTCCACCGCCCAGACGATGGAAGGATCGAGCTTGGTCCCGGCGATGTAATCGAAGACCTCGCGCAGGAAGGGGTTGGTGGCGGGCAGGTCGTAAGCGGCGTGTTCGCGGCTGAAGCTGGCCGCCTTGTGGTCCGGGACGTTGACCCGGGCGGAGAACATGCCGTAGCAGACGGTCTGGGCGTACATGTCGGCGAATTGCTTCGGAGTGATTTCGTTGAGGATGGTGGCGCGGAAGGATTCGTACTCGCCGTGCAGAGTGCCGGCGGCGTCTTCGATTTCAAAGGCGCGTTCGATGGCGTCGCGGACGACCTTGGCGATGTTGGCCATGCGGGCGGCGAGGTCTTTGGGCGTGGTGATCGTCGGGGTGCGGGCGGCCAGAAAGGCGTTGAAAAGACCGGTGAGTTGGGCGTCGGCGCCTTGGAGCGGTTTGATACGGCCCTTGGCGTCGAGGCGAGCCAAGGTAACCTGCATGGTGGGCTGGCCGGCGACGTAGTAGCGGAACTCCAGGTAGTCGGTGAGGATCAAGTTGCCCAGGCTGGCCAGGTAGCGTCTGAGCTGGTCGGTTTTTTCTGTTTCGTCAAGTGAGACGCCGAGGTCTTTGCACTCGATGTAGCCGACGGGGGCGTCCTTGAGGTTGACGATGAAATCGGGCGCGCCGCAGCGGATGCGCTTGGGTTCATTGGTGGCGGTGATTTTCTTGGCGAAGGATTCGACCAGCGCCTGAAAGGCGGGGCGGTAGGTGTGTTCGGTGGCATCGCCGGCAGCGTGGCACTTGCCAATATCACGGAGGTATTGCTTAATCGACGACAGCATGAGCATCTCCCGTGACGCGCGGGCGCATGTAGTCGATGTAGGCCTGCGTGGAGGCGTGGCGGTCCTCGACGTGTGCAGGAGGCCCGCTTCCTGACGGGCGCGGCTCGGATAAGTCGCCCCAGAAGGCCTCGTAGTTGCGGTTGCTGTTGAACGGCGGGTCGATGTAGATCAGGTCGACGCAGGCGTCGGGGAGTTTCTGAAGCTGCTCCAGGCAGTCGCCGCAGTAGACGATGCGCGTGTCGAGCAGCGCCGATGGGCGGCTGGCGCGAGCCGTCGAGGACCCCGTTTTGCAAGCGTTGCGTCTTCGAGGTTTTGGTTTCTTCGCCATGCCAATGGTCTTCGTGCGGCGGGCGGATTGCCCGCGCAGGGTGGTGACTGCCCCGGACGAATCCGGCCCGGGAAAATGTGGTCAGGTTTGTTTCATGCGCTCGACGAGCGCCCGCCAGTTCTTGCACGACCACTGGAGGGAAGGCGGCATATTGTCCACGGCCTTATTCTGCCTGCACATCAAAGCCAGCTTCTTTGCCGCATCAGCCGCGTTGCGGTTGTGTCTCACGCGCGGACCCTCCTTAGATTCATCCGTGTTTCCGGTTGTCAGGAACTCGATCCAGTTCTCGATGCGGTCTTTGGGAAGGATGAACACGACGCGATCGAAGTCATCGCGTGTGATTCCCGACTCATCCGCCTCCTTCCACAACATATCCTTAAGCGCATCACCGTTTGCACAGTCGTCGTCACAGTCAGCCCATACCATAAGCGTCGTATCGCTACCGGCGTCGAGACAATGCCTGAGCTGATCGGGCATCGCAGCAATAACACCTTTCCTGCCGCCGCAGGGTTCTATCCGCAAGTAGTTCGTTCCCGCAGGCCGAATCCAACCCGGTCTCAGCGTTCTCATCAGCTTGTTGATGAACACCGCGTCGATGCTGGCGCCTTTCGCACCTTCGCAGAGGCAGACGATCTGCGTCCTACTCGCCACGGGCCCACCCCCTCGCGATCGCTTCACCGGCGTCCATGCCTTCCGGCACCTTGAGCGGCCCGATCCGAGTCGGGGAGGTGTGATTATCTCGCCAGAGGTACCGCCCATTCGCTTCCCCGCTGTTGCTGAGGATTTCCGGGTGATGCGAGATCAGCACGAGCTGGTGCGTCTCGTCCAGCAGTTCACGCATCGAAAGCACCCACGGCTGAAGCTCCGGCAGGCCAACGAAGTTGTCCGGCTCGTCGAGCATCACCGTCCGCGCGGCGGCCGTCTCCAGCGCCGCCCGCACCATGTAAAGCGCGATCAACGCCCGCTCCCCATCGGAAAGCCGGTCAGAGAATAGAAGCGTCGGCTTGCCCGCCTCACTTTCGAACCGGAGTTGGAGTGCCTTCGTGTTCATCCCGGCATCCACCAGTTTGAACGATCGAAAGTCCGGCCAGACGTCTTTCAGCGCATCTCGCAGCGCGTCGGTCCACTCCTGCTCTTGTGCCAGCGAGCGATACCACGACGTGAGGTTCGTTATGGACAAGTCCGGATGCCGCGCCTCGGCTTTGCTCTCCCGCTCCATGCCGCGCGGATTGGGGCGAAGAATCAACAGCTTCGCGATCTCCTCCTGGAGGAGTGCGAGCTTGGCGAGGTGGACAGCGCGCGGTTGAATGGCCGCCAGCGCTGCTTGTCGCCAGTCAAGCGGGAAAAACGCCTTCGTACCGTCGGCCCTTTCGAACTCCACGCCTTCCAAGTCCCGTTTGAACAGCAACTTGCCGTCGCAATCGGCCTGTTCCTTGATGATCCGGGGCTTCTCGAATTCCGCTTTCTGCTCAACGTGCAGGACGTAGTCGAACGCATGCCCGTCCACGCTCAAGCCGAGCTCGAACTCCTCGACAGTGCTGTCTAGCCAATTGGTGAACTCCAAGCGCGGCACATCCTGTTCGCCCGTCCCGCCGAGTATCGCGTCGCCGGTCCCAAGGTTCCGCAGCAGGCGCAGCGCATCGAACACGGAGCTTTTGCCCGCGCCGTTGGGTCCGCACAATACCGCAAACGAGTCAAACTCCGCCTTGAAATTCACCAGGCAACGGAAGTTGTTCACATACAGTCGCGTGATCATGCCAATATCCTAATCGGTTCCGCGCGTACGTCGACCATTCCCGTGGCGGCGGTGCCAGTCGCAGTGGTAGTAAAAGCTCCCGGTCTTCTTGAGCACGCGGGCCAGCTCCACGCAGCGCGGGCGCATGTAGTCGATGTACGCCTGCGTGCTGGCGTGGCGGTCCTCGACGTGTGCAGGAGGCCCGCTTCCTGACGGGCGCGGCTCGGATAAGTCGCCCCAGAAGACCTCATAGTTGCGGTTGCTGTTGAACGGCGGGTCGATGTAGATCAGGTCCACGCAGCCGTCGGGCAGCTTGGCCAGTTGATCCAGGCAGTCGCCACAGTAGATGATGCGCGTGTCGAGCAGGGCCGATGATCGCGCACCGCGGCCGGCCTGAGTGGCGGCGCGTTTGGCGCCGGTCGGTTTGCGCGCGGTACGTTTGCGAGCCATGCCGTTAGTTTACGCACTGCCCTGCGAACAGGCCAGATGCGTACCTTGACCGGTCAGAGACCGGTCCCACAGAGGTCAGCCCCGTACCGGTTTGACGCGGATGACAGCCGCCATCTTGGCCAGTTCCTGTGCAACCTGCCGGCGGTGCTGGTTCTGTCGCCGGCCGTGCTGCGGGCGGCCAAGCACTACTTCCGCCGGTTGGACGGAAGTGAGATGCCGCGGTACAAATAGGGCCGCGTGTGTCTCACGGCGGCCGGTCCGCCGCGCGCGGCAGTGCGGTCTGTTCCAGGCGCAGCTTTCCCGCCGACGACAGTTGCGCGCCTGATGCAACCGAGCGGGTGCCGTTGCGGTAGAAGACCTGTGAGCGTTGGGTGGTCGGCGACGGTCCGGGTGCGGAGGCTGCCTAAGTGTCGAGCGAGCAGACAGACCAGAGACCAGTCCGACGGCCCAGTCGGATCGGGGCCACGCTCAAAGCGCTGGTCCGTACGCGCGTCACCGCCGGGCTGCTTGTCGTACTGCCGATCTGGGTCACCATCCTACTGATCAAGTTCGTCTTCGGCCTGATGCGGGACTCATCACAGTGGGTCGTCGAGTGGGGCCTGCACAGCGAACTCATCGCACGTATCGTGCGGTCGTTCGGCGTCAAGTGGGAAGCCTTTGAGCCGGAGGGAGCCGGCGTTGACGCCCGAACGCTGGAAAAGGTCCTGGAACAGTACCCCACCCTTGATTGGGGTATCGCCATCTTTTCGGTCGCCCTGACCATCTTCCTGCTCTACATAATCGGGCTGTTTGCCGCCAACATCTTCGGCCGGCGACTGATTGATCTGTTCGAGCACCTGCTCGATCGCGTCCCCCTGGTCAAAACGATCTACCGCTCCACCAAGCAGATCATCGCTACCTTCACCGGCGACCAGTCGAAGAGCTTTCAGCGCGTCGCGCTCATCCCTTTCCCGCAGGAGAAAATGCGCTCCGTGGGGTTCATTACCGCGGTGTTCCGCGACTCGGTGACCAACGAGGAGCTCGCCGCGGTCTTCATTCCCACCACGCCCAACCCGACTACGGGGTACCTGCTAGTCCTGCGACGCGCGGAACTGGTTGAACTGGACTGGAGCGTGGAAGACGCGGTGCGGACGATCATGTCCGGCGGCATTCTGCGGCCGGACTTCCTGACAATCGTACCGACGGCGCAGCTCGAGGACGTCAAGAACCTGCCCCCCGCAATCGCCCGGCGACTGAAGAACCGACCATCCGCGGCGGAATAGTCGCCCGGATCACGACTGGCACGAAGCGCCAGCGGCGCGTCGGCCGCTACCTGTGTTGCTTGTCGGTTTGCAGCCGTTGCCGCAGGCGGGCGCCGATGAAGGGCTGAATATCCCCGTTGAGAACCCGCTGCACGTCGCCGATCGCCAGATTCGTGCGGTGATCCTTGACGTGGATAGTCGAGCCGTGCAGGACGTAGCTGCGGATCTGGCTGCCCCAGGCGATCTCGCCCTTCTCGCTGTAGAGCTTGGCCAGCTCGGCGTCGCGTTTGGCCTGTTCGAGCTGCTCCAGCTTGGATTGCAGGATGCTCAGCGCCACCCGCCGGTTCTGGGCCTGGCTGCGTTCGTTGACGCATTCGACCGTGACGCCGGTCGGTTTGTGTCGCATACGCACGGCGGTGGCCACTTTGTTGACGTTCTGCCCCCCGGCCCCGGATGAACGCCGGTAGAACTCAACGTCCAGGTCCCCCGCGGCGATTTCGACCGCGGCCTCCTCCAATTCCGGCAGGCAGTCCACCGCGGCGAACGAGGTCTGGCGCTTGCCCTGGTAGTTGAAGGGGCTGATTCGCACCAGCCGATGAACGCCGGTCTCGCAGGACAGATAGCCGTAAGCGTAGGGGCCTTCGATTCGCAGCGTCACCGATTGGATGCCGGCTTCCTCCCCCGGTCGCCGATCCACTTCCGCGGCGCTCAGTCCGGCACTCTCGGCGTACATGAGGTACATCCGCAGGAGCATCTCTGCGAAATCGCAGGCATCGGCCCCCCCCGCGCCGGCCTGAACACTTAAGAAGCAATTCCCCGCGTCGTTCGGCCCCGCCAACAGCGTCAACAGCTCGACACGATCGGCGTCGGCCGCGAGGCCGACCAGCTCGCGCTGCACTTCGGCCTCGGCCGCCTCATCGCCCTGCTCCGCCGCTAATTCGACCAGTATCTGAGCATCTTCGATGCGCTCGAGCAGTCGCTGCACGGGCTCGACCTGGCCGCGCAGGATCTTCAGCTCGCTCACGACTTGTTGGGCCGCTTGCTGCTTATCCCAAAAACCGGGAGACTCCAGCCGCGCCGTCAGTTGCGCGATCCGGGCGGACTTGGTGGGCAAGTCAAAGAGAGTCCCGGATCGAGTGGATCCGGGCCGTGAGTGCCCTGATGGCAGCAGTCGGCTCTTCGTAGCCCACGGACAGGCTCCTTCCTCGCGCCGCAATCGTGGCGGAAAACGCCCACGCTCGGCGCCCTCTCACTCCGGTCCGGCGGCGGTCGCGCCCGCGCCCGGAGTGGTCATGCCGGTGCCTCACACTGGGTGGCGCACGCTCGTCGGCGAGTTCGCCCCCACCGCGTTCCGCAGCACCTCGACCTTGTCGCAGCGCTCCCAGGTGAATTCCGGCAGATTACGCCCGAAATGCCCGTGCCGCGCCGTCTCGCGATAGATCGGCCGCAGCAGATCCAGGTGCTCGATGATCCGGCGGGGCATGAGCGGGAAATGCTCGCGCACCAGATCCACGAGCAGATCCTCGCTGACCTTGGCCGTACCCTCGGTGTCGACCAGCACACTGATCGGCTCCGCCACACCGATCGCGTACGAGAGCTGTACTTCACAGCGATCCGCCAAGTCGGCGGCAACGATGTTCTTGGCGACATAGCGGGCGAGATAGCTGGCGGATCGGTCAACCTTGCTGGGGTCCTTGCCCGAGAACGCCCCGCCGCCGTGGCCGCCCCGACCGCCATAGGTGTCCACGATGATCTTCCGTCCGGTCAGGCCACAATCGCCCTGAGGGCCGCCGATGACGAAGCGTCCGGTGGGATTGATGTGATACACAATGTCCTTGTCGAGCAGCGTCTCCGGCATGATCGGGCGAATGATGCGCTCGATCAGTTCGTCCCGGGCGGCGGCACTGATGCAGTCGGTCTGCGGATCGATTACGCTTTCGTCGTGCTGCGTGGCGAGCACAACGGTGTGCACGCGCGTGGGTCGCTCACCCTCGTACTCGATCGTGACCTGGCTCTTGCTGTCCGGGCGCAGCCACTTGATCTCACCCTGCGCGCGGGCTTCCGCCAGCCGTTGCACGAGGCGGTGCGCCAGGTGAATCGGCAGGGGCATGAAACTGCGATCGTTAGGGATGTAGTCGTTCGTCTCCCGGCAGGCGTATCCGAACATGATACCCTGGTCGCCGGCGCCCTGTTCGTGGTCAGCGGCCCCGTTCACACCCCTCGCGATGTCGGGCGATTGCTTGTCGATACTCGTGAGGACCGCGCACGTGCGATAATCGAAGCCCATACGGGCGTCGGTATAGCCGATGCTCTGAATCGTGTCGCGCACAATCTGTGGGATGTCGGCGTAGGCCTCGGTCGTGATCTCGCCGGCCACTATCGCCATGCCGGTCGTGACCAGCGTTTCGCAGGCAACGCGGCTGTGCTTATCTTCGGCGATCAGGGCGTCCAGAATTGCGTCCGAGATCTGGTCGGCCACTTTGTCCGGGTGCCCCATGCTGACCGATTCCGACGTGAACAGATGCTTACTGCGTTGATGCGCGTTGGCCACCATTTTCTCCTTGCGTTAGACCTCATGGCCTATCGGCTTCATAATGTCGCGCTTTGTATGCTAGTGCAGAAGCACGGACTGGACAAGACGACGCAGAGGCAGTCGGTGCGCCGGCGGCGACCATCAGAAAGGAGGCAGCATGTCCAACAAGATCGACTGGTACTACCACCGCAAGGGGTGAACCTCCTGCACCAAAGCGCAGGGGTTCCTTGCCAAGAACAACGTCGGCATCGAAGACCAGATCGACGCCCGGGCCAAGCTCGGACGCGAAGATGCGTTGCGCCTGGCCCAGGCGGCATCCAGAATCATCGTTGCCAAGGGCAAGAAGATCACAACCTTCGATCTGCGCAAAGACGCCCCCGATGAGGACGCGTTGCTCCAAGCGCTACTCGGTCCGACTGGTAATCTCCGCGCCCCGACCATCCGGCGCGGCAAGACACTGCTGGTCGGCTTCAACGCAGAGGTCTTCCAGGACCAGTTGGGCTGAAGGTGGCTGCACAACCTCAGTCAGAGGCATGGCACGGGCTGATAGCTGGTGCAACACGGCACTCAGCCCGTAACGGAACGTGAGCGATGACGAAGACGCAAACGGACTATCAGCGCTGCCTGCGGCTATCAGTGGTCAGCCTGCTGGTCAACGCGGGCCTGGCCACGGTTAAGCTGCTCGCCGGGTTGCTCGGCCACTCTTACGCGCTGATCGCCGATGCGGTCGAGTCGTTCTCGGACATCGTGGCCTCACTCGTCGTCTGGAGCGGTTTGCGGATCGCCGCGGCACCCGCCGACGAGAATCACCCCTACGGGCACGGGAAGGCCGAAGCGCTGGCGGCCCTGATCGTCGCGCTGCTGCTCTTTGTCGCCAGCGGAACCATCGCCATCCAGGCGGTGCGCGAGATTCTGGCGCCGCATCACGCGCCCGCCGCTTACACACTCTGGGTCCTGCTCGGCGTGATCGCCATTAAGGAGGGGCTGTTCCGCATCATGCGGCGGGCGGCCCGCTCCACCGGCAGCGGTGTGCTCCTGGCTGATGCCTGGCATCACCGTAGCGACGCGCTCACCTCGCTGGCGGCGGCGATCGGAATCACCATCGCGCTCATCGGCGGTTCGGGCTATGAGCAGGCTGACGAATGGGCCGCCCTGTTCGCAGCCGGCGTGATTGTGGTCAACGCCGTCCGCCTCATCCGCCCGCCCCTGCACGAGTTGATGGACGCGGAACCGACCGAGATTATCGACCGCGTCCGCGCCACCGCGAGCCAGGTTCCGGGCGTCGTCGCGATCGAGAAGGTCTTTGGTCGCAAGGGCGGCATGCGCTACTGGATCGACATCCACGTCGAAGTCGATCCGGACATGACCGTCCACGCGGCCCACAGCGTGGCCCACGACGTGAAAGACGCCATCCGCACCGAACTCCCCGCCGTGCAGGACGTCCTCGTCCACATCGAACCAGCCAGTGCTGCCACGGCCGATTCGGAACGTTAGAGCGGTTTCACTTTTGGTGTGGCGCCCGGGCCCCGCACCGGACGTTGACGTCCACGGCCGATACGGGGCCCGGCCGCTACAGGATTTCTGAAACCGGTCTAGTCCCCCAGAATGGCCATGACCTGCTCAAACAATCGCCCGTTGGTGGCGACAATCTCCGCGG
Organism: Planctomycetota bacterium; assembly: GCA_018814045.1. GTDB lineage: Bacteria > Planctomycetota > Phycisphaerae > UBA1845 > Fen-1342 > JAHJAR01. The sequence goes on along the minus strand of JAHJAR010000086.1, from coordinate 2,511 downwards.
CCCTGTGCGTCGTGTGGCCCTGGTAGTCTGTCAAGGTTCCGCCGGCTTCGCGGACCACGGGCAACAGCGCCGCCGTGTCCCAGATGCTAACGATCGGATCGAGTGTGATCTCGGCCCGGCCGGTCGCTACCAGAGCATAGCCGTACGCATCGCACCAGCCGCGGTCGGCGTAGCAGGCGTTGCGCAGGCGCTCGAAACGGGTCCCGTGGCCGTGTTTGTACATGTTCTTCGAATCACCATAGACGAGTCGGGCGCGCGACATGTCGGCTACGTCGGAAACGCGCGCCCTGACAGCCGTGGCCGAAGCGTCGCTTCGTCCCGCCGCGTCTCGTTTCCACCAGCACCCTTGCCCCTTGGCGGCGTAGACGGTCTCGCGCAGCGCCGGCAGATGGATGACGCCCGCCAGCACCTCGCCCTTCCATTCAAACCCGACCAGCACCGCGTACAACGGTACACCACTGATGAACGAGTAGGTTCCATCGATCGGATCGAGGATCCAGCGGGCGGGTTCGCGGCCCGGCTTCTCGCCGAACTCCTCTCCAACGATCCCGTGGCCTGGAAACGCGCGGTCAATCCGCTCTCGCAAACGCTCCTCGGCTCCGCGGTCAGCGATCGTGACCGGCGTGTCGTCGGCCTTCATCTCCACGGACGTGTCAACGTTGAAGTGCTCGAGTGTGAACTCGCCGGCAGCCTGCGCCGCGTCGATGGCGAAGTTGAGGATGTCGCGTAGCTGCCTCTCGTCCATCTGCTTCTCCGCCAGCATCACCGAATTGTCGTCGAGAATCCTGGGCATTGTACGGGCCTAACCCGGCCCCGACACCAATCGGGTAGGAGGGGGTCTCGCGACCCCGTCTTCCCACACCACCGGACGTACTCAGCGTATCCGGCGGTTTCCTTTAGTGTTGCAACGCGGCATGTCGGGGGACGAGCGTCAGCAGCCCTTGGCGCTGGAACCAGGCGTCCGACAGCGCTTCTTTGCTTCTTTCGCCGCCGGCAGGTTGGACAGGCGCCATCAGCCTTGGCCGCACGCCGCCGTTGCCCAAGCCCGCCGCGGCGGAACGCCGAGGTTGCCCAGGTAGTCGGCGATGGCCTTGACCCGCTTACGCTACTTGAGGCGCACACAGCGCAGTTTCCGCCGCAGCCAGCCGTCGAGGTCACGCAAGTGACTTCGACACGCCGCGTTGCGGAAGTACGTGACCCAACCCGTCAAGAACGAGTTGAGTTCCGAGATCATCCGATCGAGGCTCACGCCCCGGTTGCGGCGCGTGATCCGCCGGATGCGGTCCTTGACCCGCTGAAGACTCACCGGGGCAATGCCCAGCCCGCCGCCCGGCAGCAACCGATGGCCCAGGAACTTGCGTTCCAGGATAAACGCCACCGCGCTCTTCTCCCGGTTCACACGCAGCTTGAGCTTGCGCTCCAGGAACTTCGTCACGCTGGCCAGCACCCGCTCGCCGGCCGCCTGCGACTGCACGTAGATGTGGCAGTCATCGGCGTGGCGGCAGAAGCAGTGCCCGCGGCGCTCGAGTTCCTGGTCCAGCTCGTCCAGCAACAGAATCGCCAAGAGCGGCAACAGCGGCCCGCCCGGCGGCGGCCCTTCTTCCCGCGCGACACGGACGCCGTTGCACATCATCCCCGCCTGCAAGAAGCGGCGAATAATTCGCAGCAGCCGTTTGTCGGCGATCCGCCGGGCCAGCCGCGCCATCAGGATGTCGTGGTTGACCCGATCGAAGAACTTCTCCAGATCAAGGTCCACGACGATGACGCGCCCGTCGGCTACGTAACCCCGCGCCGCGGCCAACGCGTCAGTTCGCCAACGGTCAGCCCCCGTCCACACCCGGCGCGCCGCGATTGGCCTTCACCCGTCGGTAGGCCTCGTTGAGGTTCTCCCGACGGCAGACCGCTTCCATTAAACATGCGGTCAAGGCTCGTGTGGGGTCCAACGCCGTGGTCGCTTGCGACGCCTCGCACGCGGCAGCTCCGGTTCCGCCTGCGCCGCCTACGCCGTGGCACGGGGCCGCCGACGGGCTGTCGTCAAACAACCATAAGTGCCGGTCCGCTCCGTCTTGCTGTCGCTTCACGCCTCTCGAGTCGTATCCGACTGGCTCCTGGCATCAAAGGATTCAGCCCTTCAGCAAACCCTGGCGGCTTGGCCTATCTGTTCCCGCGCCTCTCGGCCTTGCGGTGCCTCACTAGCCGCGCCGATCCGACGGCCTACTACGGCCTCGGCTGACTTCTCCGCCGGCCGTCCCGACGCGTTGCCACGCCGGTAGTCCGGTTCGTCCGGACAGCAAACGAGATCTCTCAGGTTAAGTTGTGACTCCTGCACTCGGGCCTCGCCGGATCTACCTGCCCGCGCTTCCGGATGACTTTCGGGCGTCCCCATCCATTGCCGGGTTACCCAGCCGTGCCGGCCTTGTATCCGATTTCTGTTCGTCGAGTCCGAGTTTTGGCCGTCAGCTTCCTTCAGATTCCGCCTCGCGGCGGACACCCTTGCTCGGCCTGGCGTTT
>JAHJAR010000085.1 GCA_018814045.1 Planctomycetota bacterium | reverse complement strand
AGACTGACGGTGGTTTCGGCAAGACCGACGTCGAACGCCTGACCAAGCCGCCGAACGTACGACTGGTGGAGTAATACGTCTGATCGCCGAATCTGCCGCGAAACGGCAGCACGAGCCGCAGGTCCGAGCGAAGTCGAAGGGCGCGGCTGGTCAGCCGCGGGAGACGCAACGCGAACACGTATCACGCGATCACGTCCAAGGAGGGCCGGGCCATGATGCTGAGCAGAACGGGCGTTCTGGCGATCCTGGTCATGGGGGCTGTGCCCTCGGGGCTGGCCAAGGATTCACTTTCTCTGCTGACTCCTGCCGAGGCGCAGGCTCTGAAGACCAGCATGCAGGGCAAGGTCCAGATCCCGCCTGAGTTGGCCGACGCCACAGACGAGGAATTGTGGGACTACGTGCCGCCCGCAACGCTCAGGCGCGCGGTGTTCCTCGGGCCGACCGACGTCGGGTGTCCCGTGCACGGCGTCGAGATCTTCCGGGTCGGCGGCGGATTCTACCCGTGGAAACGCAGCGCCGACAAGCCTTGGCAGGTCCAATGCCCCGTTGGCGGCGAAAGCTACCCGACAAACGACTTCGGGGCGTACCTCAAGAGCGTGATGAAGGAGAAGCTCGACACCACGCAACCGTACGTCGACGACGGGACCGGCTGGGTGGACGAGAAAGGCCGCCGCTTCTTTTTCGTCGGCTACTGGGTCTTCTGGCAGCGCTGGTACGATGTGCTCAAGGCGATACGCGCCTTCACCGACGCGTACTTCGCCACCGATGAGCCGCAGTACGCGCACAAGGCCACAGTGCTGTTCTGTGCTCTGGCCGAGCAGTACCCGAAAATGGACTACCCGAAACAGGGCGTACAAGGCTGCGGCGGCATGATCCTGCCCTGGTGCTGGGAGAACCAGTCGGTCGTGACGCCGATGTCCGAGTGCTACGACCGGCTCTTTCCCTACCTGAAGCAGGACGGCGATGAGGCACTGCGCGTGTTCTTGAAGACCAAGACCGACCTGGGGCCGCGCAAGCAGATCGAGCAACGCTTCATCCAGACCGTCGCCAAAACGAATTTCACGACGGACATGTACTGGTCGAACGAATGCGATCATCAGCTGGCCCTGGCGGATCTGGCGTTGGCCTGGGACAACAACGATCCCGCCGACGGCATCACCACCAGGGAGATCATCGACTGGCTCATCAACCACGGCGGCGACGACTCGCTGGAGGAGCTGTTCTGCAACTCGACCTACCGGGACGGGTTCCCCTGTGAGGGCGCCATCGGCTATTCCGTTTCCATCGCCGAGCGCCAGCTCAAGATTGCCGAACGGCTGCAGCGCTGTGGAGTTGACCTGTTCAAGGAGTTCCCGCGCCTGAAGCACGTGGCCGGCTGCTGGATCGATATGACCCTCGAAGACGGACACTGTCCCTCGATCGGCGATTCCGGGAACGTCCTGGGTTCCGGACGGCCGTGGCACTCGTACACATTCCATCTGGCCTGGGAGAACTACCGCGATCCGAAGTTTGCCCAGGCCCTCTGGAAGATAAAGAGCATGCGGCGCCAGCCGTGGACGCCCGACCGCACCGAAGCGTTCGCTGCGGTGGTCAAGGAGCACGGCGAACGCCTCAATCATGCGACACGCAACCTGGGCGGAATGGGCCTCGCCATTCTGGAGTCCGGCGGTCCAGTGCACCCGCGCGGCCTGGCGCTGTACTATGGCTCACCGGCGGGCGGGCATTCGCACCACGACCGGTTGAACATCGAGTTCTTTGCCTGCGGACAGTCGGTCATGCCTGAGATGGGGTATCCCGACCAGTGGGGGCGGAAAGCCAGCGAATTCACCCAGAACAGTATCGGCCATTACTCCGTACTGGTCGACGAACGCGGAGAGGTCAACTACCTCGCCGGCTACCTGGATTTTATCAAGACGTACCCCGGCGTCCAACTGGTCAGCGCTCATGCGGAGCGTGGGTTCCCCGGCACCTCGCTCTACCGCCGCACCACCGCCTTGATCGACGTCTCTGCGGCCACGTCGTACGTCGTGGACCTGTTCCGTGTCCGCGGCGGCGCGCAGCATGACTGGTGCTTCCATCTGCCGCCGGTACCGGAATGGGGAATCGAGGGCCTGACTCTGTCGCCGCCCCAGGACAAGGGTACCCTGGCAGGGCCTGACATCGACGCCGGCGCACGTGTGCCGGGCGATCACCGACCCAGCGGCTTCAACTGGCTGACCAACGTCCAGCGTGCTCAGCCGGCCGCCACTGACTCGTGGACTTTCCTGTCCAAGGCCAGTGCCTCCTACCCGCAGTTGCGAATGACCATGCTGCCAGGCTGCGCACAGGAGGTCATTCTCGGTGACTTCGAGTCGCCACGAATCAAGGTTGCGCTGCCGCGGACGATGAAGTGGCTCTTGGCCCGGCATCGGGGCGAAGCGCCGTTGTCCAGCGCGTTCGCGGCAGTCATCGAGGCCTGCCCGGAGGCGCCGGCAGTGCAGGGCGTCCGTCGCTTGCGCGCTTCCGGGGGCTGCGAACCCGTCGCCATGCGCATCGAGACGCGCGAGTTCACCGACACCGTGCTGTCAGACGCCGACGGCACCGCTGCCGTCGCCGTCGAAGAGTTCGGAGAGTTCTGCGGCCGGTGGGGCTTCGTACGTCACGACGCAGAAGGAGTGCAGCGGCTGGTGCTGACCAATGGTTCACGGCTGCACGCAGGGCAGGTT
>JAHJAR010000084.1 GCA_018814045.1 Planctomycetota bacterium | reverse complement strand
GAGCACGACTGTGATAGGATTGGCCGAGCTCTCGTTGTGGTTCCAATGCCGGAAGCGCCAGTTCACCTCCGGCCGCGCGGTCAGAGTGACCGTCGTTCCCTCGGTATACGGCGGCGCCGGGGCGACCGAGATGGCGCCACTCTCATCGGGATCAACCCATGTGCTGACGTCGGCCTCTCGGATGACAACCTCGAAGATGGCTCGAACCGTCTGAACCCCATTCATGTACACCCAGAGGTACTCGTCGGTATCGCCGTAGTCGCCCTCCCAGCGCACGAAACGGGCGTCTTCGTCAGGCTCGGCGCGCAGTCGCACATTCTCCCAAGCGTCGTATGTGTCTTGCAGCGCGCGCGTGCCATAGCTCGTTTGCTCCACAACGCTGCCAGGGCCGACGACGGTCACGTTCAGGGCGTACGATTCCGGTTCGGGTTGTGTGTAGGAAGTCTCGTTCTGCATGCCCATGTCCGGCAGCAGCGCCGAGGTTGTCACTCCTGTGCAACCAACGGGGGCCAGTAGTCCGATGGCCAACAAACATGCCAGTGCCAGGACTGCGACGCGGAGTGCGAGAAGCCACGAGCGGGACGACATGTCTTTCCTCCTGCGAGAATGGACGAGGCATATACGGGGCGCGACCCCCATTCACCACAGTATAGCACGCGAGCCATGTGGATAGAAGTCGCCCGGCCGTCGTGGGAAGCGGTGTCTCGCGCCCGAGCCAGGGGCGATTGTTGCCGGGGGGCGGGTCAGGTGTGCTGCACATCCCGGCCGGCGAGGATCGCATCGTGATGTTCGGCGTACCACGCGATGGTCCGCTTGAGGCCCTGCTCGAAGCTGGTCTGCGCTTCAAAACCGAACAGCTCGCGGGCGCGCGAGACGTCGAGGCAGCGGCGGGGCTGGCCGTTGGGTTTGGAGGTGTCCCAGGTGATGCCGCCGACGAAGCCAACCTCACGCGCGACCATGTCGGCGAGGTCCTTAATGCGAATCTCGCGGCCGTTGCCGAGGTTGACCGGCTCGGGGCCATCGTAGCGCTGCGCGGCGGCGACGATACCCTCGGCGGCGTCTTCGACATAGAGAAACTCACGCGTTGGTGAGCCGTCGCCCCACAACGTGACCGACTCGGCGCCGGCCGCCTTCGCTTCCCAGAACTTGCGGATCAGCGCGGGGATGACGTGGGACGACTCCAGGTCGAAATTGTCGCGCGGGCCGTAGAGGTTGACCGGGAGCAGGTAGATCGCGTTCAGTCCGTACTGGGCGCGGTAGGCCTGGCACATGACCAGCAGGGCCTTCTTGGCGACGCCGTAGGGCGCGTTGGTCTCCTCCGGGTAGCCGTTCCACAGCTCTTCTTCGCGAAACGGGATGGGCGTGAACTTCGGATAGGCGCAGATGGTGCCGACCTGGATGAACTTTTCCACGCCGCGTTGCCGGGCTTGTTCAATCAGGTGCAAGCCCATGGCCAGATTGGCGTAGAAGTAACGGCCGGGGTTATCGCGGTTGGCGCCGATGCCGCCGACTTCGGCGGCCAGGTGGATGACGACTTGGGGCCGGGCATCGGCATAGAGCCGCGCGACGTCGGCCTCGCGGGTGAGGTCGTAGTCGCAGCGGCGGGGAATGAACATGTTGTCCTGGGGCGCGCCCGCGGCGCGTAGGCGCTCGCTGACGAAGGAACCGAGGAAGCCGGCCCCGCCCGTGATGCAGACACGACGAGCGAGCCAGAACGGCGTGTTCATGCGTCAGACTCCTCCATGGCCTCGTCGGGCTGCCGACGGGGCGGGCTGACCTCATGCGGACCATCCCCCGGCAAGCGGGTGCATCCACTGGGTGGCCCATGGTTTCAGCCGTGGGGGACACGCGCTACCGAATTCGCGTACCCAACCTCTGAAGAGGTGGGCCACACGTCTGCGGTTCGGTTCTTCTGGCAACCGCTCCCTCACGGTCGCGGCTCGGTCTTGCCGCTGTTGCGGCTCGGTTTTGCCACGGACGTGGCTCGGCGTTGTCACGGTCACCGGCTCGGTACGGTGGGTAGCTCGGACCACAGTCTGGCGGACTGCTACACCGTGTCGCAGCCTTTGTTGTCGCCGGGTTCGTCCGCGTCTGGCGCATCGTCCCGCTGCTCGGCCTCGTCGGCCTCTTCCGCCAGGGCGGCCGTAACGGGGTTCTGGAAGGCCTTGGTTTGGCAGATTGCCTCGACGATCTCGCCGAACTTGGCCACCTTCTGGTTGTCGATGCGCAGGCGCAATTCCCGCTCGGCGACTTTGTAGTACAGGTCGACCCAACCCTTGGGGTTGAAGTCGCGCAACGAGGTCATGCTTTCGAAGGGGATTCGGCGACCAGCGTAGGTCATGCTCTGGTCGTCGATCAGGACGCGGAGCGTGACGGCGCGGTAGAACTTCGAGAGCGGGTACAGGCCGAGGATGAGCGGGATGAGTGCCCAGTAGTATTGTCCTCGTATCTCCTCTTTGGACTTGGCCCAGGCGGTCCAACTCATGGAGCGTACGCGACCGTCCGATATATTCACGGTGGCCATGCCGTATAGACTGGCGAACTGCTCGACTGTGGCGCCGCTCGTGTCGCGCTGAGTGTTGATCGCCTCGCCGAACGCCTCGCGTACTTGCTGCGGAGAGGTTGGTCCCAGAGCCTCGAGCTGGTCGAAGTCGCCCTTGCTGGGGATTTCGCCGAGGTTCAGTGGTTCCTCGACCAGGCCGTGCAGATGGCGCGCGGCTTCTTTGCGGTTTTTCTCGGGATAGCGGATACTGCCGTCGTAGACGAACCAGCCGGCGTAGCCGAAGAAGAAGATGGTTACCACCAGCCAGTAATTGCGGTCGGTCGCGGAAGGGCCGCTCTCCAGCACCATCGCCGTGGTCTCCCTTGGGCCGCGCGGCGCACAGACAGGTCATTGGCGCCGGGCCATGAGTCCGTACCTGAGTTGCCGACCGGTCGTCGGCTCGTGACGCTGACGATATTATGGCGTCGGAAAGCGTGGTTGTCTGCCGGTGCGGGCGGAAATTTGCCCTGCCGGCGAGCGGCCGGGCGAGCCGCTTGGAGGATCCGCATGGGATCGGGTTCGGTGAAACATCGGCCCTGCGTGGTGTTAGTGCGTGACGGGTGGGGGGAGAATCCGCATCGTGAGTGGGACCACGCGAACGCGGTGCGCATGGCCGATCCACCGGTGGACCGCATGCTGCGGAACGAGTGGCCGTACGGGTTGCTCAAGACGAGTGGTCTGGCCGTGGGGTTGCCCGAGGGGGTGATGGGCAACAGCGAGGTGGGCCACCAGAACATGGGGGCCGGCCGCGTGGTCGACCAGGAGACGGTGCGCATCAGCAAGACCATCCACGACGGGTCTTTCTTCGTTAATGCCGAGTTGGTCGCCGTCATCAAGACCTGTCTGGCCCGCAAGAGCAGCCTGCATCTGATGGGGCTGGCGAGCGACGTTGGCGTGCATTCCCGCCTGGGGCACCTGTTTGCCTGCGTGGGGCTAGCCGCCATGCACGGTTTGAAGCAGGTCTACGTGCATTGCTTCACCGACGGGCGCGATTCGCCTCCGACCAGCGGCATCCACTACATCGAGCAGATCGAGGATGAGTTGCGGCGTATCGGCGGACAGGTTGCCAGCGTCTGCGGCCGCTACTGGGCGATGGATCGGGACAATCGCTGGGACCGCACGGAGCGGGCGTACCGGATGCTGACGCGCGGTGAGGGAGCCGTTGCCCCCAGCGCGGTCGAAGCCCTGGAGCACTACTATGCCAATCCCAGCGAGCCCAACATGCACGGCGACGAGTTCGTCGAGCCGACCATAATCAGCAAGAATGCTCGTACGCCGGTGGCTACGGTTCAGGACGGCGACGCGATCTTGTTCTGGAACTTCCGTGGCGACCGTCCCCGTCAGATCACGCGGGCTTTCACGTCGGATACGTTTCCCTACCGCACGGTTGACAAGACCGGCGCGGAGCGGGAGTTCGGCTTCCAGCGCGGCAAGAAGCTCGACGTGTACTATGTCACGATGACCGCCTACGAGAGCTCGCTGCCGGTCAAGGTCGTCTTCCCCAAGCCACCGAAGATGGAGAACATCGCCGGTGAGTATCTCGCCGACCTGGGCTTGCGGCAGTTTCGCTGTGCGGAGACGGAGAAGTACGCACACGTGACGTTCTTCTTCAATGACTACCGCGAGGAGCCGTTTTCCGGCGAAGAGCGCGGCTTGGTCGCATCACCAAAGGTCAGCACGTACGACCAGAGCCCCGGCATGTCGGCGTACGAAGTGGCGAACCTGGCCTGCAAGCGCATTGCCAGCGGCGTGGACGATCTGATCGTGCTCAACTTCGCTAACCCGGACATGGTTGGGCACACGGGTTCGCTCAACGCGGCGGTGCAAGCCGTCACAGTTGTGGACCAGTGTGTGGGCAGCGTGCTTGGCGCTATTCAGCAAATGGGTGGCTGCGCGGTTGTTACCGCCGACCACGGCAACTGCGAGCAGATGATCGACCCGGAGACGGGTGGTCCACACACGTCGCATACGACGTACGACGTACCGTTTTACTTGTATGGCGAAGCATTCCAGGATGCCCGGCTGCACGAAGGAGGGCGGTTGGCGGACGTCCTGCCCACGGCCCTGACCATGATGGGGCTCGAAGTCCCGCCGGAGATGACCGGGCGTTCGCTGATCGTGTGAACCGGCACAGTGCGGTGTCTCACAATTACGGCATCGTATTCAAACCCGAGCCGCGACCGTCGGGGGCCGGTTGCCGGCGGCGCCGACCGGTTCTTGACGCAACCGCTCCCCGACGGTCGCGGCTCGGAAAGACGTCGTAATTGTGAGACACTACAATAGGGAGACCAGTCGCGGTGCGGCCCGTCCGACCAATGGCGACCACCAGAGGGGTCTGATGAAACACCAGGTGTTCGTTCTGGTCATCCTGCCTTTGGCTTTGCTCGGGACAATCTGGCTGAACACGCCGCTGATCGAGCACAACGATGGATTCGACAGCGACGGTATCCACTACGCGTCGATGGCGCTGCGCGATCCACGCCTCGCGGAACTGGCCCATACGGCGCCGTGGTGCTGGCGCGTCCTCACGCCCTGGCTGGTGTCGCTGATGCCGGGCTCGTCACCGGCGGACGTTCTGCGGGATTTCAAATGGCTGGCTTTGCTGTCGAACTGGGCCACGCTGGTGCTGCTGTACGGGCTGCTGCGGGCGAGTGGGTTCGTGCGGAGCACGTGCGCGGTGGGGGTGTTGTTGTACGCCGGGGTGTTCTGGACGATCAAGTTCTCGTTCTATTCCCCCAGCTACATCGATGCCCAGACGCAGCTCCTGCTGGTGGCGGTCCTGTACCTCATGGTGACGCACAGATACTGGGCTTTGCCGGTTGTGTTGACGCTGGGCGTGCTGCAAAAGGAGAGTCTGCTGTTTCTCGTGCCGGTTGTGTGGGTGTACTACTGGCATACGCAGCGCGGGCTCAAGGCGGCCGACTGTCTCTGTCTGGCGTTGACGCTGGTTCTGCCGGCCTGCGCGCTCGTCGCGGTGCGCAGCATGAGCGAGGCGGTGAACGACTATTCAGGGTTGGCGACGCTTGCGCTGTTGCTGCGCGCGCAGTTGAGCGAGCCGGCGTTCTGGCCGCGGATGTTGCTGGCGGTCTTCAGCGGGCTCGGGTTGCTGCCATTGATCGTGTTGCGCGACCGGCGGGTGGCGTGGCAGTATCTGCGTCGGAATCCGCATTGGTTGACGCTGCTCGTGCTCGGGCTCGCGCTCCTGTTCGGAGGAGTCGACAAGGCACGCCTGTTCCTGCCGCTGGCGCCGGTGTGCGTTGTGTTGGCCGCGCACGTGCTCGAACACCGGCTTGGTGAAGGTGAGCGGCGCGGGGTCGCGTGGCTGGGAGTTACACTGCTGCTCCATTTCTATCTGGGCCACCATCTGACACCGATGGGCTCGTTCACGGACTATCTGAACCAGATGGTGCCGCTGCACGCGCCGGGCCCGTTGACCGCCAGCTTCGTGCGGGTCGGGTTGGTGAGCGTACTCTGGGCCGCGACAACTTGGCTGCTCCAAAGGCCGCGACACCGTCCTGCCAACCCGTTCGCCGAGGGCCGGGAGTGAATTCGATGCCGCGCGACGTGCTGACGCCCCGCGAGCGCTGGCTGGCCGTGCTGAGGCGCGAGCAGCCCGACCGCGTCCCGATGGACTACTGGGGGACGCCCGAGGCCACGCGGCGCCTGCTGGCCCACCTCGGCTGTGCGGACGAATGGGCGGCGTTTCGCAAGCTGCACATCGATCGACCGGTCACCGTGCAGCCGGCGTACACGGGGCCGGCGCTCAAGCCCGGTTGTGACTGCTTCGGTTGCCGGCGCGCGGACGTGCGCCACGCCGGCGGCGTCTACCGCGAGTGTGTTGGACATCCGCTCGCCGAGCACGACACAGTCGCGGACGTCGAGCGCAACTACACCTGGCCGACGGCGGACTGGTTCGACTACACCGTGCTACCGGGACAGGTGAACGGGAAGGAGGAATACCCCATCCAGGGCGGAGGTTCCGAGCCGTTTCTCGTGTACACCGAACTGCGCGGGCTGGAACGGGCCTACCGCGATCTGCTGACCAAGCCGGAACTGGTAGCCTATTGCCTGGACAAGTTGTTCGACCTGGTCTACGAGCAAACCCGCCGCATCTACGAGACTCTGCCGGGGCAGATCACGATCTCGTACGTTGCGGAGGATTTCGGCTCGCAGGAAGGGTTGCTCTTCTCGCCACAGATCATTCGCACGGTCTTCATCCCGCGTATGAAGCGTATGATCGATCTGGCTCATCAAGCCGGTGTGTTCGTGTTCTGCCACAGCGACGGCGCGATTCGCCCGATCATCCCGGACCTGGTCGCGGCTGGCATCGACGTGCTCAACCCGATCCAGTGGCGCTGTCCGGGCCTGGACCGGGCCGAGCTCAAACGCGATTTCGGCGACCTGGTCGTTTTCCACGGCGGAGTGGACAACCAGCAGACGCTTGCGTTTGGCACTCCCGCGGACGTACGGGCGGAGGTCGTTGCAAACCTGCGCGTGCTCGGGGCGCGCGGCGGGTATATCCTGGCGCCGTGTCACAACATCCAGGCCGTCAGCCCGCCGGAGAACGTGGTCGCGCTGTACGAAGCCGGCTATGCCCACGGCCGCGTTTGAAAGAGGCCGGTCCGTTCTGTGAATGCTTGTTCGGCTGCGAACTGCGTCTCGGCCGGGGCTTTGTCCCCCCGACGGGCACCCAGTGCCCCCGGGATCCAGCACTCAGGGTTGGAGCTTGTCCAGTTCCTCCCGCGCGGTCGCGGCTTGGGTGCTGTTGGGGTACTTGTCGGCGATGCGCTTGTAGTACTTGCGGGCGGCGGCGGCATCACCGTTGCGGGCCAGCGTTCGGGCCAGCGTGAGCCAACTCCGGCAGAGCCGCTCCGATTCGGGGTCGTTGGCCCGCGTGGTCGGCCGGCTGCCCGTCTTTAACTCGTCCAAGCGGCTCTTGGCCAGTCGGCCCCACTTCGTATCGCGGAAGCTCCGGGCTACACTGCGCAGCGCTTCGCACGCTTCGTTGGGCGCACGCTGAGCAAGTGCGTCCGCTTTGACAAACGCGTCGCGCGCCCCGCGTGACCAAACGAAGACCCGCTCGCGCCGCAACTGGCGGTAGTGCGAGTTGGCGCCGAGGTACTGCTTGCCGAACGTGCCCCCGCCGCCGAGCCTGGTGACCACGAGCACGTCGGAGTTTTGCGCCCCAACGTAAGTACGCCGGGGTGGCTGGCCGAGGTCGGCGGTGGGATCGACCGGGACCCAGCCGTGGGGCGGCAGATACACCTCGGCCCAGCGGTGCCAGATCGTGTCGTGATACGTGGGCGGCACCTGCCGGCGCAGCTTTGAGGCACCAACCATGCGCGTCGGCAGATCCGCGGCTCGACACAAAGCGCAGAAGAGAAACGTGAACTCAGAGCAACTGCCGCTCTTGCGACGGAGAACCTTGGGGGCCGCGTCCCAGCCGCCGCCGCGCGCGTACGTTACTTCGCCGGCGACGAAATCGTGGATCGCCAGCATCCGCTCGAGCAAGTTGGCGTGTTGCGCCTTGAAACCTCGCGCCAGCTCCTGGATGTCGGGGTCGGTCAGATTGTAGATACTCTCCACGTTCGCCGTGTAGGTCGCACGAATCTCGGCGGGGATGTCGGCAAGCGTGCCGACGTTGTCCGGCTGGAGCTCGACGGGGGCGACCTTGCGCAGCACCGCATCGCACGAGAATCCGACTTCGACCTGCTCCAGGGCGGGGATGGTGGGGATCGTGATGCGCACCAAGGGCTGGCCGAATTCGTCGCGCTGCTCGGTTGTGGCGAAATCCTGTCCCCACAGCTCGATCTGGTAGTTGCGGACTTCCTGGCAGGGCACGGTCTGCGGGATTGGCAGGTAGACCCGCACGTGCTCGAGCGGCTCTTTGGTGGTGTTCTTCAGCAGGTGCTTGTAGTAGATCTCGTAGACAGGCGGTCCTTCGCCAGCAACGAGCATGCTCGTGGTGCCGGGCGCCGCGGCGAGCGCCGTAAAGAGTGCCAACCAGCGCCAGCGCGGCGTGCGAAGTGTACGGAAGCACATCGTCGTTCCCCTCCATCCAGTCAATGATGGCCCCCGCCATAGTACCAGAGTAGAACCTATCACAGAACTTGTGGCACAGGCTTCCAGCCTGTGATTCCACTGGCAAGATGCCGGTACCACAAGGGTTGTGGGATAGGTTACAGTGTTCTCATGTATCGCGTGGTGCGTTCGAGGCATTTGACGCGATGCTTGCTGGTCGGGTCCCATACATCTGCCAGCAGGAATGAGGGCAGCGGTGCAGGCAACTGAATTCATCCTCGGAATCGACGTCGGCGGGACGAAGACCGCGGTCGTCTTGGGCGATTGCCGGGGGCAGATCTTCGAGCGCGTCGAACTCGCCACGCAACCGCAGCGCGGGTTCGAGGCGACCTTCGCCGAGATTGTCAGCGCTGTGCAGACGATTCGCGCGCGGGGCGCGGAGCAGGGGCGTCCTCCACGCTGCGTATCAGTCTCGATTGGCGGTCCCCTGGACATCGGGCGGGGGATCATTTACTCGCCGCCTAACCTGCCCGGGTGGGACGATGTACCACTCAAGCAACTGCTGGCGGAACAGTCTGGCTTGGATGTGTACATCGAGCACGACGGCAACGCGGGCGCCTTGGCGGAGTGGTATTTCGGCGCCGCGCGCGGGGCACGCAATGTTGTGTTTCTGACGCTGGGATCAGGGCTCGGTGCGGGTATGATTCTGGATGGCCGCCTGTATCGCGGCTGCTGCGATTTGGCGGGAGAAGTCGGCCACGTGCGCGTCGCCGAGACTGGACCCGCGGCGTACGGCAAGGCTGGCTCGTGGGAAGGCTGTTGCTCCGGTACCGGGATAGCGCGCTTGGCAACGCTGCGTTATCCGCAGCGCTGGCAGGCTGACGGCATAAGCGCGCGCGAGTTGGGCGAACTGGCGCGGGCGGGCGATGCGGATGCGCAGGCCGTGCTGGCGGAAGCCGGACGCTACCTGGGGCGCGGATTGGCTATCCTGCTGGATTTGCTGAATCCGGAGATCGTGGTCCTCGGCGCGCTGGCCGTGCGGTTGGGTGACTTCCTGTCGCAGCCGGCCCGCGAGGAGTTGCAGCGCGAAGCGTTGCCCGCCGCGCTGGCCGCCTGCCGCATTGTGCCGGCGGAGTTGGGCGCGCAACTCGGTGATGTTGCCGCACTGTGCGCGGCGATTGAAGCCGGTGGCCGTCAGAATTGCGGGTAAACGGCGAGCATGGTGGGTAATTGGGGAGCATCGGCGTCTCGGCGGTGGGAGAGCACCATACGCACCGGCGGGACGCCGATACTACCCACTATACTGACGGTTACCCGAGCGTCTGAGACCATTGCCGATAACCTTGACACTCCGACAACCTGTGCTATACTCAAAAGTAACAAGTGCATGCGGGGCACGGCTGTCTTGCGCTCGTAAAAGCCGAGGGTGCCGATGAATGCTCGTCAGTGGGTCGGGGTTGCCGTTGTCATCGTCGCTGTGGTTGGCGCTTACTTGCTCGGTTCCTCGCGGCGAGAGGGCGTGTATGCCCCCCCGACCAATGAGTCAGAATTCGTCTCACCTCCAGCGCTCGAGTCTTTCGTAGGGTTCGACCCGCTGGAAATGGACCTGGGCCGGCAACCCTGGCACTCCGAGATCCCGTTCACGGCGACATTTGCGAACCAAACTGCGCAGGCCGTGACGATTGCGGCCGTCCGGTCGCCGTGCGGGTGTATGGGCCTGGACCGGGTCGCATACACGAATCGGCTGGTCGAACCCGGCACGACCATGGAACTGGATGGCGTGTTGGAGGTGGGTGGTCGGCTGGGCGAACAATCCGTGGAAATCCAGGTCCTGCTGACCACGGGCGCGATGCACACCGCATTCCTGACGTACGAGGGGTTTGCCACGTATACATACTCGCCGGAGTCCGTCTCGTTCGAGGAGGTCGACCTGGACGATGAGGCGAGCGGCCAGGTGAAGACGGTCGTCTTCGTCTCGGAGACGGCTGCCATCGTCGGCGAGCCCCGCACCGACGCCCGCTGGCTCAACGCGGGAGTTTACGAACACGAGTCCGGTCAAACCGAGATCGCGCTGCACGTGGACAAGACCTGCCTGCCGCACGGGGAGAATGTCGGACGCGCGTTCATTACTACCGATGACCCCTGGCGTCCGGAGTTCAGTCTGACAGTGCGGGCCACCGGCGTCGCGGCTCTGCGACCGGTGCCGGCACATGTCTTTGTCCGCCGTGGCACTAAAGTCAGCGTGCGTTTCGTGGGGCGCGACGGGGACAGCGCGCCGATCATGCGCATCAACGCCGAGTCTGATACCCTCCGGTTGGGGGGCAGTCCGGATGGACTTACGGTGACCGTATCAGTGACGGCGGATGGCGGCCCGCGAACATCGGCGGTTTGGGTCACGGACGCGAAGGATCGAAAGACCAGGTTCCTGGTTTCGGTGATAGATTGACTGACTGCGGAGCAGCCCAAAGGAGATGCACCATGCGAGCAACAACTGTCCTAGCGGCGCTTCTGGTTTTCGGTCTCGTGCCGGCCATATGCTTGGCCCCGCCGATCGATTGTGGATGGGTGGTCAACGTCAGTTGCCCGGGTTGCTCGCCACAGGCAGGTGGTGGTTGTTCATGCGCGAAAGTAGGAACGTCCTGCGACTGCAAGGTCACCGGCGGAACCACGCACGTCACCTGCGAGACCGGGGACTTTGACTGGGAATACTCCAACAGCGCCAATGAAGGGTACCGCATGGCCGCCGGTGATGAGGTGCCGTGCGCCATTATCAAGAAGTGCATGATGGCAGGAGGTGGTACGTCCGACTGCGCTACATATGATCCTCAGAAGAATAGGTGTTTGCAGACGGAGTTACCGTGTGCCTGGCGCGAGTTCCAGACGTCAGAGATGACCGAGTTTGCCCAAGGCTTCCAATGTGGCGAGTGATTAGAGGGAGGCATACTCCCTTCTCCGCAATGGTGGATTCGGTGCGCTCGGTAGGAACGCGACATGGATCGAACCCTACCTGCGTGATTGGACTACTTGTTCTCATAACCTCTGCGCATGGACAGGATCACAGGGACGTCCCACGTGCGCTGCAGGCACTTGAACAGACGCGCAAGTCGATCGTGAGTGGACGCGTAGAGTGGGAGGTGCGCCAACTCCGCGGAGAGAAGGAACGCCGCTGGTCGTACGTTTCACGCCTGGCCAGAAATGGTGACGTGATATTCGAGAATCGCGGAGATCAGGACGGCTGGACTCGCTATGACCTCGCCACTGGACGCGGAACAACAAAGTACCCCCAGAGCTACCTGACGAACGCTGACGGTCTCTGGCTATTTCAAGAAACCGGGACAAGCGCGAGGTGGTGGGGTGGGGCTATGAAGAATTCGCTTCTGGGTTTCATGAAGGACATTCGTTCCGTTGGGTCTTGTCCTTCGACCTACAACATGGCGAATGACGTGGGCCTCGCTGCACTTTGGGATATACCACATCTGGGAGCAGCAAGCTGGGAGGAAGAACAGCTTGGTGATATGCACAAGGTCACTGCGACATACGAGCTCGGCCAGAAGACGATCTGGTACATCAACCCCGAGAAGGGCTGGAACGCGGAACGGATCGAGTTCAAGATTGGAGATGAGGTGATTCACGAGGTCGTCTGTTCACTGAAGCAGCACGGTGACGTGTGGCTACCCGAAACGGCCGACTATTATGACCGCGGCAAGCTCGTCGAGAGCATACGTGTAAAATCGGCTGTCCTGAATGAGCCCGACGATCCAAAGCGGTTCACACTAGCCGACATGGGTGTCGAGCCTGGTTCGAGCATCTCACCGCAGCACCGGCCCGTCAAGATGGGTGAGGGGTTGATCTGGAATGGTGAGGACATCTGTTCGCGGAAGCAATGGGACGCGGACGTCAAGAGCGGCAAACGGCAGTGGGGACCGACGCTTCGCATGCGGAACGCCGGCGAGACATACGACAGGCCGTATGAAACGGAGGAGCAGCGCCTGCGACGCGAGATGGCCATGTTGACGATTTCGATCCGCGGCGCGATGCAGCGCCACGAGAGCATGTGGGCGCGCTACGTGCGGCAGTTCATCGAGCGGTACAAGCTCAACGAAGACCAAGCGCAGCAGGCCCAGACGCTACTGAAGAAGTCGCAGGAACGCGCCCGGCAGATCGTGACGCGGAAGCGCGCTGTCTGGACGTCACTCGAAGCGCAACTGGCGCACGCCCGCGAGCAGGGCCAGAAGGACAAGGTGCGCGAGCTGGTGATCCGAATCGACGAGCTCCGCGCCCCGATCGACCTGATCTTCCGAAACCAGTTGAAGCCCGGGTTGGAACGCCTGCCGACCCGCGCCCAACGCCGGGCTGCGGAGCAGCGCGCCTCCACTCAGCCCGCGGCGGCCAAGAAACCGTAGCGCGTGCCCGATTCTCCTGGAGCCGATCCACGGACTTTCTCAGAGGCCCCGCGCGGGTCCCTGCATGTGTATTCATACGCGGTTCTACGCAACCGCTTCCTTACGGTCGCGGCTCGGAACACGCGGTCATGCTGATTACGAATAGAACTTGCACTGCCAGGTGTAGCGGCCGGGCTCCGTACCGGCCGTTGGAGTGCGCAAAACCACGGCCG
>JAHJAR010000083.1 GCA_018814045.1 Planctomycetota bacterium | reverse complement strand
GCCCCCCGAAGTTCTCCAGATGCTCGCCAGTGCCGGCATCAGCCTCAGCGACCTCAACAGCCTCAATCAGAAATCGAACAACGACGCCGCGACCACCACGATCGAGCAGCCCAAGGAGTCTCTGCGGACGCAGTCCAGCAACACGCAGGAGGAACGCGATTTCGTCGTTCGCTGGGGCGAGGCGATGCTATCCACTGTCTTCACGTCGCTCGCCGTCGCGGTGCAGACCACTGACTTCATCGACCTGATCAAGGATATCTTCCGTCCGCTATTCAACCTGCCGAGTCCCGACGCCACCGATGGCACCACGCCCAGCAGCCGGCTCAACACGCTGCGCGGCGTCTACGCGGTCGGCGGCGGGCCCGGCAGTGGGATCTGCCACTTGCTCTGCTGACGCGACGCCCCTTGCCGCGCGCACACTCCAAGCTTACGTTGCGGACATGAACGTGTCTGAGTTGCGTGACCGGTTCTCGGCCCGCTTTCAACGAACGTGCGCGGTCGTTGCCCGCGCCCCGGGCCGCGTGAACCTCATCGGCGAGCACACCGACTACAACGATGGCTTCGTCCTGCCGATCGCGACCGAGCAGGAGACCTGGGTTGCGGTTGCCCCGCGCAAAGACCATGCCGTCCGCGCCTACTCCACCGAGTTCGATGACCAGCGAACCTGGCCGATCGACGGCTGGCTAGCCGACGACTTCCCGCACTGGACGGCGTATGTTGCCGGCGTCGCCGCCTTGCTCCGACAACGAGACGCACGGCTCAATGGTTTCGATCTGCTGATCCGAAGCGATGTGCCCCCCGGTGGCGGACTCTCCAGCTCCGCC
This sequence comes from Planctomycetota bacterium, assembly GCA_018814045.1. Lineage (GTDB taxonomy): Bacteria > Planctomycetota > Phycisphaerae > UBA1845 > Fen-1342 > JAHJAR01. The sequence goes on along the minus strand of JAHJAR010000083.1, from coordinate 1,455 downwards.
GCCCTCGAGAACGCCGCCGCGCTGGCGCTCAGCGAAATGGCCGGCATATCGCTCCAGCCCAACGAACTGATCGACCTCTCTCGCCGGGCCGAGCACGATTTTGCCGGCGTTCCCTGCGGCTTGATGGACCAGTCGGTCTCGCTACTGGCCGAGCCCGGGTGTGCCTTCCTGCTGGACTGCCGCAGCCGCGAGTTCCAGCACATCCCCTGCGATCTCGGCGAGCACGTTTTCGTCGTGATCGATTCGGGCGTCCGGCACAAGCTGGCGACCAGCGAATATGCCCGTCGACAGCAGGAGTGTCGGCAGGCGGTCGAGTACTTTCGCCGACGCGACACGCAGGTCCGCGCGTTGCGTGACGTTTCGCTCGACGCCGTCCGCGCACATATCGAGCAGATGGATCCTTTGCCGGCCAGGCGCGCCCGGCACGTCGTGTCGGAGAACGAGCGCACGCTCGCCGCCGCCGCCGCCTTGCGCGCCGCGGACCTGACGCAATTCGGTCGTCTCATGATCGAATCGCACCGTTCGCTCCGCGATGACTACCAGGTCTCCTCCCAGGAGCTGGACCAGCTTGTCGAGATCATCACGGCTGTCGACGGCGTGCTCGGTGCTCGCATGACCGGCGGCGGGTTCGGCGGCTGCGTCGTCGCACTCACGCGCGAAGCGAGCGTCGGCCGGATCGAGCAGGCTGTCCGTGCCGACTACGATTCCCCGCCGGGCAAGGCCGCGAGGCTGCACCGCACGCACCCCAGCCGCGGGGCCTCGGTCGAAGTGAGCGAAGCCACTTGACCGTCCCGGCGGTGCTTCCCCGGCGACGCCCGTAAAGCTGAGCGTGTGTCGCACCTCTGCCGGGACAATGTGTGGACGGACACATGTAGCGGCCGGGCCCCGTACCGGCTGGCGCGACCACCTCCTTGCCCCGCTGCGACTGTAGCGCGCGCTGACCGAATTGCCCTCCTTGCCAAAACCCACCAGCTCGGCAACTCAGCCCAATATCCCCGAGCCGGGCCTCCGTGCCACAAACGTATGGTCACACGCGCCTGCGAAGACGCGCATCGCCGGCCTTTACCGCGCCCCCGCGGGTGATATACTGCGCGCGTGACGCGACGCGGCTGTGCCGGCAGCAACCCGGGCACCGCTCGCCGGTGGCGTAGCTCAGCTGGTCAGAGCATCGGCTTCATAATCCGAAGGTCGTCGGTTCAAGTCCGACCGCCACCATTTGAGGAACCCTTGGAGCGGGCGCCGCTTACGCACGCGGCGTCCACTTCATCTCGTGCCGATTCACGCCTGAAACGCGGCAGGAACGTGCCCGCATGGTCCTCGCACGCTACGCATCGCGCGATTGCGTCTTGGCCGGCAACGGCAGCGGCCGCTGCCCGGAGTGCGGCATGCCGGTTGAGCGACAACGTACACATCCGGGAGAGCATCCATGAACAAGCATCAGCGATGGGCAGTCTG
>JAHJAR010000082.1 GCA_018814045.1 Planctomycetota bacterium | reverse complement strand
CGCCCGAGCTTCCTCACGTGTCGTCCTCGCTGGCATGATCAGCTTCCTCCTTGAAGCGCGCCCAACCGCCCGACCCCGCCTTCCGGGGCCAACCCGCCTGAATCATACCCAAAACTCCCGCCGCAAGTGTCACGCACCCGGGGTCGTTTGCGGGAGCTGCAAAAACCCTCGGATTCGGGGGTTGACGAATTCACCGATGTCGCTATCTTCCCGCGCCGTGGGAAGAAGCTGGGTTTAGTCAGGAGTCTGAAGATGTCTCAGCCACAGCGCTCGCCTGAGGCCAGGGTCGATCCGGAAATGACACTGGTTCTGGGTTCCGATGAGTTTGCCGAAGAGAGGCAGGGCTTCGAGCCGGGAGAAGCCGCAGACGCTGATCGGCCCGCACCCGAAGAGGACGTGCTCGGTCTGCGGGGCGACACCGACCTTGGCCTCGATGCCGACGATGGTGATCCGACCGACATGGATGACGAGGGCGACTACGACGACTACGATTACGACGACGACGACGACGATTACGACGACGACTACGACGACGACTAGCGCATCCGCTGCCGGGCGGTGCTCCTGGTGCACGCCCGTGCGCGGGGCCGATCTGAGCAGGGGGGGCGGTCGCTTCAGCTAGGGCTGCCGGGGCGACGATAAGCATCGGTATGAGCACAGAGATCCCGCATCCGACAGCCGACGCGAAGCACGACGCCGACATGCCGGCCACCCCAGCGGTCGAGCGGCGCCAGCATGGCGATAGACGTGGTGAAACAGACCGTCGTTCGCAATACGATCGGCGTCGCGGTCCGGGACGCCGGCGTACTGACTATCGCCGCGCTGCCGAAGAAGGCCACATGAATGAGGAGCAATTGGCCTTCATCATGGCGATGGACGAATACAAACGGGCCAACAACCGGCCGTTCCCCACCTGGACGGAAGTGTTGGACGTGGTGCTCTACATGGGCTACCGCAAGGTAACCGAGGTCGGCGAGTTCAAGCTGACCAAACCCCGACAGAACCAGCTGCCCGGTGGCGAGGCGTAACCAACACGACACATCTGTCGCCTTTAATGATGCGCCATTCGACTGGCGTATCGATGAGCCAATCAGGGGGAGTCATGCACCGAAGCACGCAGAATCTGCGCGGCAATCAGCGAACGGCCCCAGTGCATTCAAGCCCCGAGGTTCGGCCAGCCGATAATTATTGACGTGGGATTTTCCGAGGGCGCTCAAGGCTGGCGAGCGGAAGTTCCTTGAGCGACCTGGAGTCGAGGCACTGTTTATCATGAGTGCGAAGTCACGTGCACTGCGGCTGGGGCCAGCGGGCCCGGTGCCGCGTCATACCGCGCTGCTCGCCCGGATCCGTCTGTTGCCCGAGGTTCGCATCGAGAAGGTCTCCGTTGTGCGCCGGCAGTTGCGGCATGGAACCTACGACTGCGAATCCCGGCTGGATGAGATCCTGGATGATCTGGCCGCGGACATCGGGGTCACAGGCAGGGATCCGAGGTTCCGTCGGCGGGTCGGCGCGCAGTAGCGCAGATCGACGAACGGCACACACTCACATCAGCGGCTTGTGCAAGGACAGAACGAACAGCAGCGGTGACAGGTGTCGCACAACCGGGCGATGGCCGTGGGAGCTCGCGCTCCCAATAGCGCCCGTTGTCTGCGTGCTGATGCGCTTCGGGCGTAGGTGCGGCAGGCGCCGACGGGGAGAATCCACCACCGCGCGTGAGCGGCGCCCCGAGCCTGGGACGACCGCAAGCGCCTTTTGGAACTTGACATACAGAGCCCGGCAGCATAGCTTTGACTTCTTCTGCGGTACGGTGGGCGACCGAGCGCGGTGCGGCCTGCGTGGAGCGGCGCGGTGCCGGCTCTGATCGCCGCGGGGTTTGCAGCAGCAGGAGTGGACATGCTCCCGAAAAGACGGAAAAGCAAGGCACGTAAGCGCACGCGGCGCTCGCATCACGCCCTTGTCGCGGTTCAGCTAATGGCTTGCCCCCAATGCAGTCAGGCCAAGCTGTCGCACGCGGCCTGTGGCAATTGTGGGTATGTCAACGCGCACAGCTCGGTCAAGGTGGCGACGGAGGAGTCGTAGCAGCGATGCGAATCGCGGTGGACGCGATGGGCGGCGATCACGCACCCCGGGAGATCGTCCGTGGTGCGGCCGAGGGGTTGCGATTCCTCGCGGACGACGACCAGTTGGTGCTCTTTGGTCTCAAAGAGCGCGTCGAGGCGGAGTGTCGCGAACTCGAGCTGACCGATCCGCGCATCAGCGTTCATCCGTGCACACAGGTCATCGAGATGACCGAATCACCGGTGGAGGCCCTGCGCCAGAAGCGGGATTCCACCATCGTGCGCATGGCCTCGGCCGCGGGCAAGGGCGAAATCGACGCGTTGATCTCGGCGGGGAACACCGGCGCGCTGGCAGCCGCGTGCCAGTTGCGCATTCGCACGATCAAGGGCGTTTCGCGGCCGGGGATCGCCGTGGTGATGCCCACCTTTCATGGTCCGGTACTGATCTGCGACGTCGGAGCTAACGTGGCCCCCAAGCCACACCATCTGCACGAATACGCGCACATGGCAAGCTGCTATGCCCGGACGGTGCTGGGGGTAGCTGAGCCGCGCGTCGGGTTGGCCTCGATCGGCGAGGAGGAAATGAAGGGTAACCCGCTGGTGCGTGAGGCCGGCAACCTGATGAAGCGTGACCGCGCCCTGCGTTTCCTCGGCAACGTTGAGGGACGCGACCTGTTTGCGGGCAACTGCGACGTGTTCATATGCGACGGCTTCGTCGGCAACGTGATCTTGAAGCTCACCGAAGGACTGGCCGAAGGCTTGTTCAAGACCATCGCACACGAGTTCGAGCAGGAAGGGGCAGAGATGGTGCGGCAGTTCCAGCCGATCGTCGATCGGATCTGGAAACGCCATGATTTCGCGGAGTATGGCGGGGCTCCGTTGTTAGGCGTCAACAGCGTGGCCATCATCTGCCATGGCCGTAGTGACCACCGCGCCATCAGCAACGGTATCCGCGTTGCGGCCGAGCAGTATCACGCTAACCTCAATGGCATCATCGCCAACGAGTTGGCCCAGCGCTGCGAGGACGCCGCATGAAGCTGGCGTGGGGCGTGGAAATCGCCGGGACCGGCCTTGGCATTCCCGATCGTGTTGTGACCAACGACGACCTGGCCCAGCGTCTGGATACCTCGGACGATTGGATCGTTCAGCGTACCGGTATCCGCGAGCGACGCCTGGGACGGCCGGATGAGACAACGCTGCCGTTGGCAACAAAGGCCAGTTGGGCGGCGTTGGCTGACGCCGGGCTTACTCCCCAGGACATCGATCTGATCATCTGCGGCACGATTACGCCTGAGCACCAACTCCCCGCGACCGCCTGCGAATTGCAAGCGGCGCTCGGCTGCCGCTGGGTTCCGGCTTTCGATATCGCGGCGGCCTGCTGCGGGTTCGTCTGGAGCATGACCACCGCTGCCCAGTACATCCACACCGGGATGGCTGACAGGGCCCTGGTCGTCGGTGCCGAGTACCTGACCAGCATCACCGACATGGAAGAGCGCTCGATGGCGATCCTCTTCGGCGACGGGGCAGGCGCAGCCATCCTGCGGCGGAGCGACGATCCGCAGCGCGGCGTGCTGGCGGCCCGGATGGGCGCCGATGGCGCAAGGGGCAGGCTTATCTGGGTCCCGGCCGGCGGAGCGGCCGAGCCGGCGACGACTCGCACCGTGAACGAACGGCTGCACTACATGCGTATGAGCGGGCGCGAGGTGTACAAGTTCGCCGTCACGCAGATGCACGAGATCATCCAGGAGACAGCCAGCGAAGCCGGCGTAACGGTCGCTGACATCGCCTTGGTCGTGCCGCACCAGTCCAATCTGCGCATCATCGAATCGGCGTGCAAGCGCGCTGGCGTGCCGCCCGAGCGGGTCGTGGTCAATATCGACCGGTACGGCAACACCTCCGCCGCCTCCGTGGCCATCGCGCTGCACGAAGCCCGTCAGGCGGGGCGCATCCGGCCGGGGCAGTTGTTGATGCTCGTGGCATTCGGGGCCGGGTTGACCTGGGGGTCGCTCTTGATGAGGGTATAGCGTGAGCTGGAATGCCGCCATCTTCCCCGGACAGGGGGCCCAACTCGTGGGTATGGGCCAGGACGTGGCGGAGCGGTGCCCCGTGGCCGCGGAGACTTTTGCGCAGGCCGACAGCATCCTGGGGTTTGAGCTGTCCCGACTGTGTTTCGAGGGACCGGCCGAGCGGCTCAACGCGACCGATGTCCAGCAACCGGCCATCTTTACGACCAGCGTGGCCCTGTACCGTGCCGCGGCCGACGCGGGCACGTTCGGCCGGGAGACGTTCGCGGCAATGGGGGGACTCAGCCTGGGCGAATACACGGCCCTGCATTTGGCCGGTGCGCTTTCCTTCCGCGACGCGTTGAGGGTAGTCTACGAGCGCGGCCGCCTGATGCAGCAGGCCTGCGCGCAGAATCCGAGCGGCATGGTCTCGCTGATGGGCGTTGACGAGGAGCGGGCTCTGGCGCTGTGCGAGCGGGTTTCGCCGCAGGGCTTGTTGCAGCCGGCCAACTTCAACTGCCCGGGCCAGATCGTCGTCTCGGGTGAAAAAGCAGCGTGTGCGGCGGCCCTCGAGCTGGCCGAGGAGTTCGACGCGCGGGCCATCCCGCTCGATGTCGCTGGGGCGTTTCACAGTGAGTTGATGCGTCCGGCGGCGGAAGGCCTACGTCCAGTGCTGGAAGACTGCACGATCAATCAGCCGCGGGTCCGCGTGATCGCCAATGTCGATGCCGAGTATCATGCGAACCCGGCCGCGATCCGCAGCGCTCTTTACCGGCAGGTGTTCAATCCGGTACGCTGGCAGGCGTGCGTGGAACGACTGATCGCTGACGGCTGCACCGCCTTCTGGGAAGTGGGCCCAAATCGGGTGCTCACTGGCCTAATGCGGAAGATTGACCGTAGAATGCAGATCACGAATGTGAGCAAGTTGTCCAGCCTGGAACAGGCGGAAGCCCGGCCGGGAGGTTTTTCATGACTTTGCAGGAGCAGGTGGCGATCGTGACCGGCGGCTCGCGCGGTATCGGGCGGGCCATCTGCCAGGTTCTCGCACGCGAAGGGGCTACGGTCATCGCCGCCACCCGCGACCTGGATACCCTGCGTCAGTGGATCCGCGATGAACCGGCAGTGCGTGAGCGCATCGTGCCGACCACGCTGGACGTCACGAACCGGACGCTCGTGGATCGCGTGGTTGATGAGACCGTCGAGCGCTTCGGCCGGCTTGACATCCTGGTCAACAACGCCGGCGTCACCCGCGACGGCCTGATCATGAGCATGGAAGACGACCAGTTCGACGAGGTCATCAACACCAACCTGCGGGGGGCCTTCTGGACCACACGCGCCGCCTGCCGGCACATGGTTCGCGCCCGGCGTGGTCGCATCATCAACATCTCCAGCGTTTCGGGAGTCAGCGGAAACGCCGGCCAAGCCAACTACTCCGCCGCCAAGGCCGGACTAATCGGCATGACCAAAGCCGTGGCCAAAGAGGTGGCCAAGCGCGGCGTATCGTGCAACGCGGTGGCCCCCGGCTTCATCGAAACCGCCATGACCGATGCCTTGCCGGAGAAGCTGAAAGGACAGGTCAAGGCGATCGTGCCCATGCAGCGTTTTGGATTGCCGGCCGAGGTTGCTGCGGTCGTGGCTTTCCTCGCCGGCCCCGGGGCCAGCTATATCACCGGCCAGGTTTTCCTGGTCGACGGTGGCCTGCACACTTGAGCGACCACCCAAACAGGTCGCTGGCGCCGCGCGTCTTTCCCGACTGGACTCATACGCCGCCGCCGCCGTAGCCGGGCCGTCAACGCGCCGGTGGCGCGCTCGGCCGGGGTATCCCCGTGCAGGTCGATCACGGCTACACTTGGCGCGTTGAAACTGACCCTTTGACTGCCTGCTATTGGGAGGTGGCTCGTGTCTGGCGACTCCGCTCAGATCTCACGCATTGGGATCCTGACCGGCGGTGGCGATTGCCCTGGTCTGAACGCGGTCATTCGCGTTGTGACCAAGGCGGCCATCCTGAAACTGGGGCTCGAGGTCGTTGGCATCGAGGACGGCTTCCTGGGCCTCATCCGTAACCGTATGCGCCCCCTCGAAACCAGGGATGTGTCAAATATCCTGACTGTCGGGGGGACCATCCTCGGAACCACCAACAAGGCTGACCCAACCCGCTTCGCGACCAGCCACGACCAGGACGGCAACCCCGTTTTCGAAGACGTCACGCAGCGCGTCCTCGAACACGTCCGCGAGCGCCGCCTCGACGCCATCATCTGCATCGGCGGGGATGGAACGATGTCCGGCACCGCCAACCTGATCTCCCACGGCATCCCCTGCATCGGCGTGCCCAAGACCATCGACAACGACCTGATGCACACCGAGATCACCTTCGGGTTCAGCACCGCGGTACAGACGGCGACCGAGTGTCTGGATCGCATCCACTCGACCGCTTCGAGTCATCACCGCGTGATGTTGGTGGAACTGATGGGACGTAACGCCGGCTGGCTGACCCTGCATGCGGGCCTGGCCAGCGGGGCCGACGTGATTCTCATCCCAGAGTTGCCGTACGATATCGAGTTAGTGTGCAAGACGTGCCAGGAGCGCTCGAAACGCGGCAAACGCTTCACGCTGGTTGCTGTTTCGGAAGGCGCTCGGCCCCAGGGCGGGCAGCAGGTGGTGGACAAGATCGTGCACGATAGTCCTGACCCCGTACGGCTGGGCGGCGTCAGCGTCGTGCTGGCCGAGCAGATCGCCGCCCTGACGCGGCTCGAGACCCGGGCCACGATCCTGGGGCACGTGCAGCGCGGCGGTGCACCGATTGCCTTCGATCGCGTCTTGGCGACCATGTTCGGGCACCAGGCCCTCCAGTTGCTGGCGGCGCGGACCTTCAACCAGATGGTGGTCATGCGGGCGGGGCGGCTTGGAACGGTGCCGCTCGAGTCCGTAGCGAACCAGCAGCGCACGGTGGCCCTGGACGACCCGCTGCTGGCCATGGCCCGCGACGTGGGCACCTGCCTGGGTGACTAGAATATGTACAATAGATCGATAATCACAGTAATATCGGATACCAAGAGATGAAGGATCATACGGAATAACCGTAATACGCGGTTCTACTAGAATTAATATATATATGCGGCTGATTGTATGTACACTAGATAATGGGCGGCCGCGGGAGCGCAAGCTTGTCAGCCAGTAGCGGACGACGCGCGCTCAATGCAACCCTCCTGGTCGGAGGGGCGTGCCTGCTGGTCATCATGCGGCGGCAGGGGGGTAGCGGCAACGCGGCTCGGGCCTTCCTTGTCGCCGCGCTCATCGCGCTCGGGCTGCTGTTCAACCTGGCAGGTGCGCTGCGCCGGCATGTCAACCTGCGCTCCTGGCTGCGCGGCCTGACCCTGCTGATGATCGCCACGATCCTGCTAGCGGACCTGAGCCTGTGGTTCGTCGTCGAGGCCCATGTCCTGCCGAGCGTGCCGCGGGACGATGTGGGCCTCAAGCGTCATCTCCTGCGGGCGTGTGCGGACTACATGCGCATCGCGATCGCTCTGGCCTACCTGGCGATGTCGACCATCGCGTTGCCCGGCCCGTCCGCCAACCGCGCCGCTGCGCGGCCAGCGGTCACGGACTGAGCGGCGACGACGATGTGAGCGGTGCGGGCACGCGCAGCGGCCCGACAAGTGTGCTAACATGGGCGGCCGTTAGCCTGAAACAAGAGGGTGATGATGCCAGGAATCCTGTGTGAGCATTGTACGGCGGCGTGTTGCCGCTACATCGCGCTGCCCATCGAAACGCCGGAGGACCGGCAGGACTTCGACGATATTCGCTGGTACCTTCTGCACGACGGCATCTCGGTGTTCGTCGAGGGCGGCACGTGGCACATCTACATCGAAACGGATTGTCGCCACCTGCTCCCGGACCACCGCTGTGGGATCTACGACACCCGTCCGAAGATCTGCCGTGACTATACGGCGGAGAACTGCGACTACCATTCCGGTGATTATGGCTGGGAGCACCACTTCACGACCCCCGCTCAGTTGACCGAGCACATGGAGCAGCAACTGGCCGCCAAAAAACGCCGCCACGTCGCCGGCCGCAATGGCCGCAGCGCGCGGGCCAAAATGGGGGCCCGACAGAAGTCGCGCCGCAAGCGCGCGGCGGGGGGGCCACCGTCGCCCGCGACCGACCTGCGCGGCATCCCACTCCCGGATCTGGAGGAGCGCGGATGAAAATCCGGACACCACCGGGTATGCGCGACTTCTACCCGGCGGACATGCGCCTGCAAAACTGGCTCTTCGACACCTGGCGCCGCGTATCGAAGTCGTTCGGCTTCGAGGAGTACGAGGGACCGATCTTCGAGTTTCTCGACCTCTACACGCTGAAAAGCGGCGAAGGCATCGTCTCGGAGCTTTTCAATTTCGAAGATCGTGGCGGCCGCAGCTTCGCTATTCGCCCCGAGATGACGCCCACCTTGGCGCGGATGGTCGCCGCGCGCGCCAACGCGCTGCCACGCCCGATCAAGTGGTTCAGCATCCCGCGGATGTGCCGCGCCGAAAAGCCCCAGCGCGGCCGGTTGCGTGAGTTCTTTCAATGGAACATCGACATCCTCGGCGTTGACGACGTTCTGGCTGACGCCGAGGTCATAGCCGTCGCAGTCGAGTTCCTGCGGCAGGTGGGCCTGACAGCCGAAGAAGTCGTCGTCCGGGTCAGCAGCCGTCCGATTGCGGCGGCAGCGCTGGCAAGCCTCGGGATCGCTCCCGAACAAGTCGGTAGGGCGTTCGCGTTACTCGATCGCGCCGACCGGCTCAATCCCGAAGCGTTCGCCCAGGAATGGGACCAGGAGTTCGCACCACGCGTCCCGGCAACGGTGGCCCAGGAACTGCTTGGCGCGGCGACGCTTGAACACGCCCTGGCACTTGCCCAATCCGAGGATAATCCCGGGAGCGCTCCCGAGGCATGTGGGCAATTCGCGCGTCTGTGGCAATACCTGGACGCGTTCGGAATTCGCGACTATTGCCGCTTTGACCTGAAGGTCGTACGCGGCCTCGCTTACTACACCGGTCCTGTATACGAGGTCAGTGCACGGGATCTCGCGCTGCGGGCGCTGTTGGGTGGCGGCCGTTACGACAGCCTGACCAAGTTGCTCAGCGGGCCCGCCGTCCCGGCCACCGGGTTTGGCATGGGTGATGCGCCCGTGCTGGAGTTGCTACGTCAGCTCGATCGGCTGCCGGAGCCACGCGAGTCACTCGACGTCTTCGTAGTCGACGCCGACGCGGGTCTTTTTAGCCAGGTGCTGGAGGTTGTCGGCCGCTTGCGCCGCAAGGGTTTGCATGTTGACTTCTCGTACAGGCGCATAAGCGTTGGCAAGCAGTTCAAGCAGGCCGCCGCCCGGAGAGCCCGATACGCGATCGTAGTCGGTTCAGAGCTGGCCGAGTCGGGGCAACTGGCCGTAAAGGACCTGGTGGCGGGCGAACAACGCGCGGTCGCGGCCGAACATTTCCTGCTTGATCCGAGGCACTACTTGGCAGACGCAGAGCCGCCAAGCGCTTGAGTGCGAGCGTTTGAGCGCACGCTGGGGTCGCAGGCGGTCGAGCCGGCGCGATACATAACGCAACATAATATATGTTATCGGACTTTAGGTGTCTCGCAACTCTTACGCGCGTTCGGCCCACCCGCGCACGCTGCCACGCCCCTACCCAGCCGTTGTCCCTGGATCGCCCGATCGGATTGGCTGGCGTTCGACGCCGTTCGGCAAGAGGGCGCCTGCAACGCGCCTGGGCGCCGGACGCATGTGTGCCGCAGGTACCCCAGAGCATTATCCATCATTGACTGAGAGAGCGGTTTGGGGATGGGACGGCCCGGCTACGGTCGGAGGTCGGCGCGCGGCTTGCGCAGGTTGTCGAGGGCGTAGCCGTCGAGGATCGCGAAGGCCTTCTTATTGTAGTCGAAGCCGTACAGAATCATGCGCTTGGAGGCGGCGTCCAGGATAATGAGCCCCTCGTTCGAGCTCGTTAGCTGCTGGGTCAGGACGATGTAGTCGCCGCCGCGATCGCTCTGCCCGATGGCGTGGGCCGTGGGCGGGGTGAGCGAAAGCAGCAGAAAGCCGACGAACAGGATGCAGGCGGTGATGCTGAGGACGCCGATGGCGAAGGTCTTGCCGTCGAGTGATGTTCGCTGACTAGTCATGTGGGGCGCCCTCGGTCAGGGGTTGCGGAAGTCACTCTCGAGGTCACGGAAGCCGGAATAGCGCAGCTTCTTGGTGCCCCGATCGAAGTAGAAACCGTGCAATGTGCGGTCACGCAGATCGACGATGTAGAGCCCGTCGTACTCGTTCTGAATCTCGCCGGTGACCACGAGGTAGTTGCCGGCCAGCCCGGTGCCCTGGGCGAGGGCCTGGGGCGGAGAGTACGCGGCGAGGGCGAGCGCCGTCAGGAGCACGAGGTTGAGGCATACCAGCAGGGAAAGACACGCGTTCTTGCTCATAACCGACTCCATCAAGCCGTCCGCCACGCGGGTCTCAGCGCGCTGCCGCGTCAATCCAGGTGCGAGCGATGTGGGTTTTTGAGGGCGAGCCCCGCGCAGCCGGCGATGAGGAGCACGCCGAAGCCCCAGTTGATCCAGACGATCTTGTTGTTGGGCGCGAGCGTGGATAGGCCCTCTTCGTAGGCCGGCCCCTCGTCCGTGTCCTGCTGGGCCAGGGTCGGCGAAGCCGACAGAAGCACGATTGTCGTCAGAACGATGCTAAAGCGGAGCCAACGCAAGAATAAGCCTCCAGCATGCGGACTCGGACTGCAATTGCCATAACCACTTAGTATGCTAGCTCTTCCCCAACTGGCCGGCAAGGGCCGGGCGTCCGTCCGTAGCTGCCCCCCTACCCACCCTCGTAGAGCGCGCGGCCGCGGAGTTCGACTGCGCGGCGGACGACTTCGTCCAACGGCGGCGACGGGGCCTGTTTCAGGTTGAACACCGGCAGCACCCGATCGTCGTGGATGGTTCCCAGCACCATCGTCTCAGCCACGAGATCGAACGGCGGCAACTGGTACCAGGGGGGGGCGAGGCGATGGTGCGTCTTGAGCGTCTCGTAGCCCGGCTTGCGCAGAATAATGTCGTAGTCGCCATACCACAGGAACGAGAATCTAACCGGGCTGACCCCGACTTCTTCGTCGTTGATTACCACCAGGGCTCCAGGTGGGTCGGTCTCGATCTTCATGGTCCGCTCGACACACCCGCCGCTGGCCAGCAGCAGCGTCAACAAGCCCAAGTGGCAGAATCGTTTCATGTCGGTATCTCGCTCAGTTTGGTTTCGTTCGTGGCCAGATCGACAATCGCGAGCGGGCTCAATTGTAGCCGGGCGCTGTCCGATAGTCAGCAGAGCGGGGATGGTATATGCCACCGGCAGCGCTGGCCGGGACCCCGCGGGGCCGGTGCGAGAAAGATGCGTCTCTCCAGCCCACCAGCCACGTGTCAGCCGGCCGTCCCGCTCGAGGAGTCGCTGCGCACGCGCTCCTCCGGCTGTGCACCTCTTTCGGACCACCGACCGGTGCCGCTGTTACCGAGGTTGCGGGAGCCGCTGAGCGACGCATCCTGGCAAGCGGAGTTGGAGTTACCGCCTACCGTGTGGCTGGTCGACGAGCCGAGTTGTGCTGCCTACGACGCATTCGTTCGCGGTCACGCGGACGGCACGCTCTACCACACGCTGGCTTGGCGCGATGGCTTGCGCAGTGTCGCGCCGGGGGAACCTTACTACCTGGCCGCCATGCGCGGCGATACCGTCGTTGGTGTGCTGCCGCTGTTCGCCGAGAAGTCGGCCGACGGAGCGTGCCATCTCGTGAGCCTGCCGGACACACCGGCCGGCGGCCTCCTGACGGATGATGACGAGGCGCGACCTCTGTTGCGGGAACGGGCGGTGACGCTGGCACAGCACGTCGGAGCTAGCACAGTTCATACGCGGCGTTTTCGTGCGTGGCCGCAGGCGGCGGCGTTGTGCAACGGCGGCTGGCTGCGCGTTCCCGTGGCCGAGTTGCTCCGGTCGACCAGGACATCTGAGGCGCGCCACACCGCGCGCTTCGCAGGTCGCGCGACGGGGGAGCCGCACAGTCGCTATGTCCCCCTGCTCCCGACACGCTGCGTTCACAGCGCGGGACGGACGTTGAACCGCATCGTGACGAGCCTGGCCGCGGCCGGCATTCACAGCGCACACCTGATGGCCCGCGATCGGGCTGGCAACGTCGCCGGCGTGGCGATCTGGACCATCTTTGGCCAACGCGCCTACGTGCTGGCGTACACACCAATGCGAGCCGACCGCTGCGCGCACAACGATGTGCTCGCCGGGATCGCCCACCGGGCCGCGCTGTCGGGGGCCCGGCAGATGGACCTTGCTTGTCCGGCACACCCGGACGCACACTTCCAAAGCCTGCTGAATCTCAACGGCGTAGAGCATTCGATCGAGGACTCATTCGGCACGGAAGGCTCGCCGGGCGAGTAGCCGCAGCGCTGTCCGAAATCGGTGCGAACCGAGGTTATCTGCTCCATCCAGCCGTCTGCGCTGCTCATCGGGTCACAGTTTTTTTTGTGCCCGGCGTCGGATGTGCAACGGGCAGCGTGTCATAACGTTGCGACGGCGACCTGGCCCGTGTTGCCGACCGCGGTTGCGGCGCATGGCCGATAGTGGTTTGCGGGAGCCTGTCGGACCAGGCGCACGCGGACTTTCCGGGACGCGGGCGCCGCCGTCGCTACACGCATCTCGGCGGCCGTGCCGCGGCAGGATACGCGACCGACCTGCCAACAACGCAGGGACCCATATCACTACGGGCGCCGCGCGGCCGCAGCCTGAGGGAATCAAGTGTGTGATAGCAGTGGTCGAAGACTCCCCAAGCATCGCGTGCGAACACAGGAGAGCTACATGGCCGTTGCGCCCCTGACACGCCGGAAGGCCCAGCTCGAGCTGTTGACCGCAGCTTGCGCCGGCGAGTCCCCGGCGCGCGTCGCGCCGCGCGAACGGTTATCGGGCGTGTCGTCGATCGACACGCACCTGGCCCTGTTGGAGCGCGATGGGGTCATGTTGCACTGGCCCTCCCTCGACGTCGACGCCCTGGCTGGTTCAGGTGCGTGGGTGGACGTCTTCTTTGACCATGAGGGGGAGCGGTTCGCGTTCACCGCGGAGAGTCGCGGGCGTTTCGTGCGCGATCTGGGACCGCGCGCGAACCTGCCACTGCTCAAACTCAGCCTGCCGCTGTGCGTAGAACGGCGGCAGCAACGGGCACATTTTCGTCTGTCGCTGGCGGAACTCGAGCCGGTCCACGCCCAACTGGCGGGCATGTTCGCGCCCGACACGCGCATCGCCGTACGGCTGACAGAGATATCCACCGGTGGCATGGCGGGGCACATCGACAGCCCAGCGGCAAGCCATTTGCAGACTGGCGATCTGTTTTGGGCCCGCTTCCAGTTGCCGGGACACGCGGAGCAGAGCGAACTCGCAGTGCGGGTAACCAACACTCGGGTCGCCGCGAGTGAGTCGGCGGCTACCGTCGGGCTGGCATATTGCCCCGGTGAGGATCCAGTAAATGCCAACATCGCGTTGCAGCGGCTGGAACGGTTCGTTGCTCGGCAGGAGCAACGGCATCTGGACCGCCGGACGCAGCGGCGCGGGAGGTGAGCGGATGCTGATGGTAATCGACCTGACGCCGCGTCAGGCCACGCGAGTTCTCGAACAGGGGCTACGCATACAGGCCCGATTCGAGATCGAGCCGCGCAATCGCCCCGCGGACAGCCCGCCGCTGTTGGGCAGTCTGGCCGGTCGTGAAGGCGAGCTGTTGCGGGTCGAGTTGCACGAGGGGGCGGACAGCGCGGGGTTGACCGGCTTGATAGGCTCGTTTTGCGAGGTGCGGACGACGCTCTCGGAGCAGCAGTACCTGTTCTCATCCTGCATTCTCGACGCAGTCGAGGCGACCACGCCGCAGCAACTGCTGCTGGCCGTGCCCGAGAGCATCCAGGTGGCCAATCGCCGCCGCTACCAGCGACAGAACTTCGGCAACGCCATCCAGGTCAAGCTGTGGGTCGACGATTCAGGTGTCGCCTACATCGGCCATCTGTGCGACGTGAGCGTGGATGGTCTGGCATGCCGCATACTGCGAAACCCGCTGGACGATCTGCTGCTGGTCGGTGAGAGCGTGCGGGCGGGTTTCCAGATCCCCAGCGCGCGGGAGTCGTTTGAGCTGACGGCGGTCGTGTGCAGCAAGGTTCCCACCGATGATCGTACGCACCTGGTGGTTGGGCTTGAGTTCGGCCTGGACGAGGAAGGCGCAGCGACACGCCAGACGCTGGCCCGCCTGCGTGCCATCCTCTGTGACATGGTGACTGACTCCATCCAGCCCGGCAGCAACGACACGCTCCAGAGGGACGGTGACGAATGAAACCGCGACGACTGCTGGCGCAGCAGGATGCATCCGAGATCTTCGATCACGCCGTGTGCGAGAACGCGCTGGCCGTCCTCTCGCTGCAACAGGACAACGAATGGACGACCTTCAAGTGCCGGTTTCTCGAGCGTGATCCGGATGGAAAGTTCTTTGTTCTGGACTACCAGCCGTTGGCCGATCAGGTCTTCCCCACGCTGATTTCGGGGCAGTACGTGGGCGTCAGCTTTCGCCATCGCAGCCGCAAGATCCTCTTCGCCAGCGTGGTCGAGGCGCGCGGTCGTTTCATGCTCGACCGCATCCGCAGCGTGTCCGCGGTACGCTATCGCTGGCCTGACAGCATCACCGAGCTACAGCGGCGGGCGTATTACCGCACGCTGATACCGGCCGACACGAGGGTGCTGGCGAACATCTGGCCGGGGGGGCAAACCGCCCGCGCCAGCGTCCAGGAGTCCGCCCTCTTGATAAGCACCGGGCAGCTACTGGACGTTTCGTGCGGCGGGACGCTCGTGCGCCTGGAGCAGATTTCGCCCCCGGACTGGGTCGAGAACACCACCGTGGGTGTAGAACTGCACCTTGATGACGGGCAGCCGCCGATCATGGCCGACGCCTGCTACCGTGGTGCGCGGCACGATTCCAGTGGTCGGCTGTGCGTGGCCCTCCAACTCGTCGGCCTCGAACTGGCGTCCGACGGTGACCGCGTGCTGAACCGTCTGGCGAAGTATGTGCAGAAGCTGCATCGGCGGACCATCGTCAACGCCCCCCGCGGCGAGAACCCGCGCTACAAGTAGGGCTTTGCCCCCCTACCACCACCCTCACCCGCGCGACTTGGCGGCGATCGACCACCGCTTGTGGCTGAGCGCAAAAACTTTGCGCGGATATGGTGACACTTTTATTCGGCCGGCCGGTTAGACATAGTAGAACGCCTCAAAAGCCCATCCCAGCGCATGGGTCACAGGACGTCGCTAATAGCGCGTTCGTGACCCAGTTTTTTGCGCGCTGCCCGCTGTGGGCCCCCCTATCGGCCGATCGCGGCGGCCATGCACGTCACGTTTGTCTCGGCCTCGAAGTTGGCGGCTTGATGATAGCCGAGAATCCGACAAGGTTGATCGGGAAGTGCGCGGAGGGTGGTGTACAGGCACCCAGCGCTGCAAACCCTTGTGTGGTTAGAGGTTGCGCGCAGGGCATCGAGAAAGGCACGCTCCTGCCGGTCTCCCAGAAGCGACGTCAGATGCCGATCGTGGCGCGCGACGCCGTCCATGAACTCCTGCGTGGTGGGCTCTTCATCACCAAAACGCTGCCCGACGTGGCTCAGATCGGCCCCGGCGATGATGATCGTACCCTCCCGCGTCTCGGCCAACAGCCCGGCCAGACCCGCCCCGAGTCCGTCCAGGCCGCGCTGGGCATCGCCCGCGGCGAGGTCCAGGCACGGATCGGGGCAAAGAATCGGGACAATCTGGAATGGCCGACCGCTCGCACACACTTGGAGCAGGTGGACCTGGAGCTCGATGGAGTGCTCGACGGCGTGGTCCAACTCGTACTCACAAAGCGGCAGCCCCAACCGTTGCTCCAGAAGGTTGATGAAATCACGATCCGTGGGCACCAGTCCCAGAGGCGTCTGAAAGTCCTGCCGCGTGGCGACGGCCGACGCGGCGCGGCCGAAGTGGTTTGTGCCTAGCACGACGTACCTGTCAGCCGGCGGCGCCGCTGCTAACGTGGCATAGGCGTCGGCGTAGCACGGGGCGCCGCGCTCGTTGTCCAGGTGCGGGGCGATTATGCCGCGCAGATCCTCAGTGGGTGCGGCAATGCCGTCCGCCAGGATGCCGGTGAGTTGCTCTCGCAGCGCGGTGGCAGACGGCCAGCCCGCGCGGTTGTCGCGGGCCGGGGCGGCCAGATAGACGTCGCGCCGCTCGGCGTAGGCCCGGACGAAACGCTCATTGTCCAGCAGCAAGGCCTCGTCAAGCACGCGCACCAACTCGTCGATCTGGGCGGCGCGGATCATCTGTCCGAAACGTCGCGCGAACGCCGTCTGAATGTCGAGCCGCGTATGCTCGCCGTTCAGGCAACTCAAAATGAAGTAGCCGGCCGCTGATACGGCGACGGGAGCGGGCGAGATGTCCAGCCGGTCCTGAAGCGCGAAGTGGACCTCGTTCTGCGCGTTCCGGAACGGCGTAATTTCGAGCGGCCGCAGGGCCGGCAATGCCTCGTCGTTAGCCATCGCTGTCTTCCGGGGGGAACACCGGCATCGCCCAGTGCACGCGCGAACCCCAGAACAAGTGTAGTCCGGCGCGGGTCGGGTTCTTGTCAAAAATGAACCGCAGGGCCCGAATGCCACGGTCGTCGCCGTCCAGGACTTCTACCCGGAAGCCGGCGCACAGCGCCTCCTGCCCTGATTCCAGCGGCCAGGCCCCGCCGCGCGCCTCTGCGACGAGGCCGCCCAAGGGGCCGGCGAAGTAGCGTTCCTCAGAGATCCGGATCGCGATGGTACGCTGGTCTATCCACACCAGCTCGCCCGGGCAGGGCATGCCGAGCAGCCGCGGCGACCAGGTCAGGGCCGCCACGCGCAGGTTGCGCCGGCCGGTTCGGTGTTCGACGGCCGGACCGAGATAGTGCGCGATCACGGGAAGATTGGCGGCGTATATCGTATCGCCATCGTTCAGCTCGCGCGGGGGCGCGGCGACCTCGGCCACGACCTGATCCTCGACGGCCTGGGCCGTGTCAAACGCCAGCCCGAAGAAGAACGTGGCTGCCGCGAAGATCGCGCCGGTAGCCAACAGGCAGATGCCGGCCAGTGTTGGTCGCCGCCGGGTTGCCACCGCGTGCTGCCCCCGCCAGGCGCCGAGTGTTTGCAGGCCGAGCCCGGCAATCAGGGCCCAACCGATGCTGGGAAGATACAGATGATGTGGCGACTCGAACGCCGGCAGCACCGGCAACAAGAACCCCAGCAGCCAGGCCGGCCCGAGCAGGGCGCTCAGGCGTCGCCGGTGCAGCAAACACACCAGTATCACCAGGCCCACGACGCCGGCGGTCAGACCGTAGAAGGCGAGCGGGTGGTCGCGGAAGTACGCCAGTCCGCCAATCGGCACGCAGGGCACGAGCAGGAATTCGCCCAGCAAGTAGTAGCAGCTCTTGTCGAGTACATAGGTCAGGAAGTCCGGTGCGCTGGGCGGGACGACATAGGGACGCGGCGGCAAAGCCACTCCGTCCAGGTAATGTGACCGCACTGCCAGATACGCGGCCACCGCAACCACGAATACTCCACACAGGAACAGGCCGGCCCGCCGCCGTCGCCGCGGTAGCAGCGGCTCACTGAGCAGGAGCACGGCGGGCAGCATGACCGCGTTCTCGCGACAGCCCAGGGCCAGCACAAAGAGGATCACGCTAGCGGCTGCCCACGCCAGCGACGGTGGGTCCGCTGCGGTCGCCGGATCCCCGCCGGCGCTGCCCGCCTCTCCGAGTGCGGCTGGCGAGCCCGTGCGAAAACGGAGGTAACAGAGTGTTGCGGCCAGCAGCAGCGTTGCCACCATCAGCTCACTCTGGCAGGCGATCCACTGCACCGTGCCGACGTGTCCCGGGTGGATCGCGAACAGGGCGGCGACGCACCACGCCAGCCCACGTGCTGTGCCCAGCCGGCGCAGTAGCAGCATCAGCAGCGTCGCCGCCGTCAAGTGCCACGCGAGCGATGCGCAGTGCATGGCCATTGGGCTCCAGGCGGTGAGCGAGTAGGTGAGTTTCATCAACCCGAATGCCACCGGGCGGAAGAAACGCAACGTGCACTCTGGCATCCACCACAGGTTGATCACGCCCCCGACCAATTCAAGCCGGCAGGCATCCGTCAACCCGGCGAGCGACCAGTCGCACTGCTGCAACTGCCGGAAGTGCACGTAGTCGTCCATGAACAGCCCGTAGTGCAGGGCGCGCCCATGCAGGGCCGCGATCAACGCGGCCAGGGCGGCGATAGCGAGCAGGGCGCGACGGGGCATTCGTCGCGATACCGCCGGGGCTGCGTCAGGGGGATTCATCTCTCGGCATCCGCGGGCATACCGGCGGCGGCGGGCTGCGGGCCGGGCTCAACCTGGGTGGCCACCGCGGCATTGGCTGCCTCCAGGGCGCGCAATTCTACGGCGCTCGGCAGGTGCGCCCCAAGCAGCGGCACCGGGATGCCGGGAATCGCCCAGACGAGTTGGATCACGCGCACGCCGATCGCCAGAGCCACAGCCTGATCGGCGGTGTTCGCCCCGATTGACGCGAAGAAGACTACGTAGAAGCCTTCCATGACGCCGAATGCCATGGGCGGGAAGATTGGCACGGCGGCGATGAGGAACCCGATCGGCACGTAGATCAGGTAATGGACGAAGCTCCCTTCCATCTCCAGGGCGCGGGCCATCACGAACGCGCTGACCATGACGATGAATTGCAGCACGATCGTGTTGCCAAGCGAGGCGGCGACGAGGGCCTTGTACCGCCGCATGGCCACCGTTGCCCGCCCGATCCGCAGGAGCTGGTCTCCGAGGTGTAGCCGGGCGGCGAGTTGTGGCAGGCGCAGGCCGTGCCGCAGGCGTTTGCTGAACACCAGCAAGGCCCCCACCGCCAGGCCCGCACACAACAGGGCCAGCACGAGCGCCAGCGAGCCGAAACGCTCGGGATCCCAGGCAAACAGGATCATCGTGCCGGCCAGCAGGACCAACCCCAGCAGACCCACCGCGCGATCCAGTACGACCGTTGTCACCGCTTCGGTCTTCTGGTGCGTAAAGCGCGTAATGTAGTAAGCCTTGATCAGGTCCCCCCCCACCGTACCTGGCAACGCAAAATTGAAGAAGTTGCCGGCATACGAGAGCTTGATCGAGTTCCAATACGACAGCCGCACCTCTTGGATGGCCAACATCCAGACCAGGCGGATCGATTGCAGCAGCGGAACGGGAAGGAAGATCATGATCGAGGCGAGGGCCAACCCCCGTCTCGTCCGCCAAATGACGCTGGCTATGCCGTAGTGGATGGCGAGGCTGCCGTCATCTAGGCGTGTGAATTGCGCGCGCGGCAACTCTTGCTGCCGGCCGTCACGTTCGACCACCACCGTCGCGCCGCGATCCTCGACCATCCGCAGCAGCGTGCCCTCGGCATCGTCGAGTTGGACCTGGTCGTGCCAGTTGACCGCCGACACGAGAAACGCGATCGCCGCAACGCACAAGCCGAGCCTGACGGCTGTCAAAATCCAGCGCTTGCGTTTCATTCCGGCGTTACCTCGTAGATCTCCATCAGCAACTCGCCGGACTGGCTGCGTACCGCGCGCGTCCGGCGCAAGCCCGCCGCGCTAAGACGGCTCACCCAGTCCGGCGTCACGACGCCCGAAAAGCCGTAGGTGCCTTTCAGACGGTCGATTTCGAACCAGGAAAATACCACATGTGTGACGTTTCGGGTACGGAGCCAGCCCACACATTCTGCCGGGGAAGTCTCGCCGGCGGCGTATTCGAGCCACGGGTCGCGGTTGAACGCCACCGTGTAGTGCCGCTGCGGCAGCACGTAGAACACGCTCGCGCGGCCAACCAGCCAGACATTCGCGTTGGGATCGTCGATCGAGTTGACCTCGTCGCTCTGGATCAAGAGGTCCGTGCGTCCGGGCCAGTCGGCCAGCGAGAACCCGGAAGCGCGCGTCCAGAAGCGGTCGTGCTCAATCAGCAGGTCGTGCAGCATGCGGCTGTTCAGTGTGGCCCCGACGATGGCCAGCGCGACAAGCGGGGTGCGCAGCCACCGCCGTCGCCGGGCCAGGCCCTCCGTACGGGGTACGTTCGTCCGTTCCGCAGGCGGCAGCGCCAAGCCGGCCGCCAACGCCAGGGGCACCACGATCGGTACGGCGAAACGGCCGGGCATGTGCGTGAGCAGGGCCCAGCTCAGGAGCATCAGAATCGCCCAGACGCCGAGCATCAGCGCCAGGCGCGACCGGCCAAGCAGCAAACCGAGCAGCCCCAGGGCAAAGAGTGCCGGGCCGAACATCTCAGACTTGAACAACTCGCGGTTGATGACGCCCAGCCGGCCGGGCAGCGCGGCGTCGGCGGCGGAGAGACGATGCCCGCGATCCCACTGCGCGACCTGAGCGGTGCTCCACGCCGCGCCGCCGAACCAGCCGTAGGCAAAGGGGTAGACCGGGTTGCCGGTAAAGGCGGTGTTACGGATCAGCCAGGGACTGACGGCGACGATTGTGCCAAGTGCGAACAGCAGGCCGCGGCGAATGCGCAGGGCGAGGGGGGCCTTCATCGTCAGAATCCAGCTCAGCAGCAGAGCACCGCCGACGAACACGAGCGCCGTGTACTTGCAGCCGCCGGCCAGTCCCGCACACAGCCCCGCCGCGGCTGCCGCGCGCAGCCCCGGCGGTGTGCTCGACCGGAAGTGATCCGCCACCAAGCCCGCCGCCACGGCTGCGAACAAGAGCAAGCCGGCTTCCACGTACGCGAGGCAGCCGAGATAGGCCAGCCAGGGAACCGAGCCGGCAACGACGAAAACGGCATAGCGCGGCCAGCCCACGGGCGTCCACAGCCCCAAACTGATGACCGCCAGGACGCCACACAGCACGTGCAGAAGTTGGGCCGGAATGGCCGCGGAATGCGCGTCGCCGATCAGGTGCATCAGCAGCAGGTACAGCGTCTCCATCTGTTGCGGGAAAGAGGCGTAGACGTTGTGTGGCAGAAAGCCGATGCGGCTGGCTTCGAAGTACTCGCGCGGAACCTGGAGGTGATATTCGAGCACGTCGTAGCCACGGGCTTCTTCGTTCCACAGCACTCCCGGGGGCAACGTGGCGCCGAACAGCGCGATGGCCAGCGGCACGGTCAATGGGAGCAGCACCAGCGAGCGCAGCAGCAATTCGCGCCGCTTGGGGGCCGGGATGGGCGCCGGCGCCGCGCGGGTGTGATTCGCCTGCGCCAGGTACAGCCGCGCCAGCCCCCCTACCACACCTACGCCGAGCAATCCCCACGCCACGGGCATGCTGAGCCATCCAGTAACGCCGAGGATAAGGGTGGCGGTGCTGACGATGCCGAGGCCCAGGGCGGTCGCCAGACAAACCTGTTGCCCGGGCCAGCGCTGCCCGAATCCGAGCCATAGCACGGGCCAAGCGCCCCAGCCGGCGGCGCCCAGAAGCACTGCCAGCGCCAAAACAATGTCGGTCAGGAGTACCGGCCAGCCGCGGGGAGAGAGAACTGTCAACACTGCGCCTACGCCGAGCGCGAAGACCGCGCTCGGCAGACAGGCGGCGCGATCCGTGCCGCGCGCAGTTCCGTCGCTTCCACAGGATGGCTGTTGTGCTGCTGGCATCAGATGAGCACGTTTGACGCAACACCCGGCGGCGTCAAGTCTTGGCCCGCGCCGCGGCACGCTGATCGGCCTCGTTTGCGTAGCAGTCCCGCGGCCCGACGTAGTCCGGCCAATGTCCGTGGTCGACCAGGAACTGACGCACGTGGCTGCATAGATGGCACTTGCTGGCGTAGCCGTCGGGCCGCGCGCGGTAGCCGAGCCGTTGGGCCAGGCACATGAGTCCGTAGCTGCCACCAGTCGCGACGGCGTTGACAACCACATGTTTGCGCCAGTGCCGCGACAGATCGTGCCAGAGGTCGGCGACGCCGCGTTCGCGGACGTTGCCGAGAATGATGCCGTTGCAGACGCCGGGAAAGACGTTGCTGTACGGGTCGATATGAACGTGTCTGCTCTGAAGGACTTCTCGGACACACTGCTGGCCGCGGAATTCCTCGGCGGGATGGCACGGAAGAAGGTGCGCCAGCCACTCGGCGGCGCGTCCGGTGAGACGGTCGCGATGTCGTGCCAGGGCGGCGCGGTAGGCCAGCTCACGCTCGTTCGGACTCAGGTCTGGCACAGCGAGGGGTGCGTGGAGGGCTTCCCACCAGCGTACGCGCACGCGGCCACGGCCGAGCACCCGCCGGGCAATCTCGACACAGCGGCGTACGCGCTCGAGCGGGACGAATTCCTGGTGATAGACATCAGTGCTTATGATGAGTTGGCCCACGTTCAGGGCGTCGAGCAGCTCGAGCCTAGCCCGCGTGAGGCCGTCGGAGGTGGCCCAGAAGCCGTTGGTTTCGATCTTCTCGACGGAGGATAGGCCGGCGTTGCGTGCCGCGCGAACCAGCGACGCGAGGTGTGGCCAGTCGAGGAATGGCTCACCGCCGGCCAGGTGGATGCGCATTAGTTTCCCATGGTCCGTGGCGAGTTGCTCGAGTCCGCGCCAGACCGTCAATGCGTCGGAGATGGGGAGGCACCCGCCGCGTTCCGGCCCACTGTAAACATAGCAGAAAGCGCATCTTGCGCTGCAACGGTAGGTGAGCAGCAAGCCGGCGTACTCCCACACCGCCAAATCGGAACCTGACGCCGTCTCATTCGCGCAAGCGTTCTCGTCCACGTGCATGTCGCTCAACTCGCTCGCCGAAAGGCCGCTCAGCGCGCCGTTCCCGACGCGCCGCGCTGGGCAGTATACTGGAGCGGTGGTCGGGAAGAGTACGGAGGCTGCATGCCAGTTGACGAGCGGCCGTTACGGACTTAGCGTGACGGCGCGTCCCACGTAGAATGGTGCGGTCTGACAACTGGGAGATGAACACGCGGACGCTCATCCAGGTCGTTGCTTCGTATGCGCGCTGCCCAGCCGAGGCGCGAACCGTCCGATTGACGGAGCGCCTGCGCGAAGAGCCGCGCTGTGCGGTGACCCGCTATCTGCTGGCGTGCCAGTGCTTCGATCGCGGGCGGTCGGCGCAGGCGGTGCGACACATGATGGTGGCGCACCGCGTGGAGCCGGACTTTCAGTCCGCCGCTCTGCTTGTGTTTGCCGGGCTGAACTGGGTCAGCCGCCGGGGGGCGGTGCTGTTGCCGGTGCTGTTAGATACGTGGGAAGAGTTCCGCCGGCCGGAGTTTGACTGCTACCGCAAGGAACGGCTGCTGCTGGACGCGTTCGCCGAGCCGGAGGACGGGCTGGAGCGCGTGTCTGCGCTGGCCCGGCGTCTGTGGCGTCTGCCGATCCTGACCCTGCGGACGCAGATCCGCGAGGCGTTGCTCTCGCCCGAGGCCGCCCCGTACCCGCTGCTGACGCAGCCTGCGATGTAGGCCCACCGCGAGTTGGTGGCCATCGTCGCCAAAGGAGACCTTCAGCGCATGTTGTTGTCGATAATCGTGCCCGTCTACAACGAGAAGGACACGCTCTTCGAGATCTTGCGGCGCGTGTTGGACGCGCCGATCGATATCGAGCGCGAGATCATTCTGGTCGACGACTGCTCGGTGGACGGTACGGGTGAGTTGTATTCGCGCTTGGAGACAGAGTTTCCCGGGGCCACGATCCGCGCTTTCAAGCACGCGGTCAACCAGGGCAAAGGAGCGGCGCTGCGCACGGGTTTCGCGCAGATCAAGGGTGACATCGTCATCATTCAGGACGCCGACCTCGAATACGACCCGGCGGACTACCCCAAGCTGCTGAAGCCGATTCTGGACGGGCGGGCCGATGTCGTCTACGGCTCGCGCTTCGTCGGCGGAGCCGAACACCGCGTGCTGTACTACTGGCACAGCGTTGGCAATCGCTTTCTGACCACGCTGAGCAACATGTTCACCAACCTGAATCTGACCGACATGGAAACCTGCTACAAGGTCTTCCGCGCCGACGTGCTCCGCAAGATCAGGATCAGGAGCGACCGCTTCGGCGTCGAGCCCGAACTGACCGCCAAGCTCGCCCGCGGCCGCTGGCGGATCTTCGAGGTCGGGATCAGCTACTCGGGCCGCTCATACGAAGAGGGCAAGAAGATCACCTGG
>JAHJAR010000081.1 GCA_018814045.1 Planctomycetota bacterium | reverse complement strand
CCCACCGGTCAGCAACGCCAGATCGTCGAGACGGCGCCGATCGACGCTCTTGGCACCGCCGCCAGCCGGATCGATCACGACCACGACGTCCTTCAGCTCCCCTGGACCCGGCAACCAGGGCGGCTGGTATTGTTCGATCGCGCGTTGGACGGTGAGGGCTTCGTTCATCACGGAATCAGTCACGTACGATGCCGCGGCCGATCCTGGCGCTGCTCGCATCGCTGCTGCGCTGTTTCAACTGCTGCCGAGCTCTTCGAGGGGGAAGATAACGCAATCCGCCGACCGATGCGTGCCATCCGAGCCGGATTTTGCACGCGAGCGTAGCGACGCCAATCCGGGCCCTGAGCGGCAGCGAGGGATCCATTGGCGGGAGACCGCGACTGAACTGCGTCAAACCCCTCGCTGGCGCTCAGGGCTCTGATTCGTGCCGCCCGAATTCTTGCCCACCCGGCACGCCGCGCCTCTCGGTCAATGGCTTGCCGAACCGCCGGGTCGAGGTTAATACGTCCGCAATGGGGGATGGCGGTCGCGTCTACGGACCTTGTGAAGCGCACGGCAATCGGGACCTCGCGTATGACGCGGCGAAGTCCGAAACGGTCGAGCAGTAGCGAGCAGTCCGCGGAAAGCAGCCCGGACCGATCGCGAGCGTTCTGGTACGTGATCCTGATCTCGCTTGTATTGGGGATCACCGCCCGGATCATCGCGATCCTGATCGCTCCGCAGACCTCGTACCTGCCGGACCATATCAGCAACATGGGCTGGTCCACCTATGCGGTGCAGCACGGGCCGTGGCACGTGTACGATCTGCCCAAGAACCAGCCGCTGGTCGTACGCGTCCGGGATCGCAATGGCCAGCCTGGCCAGAGTGTGCGCCTCAACGCCCACGCCTGCAACTATCCGCCACTGAGCGTCTATCTGTTCTGGCTACAGGGTGTTGTGTGGCACGCCCTCGACCACGACGTCATCACACTTCAGTCGCCGCCCAGGCTCGCGCGCGCCTTCAACCTCACGCAGCCGGTCAGCTCGCGCGTCGTCGACACACGCGCTTCGCGCTTCGCCGACGCGCTGCCCGGAATCATCTTCGATTTCTTACTAGCCTGGGGCGTGGCAATGCTGGTGCGCGCCCTGCGACCGGAGCGACGCAGCCGGATACTCGAGGCGTTAGCGTTCTCCATCACGATCCTCGCGCCGCCGATCTTCCTTGATTCCGCCTTCTGGAATCAAGCCGACTCGTGGATCACCTGCCTGCTGGTGTGGTGCCTGGTGTTCCTGATGCGCCAGCGGCTGCTCGTGGCGGGGCTGATCTACGGCGTGGCGATCATGACCAAGCCGCAGGCGATTCTCTTGGTCCCACTGTTCGTCTACGTCTTTCTCGCACTACGTTTCGTGCCCGGCGGGACGTGGCGACGCGCGCTGGGATTGTGGAAGACTGGCGTCGTCGCGCTGCTGGTCGTGGCATTCGTTGCCGCCCCCTTCATGATTGCCGACGCCGGGAGCGCCGCAAACTCGGACGGCGCCTTTCGCTGGTTCAAGCGCAGCTATCTCGGCACAGTCGGCGCCGAAAGCTACCAGCGAACAACGCTCAACGCGTTCAACATCTGGTGGCTCGACATGCTCTCGCAGGGCTCGCCGCCGCCGGATCGCGCGGGGCAGCAGGCCTTCTTCAGAAGGCTCTACAGCCCCGATGAGACGCTGCTGGGAATCCGCAAAGGTCTGCTCGGCAGAGTGCTCCTCGGAGCGGGCATCGTGCTCGCGTGGCTGCTCTGCGCCAGAAAATGGCGCTGGGCGCCGCAGTCCTGGCCGGCATGCACGTTCGTAATCCTGCTGGCGGCGTTCGCGCTGCCGATCAGCGTACACGAACGCTACATCTACTACTGCATCCCGTTCGTGATCGCGCTGGCCTGTCACGAGCAGAAGTGGATTCCGCCGCTGATCGCGCTGCTTCTGGTCGGGACGTTCGAAATGACCTCGTTCCGCTGGGCAGGTCCGCAGATGATCCACCTGTCGGAGAGCGTGGCACGCAGCGCGTCCGGCTTGTTGGCGCTGCTAACGGTGCTTGCACTGCTCTATTCGTATGCTGTGCTGATTCCACGGGCCAAGGACCCGAGCGTTGGTCGACCGCCGGTGCCGTAAGTACGAGAATCGAGCAGGTTCTGTGCGACGCGTGGATTGATGGATGACCCGAAGGGTGGCCCACCTCTCTAGAGGTGGGGGACACGAATGGGGCTTCGATTCGCGTCCCCCACGGCTAAAGCCGTGGGCCACCCGTCACCCGTCCGCAGGCACGGGAATCGAGCTAGTGTTCCGCCACACCTCAATTGACGGGTGCCATGCCCAAGCCGAAGGCGCGGGCATGTTTCACGATACCGGGTCAGCATGGCCGCGCTTCGCTTGGCCTTGGCACCCAATCGGCTCGCACGCGTCAATTCAACCGTGTCGGAGCACTGACGGCTGAAGCGTCTTTTCGAGAACGGTTCACATGCAACGCGATCTGATACTCCGACTGACACTCGCCGTGCCGTGTCTGATCGTCGGCTGCCAGCGCGACAGCGGCCCGGCACGCGTCTCGCGCGCCCGCGAGATCATGGGCACGTTCGCCACGCTGACCGCAATCGCGCCGGACGAAGCGACGGCAGCGGCGGCGGTCGAGGCTGGCTACACCCGGCTCCAGGACGTCAACCGCCTGATGAGCGACTACGTTTCCGATAGCGAGGTTGGCCAGCTCAACCGACTTCCCGCCGGCGAGAGTTTGCCGCTGTCGCCCGAGACGTTTCGCTGCCTGCAACGGGCGATTGACGTAAGCCAAGCGAGCGGCGGCGCTTTCGATGTCACCTGCCGCCCGCTGGTCGCGCTCTGGAAGGACGCCGGCCGCGGGGGGCTGCTGCCGTCAGAGGAGGCGCTCACCCGCGTTCGGAGTCTAATCGGAGCAGACAAGATCGCGCTCGACGTGGCGGCCGGGACGGCGGCGCGGACGGTAGAAGGCGTGCAGGTCGATCTCGGCGGGATCGCCGAAGGTTACGCACTCGACCTG
>JAHJAR010000080.1 GCA_018814045.1 Planctomycetota bacterium | reverse complement strand
TGACGCGCCGCATGCGCGCTTTGGGACGAGCCGCGGACTTCAGTCCGCGCGGTTCCGTGATCGGGGCGGCACTCACGTTGCGGTCGTCCGCGCAAGCTGAAGCTCGCGGCTCTTCATCGGCGTCGAAGGGACTGTCGTACGTGATCGCGTCGATGTAGGGCTTGTGGACCTTCAGGTGCTCGGGCAACTCAGGGTCCTTGTTCTTCGCTTGCTCCCATACCTCTGTGCCCTGGATGCCGGGCTTGGAGAGCAACTCCGCGTAGGAGCCGATGGCCTCCATTTGGCCGGTCTGCTCGCAGACCCAGATCGGCAGTGGCGTGCCCCAGTAGCGCTCGCGCGAGAGCGCCCAGTCCACGTTGTTGCGCAGGAAGTCGCCGAAGCGGCCTTCCTGGATGTGCTCTGGTAGCCACTTAATGCCCGCGTTGTTCTTGAGGAACTCCTCCTTGAACTGGCTGGTGCGGACGAACCAGCCCTTGCGGGCGTATTGGATCAGCGGGTCGTCCTCGGCGCGCGGGCAGAACGGGTACTCGTGCTTGATGGTTTCCTGGTGGTAGAGGACACCGCGCTCTTTGAGCTCGCGCATGATCTCCTTGTCGCAGTCCTTGACCCAACGGCCGCGGTATCGCTCGGGGGCCTCGTCGGTGAAGGTGCCGTTGGGCGCGACGGCGTTGAGCAAGGGAATCGCATCGAGTTCGTCGAACCGCTTGCGCTCTTCCTGAAGCAACTCGAAATCGACTTCGCCATACGCCGGTGCCTCGTGCACCAGGCCCGTGCCGGCCTCCAGCGTGACGAACTCGGCGGCCGTAACGCGCCAGCCGACGTGCTCCTCGCCGCCAACCGCCAAATAAGCCGTATCCTCGGCCATCTTGTGGTAGTAGCAGTCGAAGGGCGGCCGGTAGCGCTTGCCGATCAAGTCGCTTCCGCGGCACGTGCTGAGCACTTCCAGATGGCGCTGGACCTTGTCGGCGACTGTTGCGACGAGCTCGGATGCGATGTAGAGATTCTCCCCTGTGGTCTTGTCGTGAACCAGCGCATAATCGAGTTGTGGATGAACGGCGGCAAAGTGGTTGCTGACCAGCGTCCACGGCGTGGTCGTCCACACAAGCAGGCTCGTGGGCGCGGTGAGCTTGCGGACAAAGTCCGGGCCCTTGGATCGCAAGGAAGCGATTACCCTGTCCGCAAAATCCTGCAGAAGGTCAGCTCCGGTCAGTTCGTCATTGGGGACAACCGGGACGGCCACCTCCACCAGCTCGTCCAGCAGAAGCATAGCCTCGACCTGCTCCAGTGGAGGTTCCGAATGGCTGACGTCGACTCCTTGGTCGAGGGCCTTGAGCAATGTTGTTTGGCAGCGCTCGCGTTCCTCTTCGGACTGGGTGCCGAGCCATTCTGTGAGCGGGAAGCGAATATAAACCGCCGGGTCTTCGACGGTGCGGTAGCCTTCGCCGACTTCGCCGGCGGAGAGGGCGGTGCCGCCCTGGGCCCACCACCAGACGATCTTGTGGCCCTGGTAGAGCAGGTCGCGTTCGAACAGCGTCTTCAGGCCCCACCAGACGCTTTCGACGTAACTCTGGTGGTAGGTGACGTAGGCTTCTTCGAGGTTGACCCAGAAGCCGAGTCGGCGGGTCATTTCCTCCCATTCGCTGACGTAGCTGAACACGCTCTGGATGCAGAGCTGGGCGAACTTGTCGAGCCCGTATTCCTCGATCTCCTCCTTGGAGTGGATGCCGAGCTGCTTGCAGACCTCGATCTCGACGGGCAAGCCGTGCGTGTCCCAGCCGGCCTTGCGCTCGACCAGCTTGCCGCACATGGTCTGGTAGCGGGGAAAAAGGTCCTTAATGGCCCGCGTCAGGCAATGGCCGGGGTGCGGCACGCCGTTGGCGGTGGGAGGGCCTTCGTAGAAGACAAAGCGCGGGGCATCCTTCCGCAGCTCGAGTGAGCGCTGAAAGATGTCATGCTTTTTCCAGAACTCCAGCACGCGTTGTTCGGCTTGCGGAAAGTCGAATCTGGCTGGAAGCGGCTCAAACATCGCTCGCTCCGTGCGAATTCACGTTCATTGCGTGGCAGAAACCCAATAGTCGGCCGCCAGACTCCGCATCCGCTGGAAATACGGCGTGGTCGGCCAGAAACACAGCACGGCCGGGCGGAGAACGTCGCGGCCGGACAGAGAACGTAGCGGCCGGGCTCTGTCTCGGCCGTAGAACACGGGAAGACACCCAATCGCGACTGCGTCCAGAACGGAGTTCGAACGCTGCCTGACTCATGCGACAGAGCAGCACCAGCATACTTCCCCGCGGCGATCCTCGCTACTCAATCCGCCGGCGTGGGCACCGTGGGCGGCGCTGCGAGCGCAAGGTCGCGCGTGTCGTCGTCCGCCGCTGCGTCGGCCAGTGTCGATTGGTCCGCGGTTCCGGAGTCGGTGTCGCCAAAGAGGCGGATCCTCCGCCACCGGTCGCCGCGCCAGCGCCCCGCCAGCAGGCAGCCGAGCAGGATGATATAGGTGGTGCACATCATCCAGGGGCCGTTCAGTCCCCACTGCGGGACGAGCCGGGCCATCAAGTAGCCGCCGCCGATGAACACGCCCCAGCACGTGATGCCGATCATCACCGCTGGCCAGCGCGTATCACCGGCGCCGCGCAGAGCGTTCATGTAGGTGATGGACATCGCGTCAAACGCCTGGAAGACCGCGGCCCAGATGAGCACGGAAACACCAAGGTCGATTACGGCCGGATCGTCGGATAGCAGCCCCATGAGCGGACGGCCGGCGACCAGGAACAGCACGCCGATGGCGCCCATGTAGCCGGCGGTCAGCCCGAGTGCGACGCGCGTCCGCTGCACGGCGACGTCGGGCCGGCCTTCGCCGATGGCGAAGCCCACCTGCGAGCACAGCGCCAGCCCTAGGCCGACCGCCGGCATGAACGACAGGTGCATGTATTGCAGGCCGACGTTGCTGGCGGCCGTGGCGCTGAGACCGAGGCCGGGCATGATGAAGGCCAGGAACGCGGTCCAGGAGCCGATATCTACCAGCCACTGGATGGAGGTTGGCCCACCCACGCGCAGCAGCCCCACAAACTTGCGGGCGCTGAAGGCAAACGAGCGCCGCGTATTGTAGCGCCGGTCATAACGCGGCAGGAGCATGGCTCCGGCCAAAACGGCGGCACGCGTGAGCCAGCCGATGACGGTGGCGATTGCTGCTCCGGCAATCCCCAGCTCAGGAAAGCCGAAGTGGCCGAATATGAGGGCGTAGTTGCCCACCGCGTTCACGACCAGCGATGCGACCATCGCCAGCAGCGTCACCCGCGGCCGCTGCACGCCCATGAAGAACCCGTTCAGACCGACGCTAACGACTGAAGCGGGCACGCTCCACAGGGCGATCTGCGTGTATTCGATTTCCAGGCGCGCCATCTCCGGGGCGTGGTTCGCGAACTGGGCGACCCAGCCGTACCAGATCGGCGTGGTCTGCGCAACCGGCCAGGTGATCAGGCCACAGAGCCCGGCGATATACAGGGTTTGCCAGCCGTACGACCCGGCTTGTTCCGGCTCGCCCCGGCCGTCGGTCTGCGAGACGAACGTCTGCACCGCCTGCGCGACACCCATCCCCAGGCAGGCCAACCCGAAGACGAAGATGGTCGCCGGCGAAATCGCCGCCTGGGCCACGGTGCCCAGCTCGGAGACCATGACGAAATCGATAAACCCCATCAGCATGCGCGAGACCATCATGAGGATGATGGGGCCGGCCAGGTAGAGCAGTTCTATGGTGGGGCTTTGAAAGGCCGGCTTGCTGTTCATTGCTCGCGTTGACACGTTTGACTCTCGTTCTACCGCGGGCCACGGCTGCCATATAAAAGGACCCCGGGAGTTTTTGCTCGCCAGGGTCCGGATCGACGGTTCGATTTTTTCGATCGGGGCCTACGGCGGCGCGGGCACAACTACCCACACAGGGGACGGAATGTTGCCTGTGGGTAGCTGCATGGATCTGCCCTCTATTGGTGCGCAAGCCGTCATTAGACGATATCGATCATTTTCGCAACGAAGTGTAACGTAGTCTGGTCGCCTGTCAAGAAGATCTCGAACGGGGGGGTTCCAACGATCGTATCTCCTTATAATTGAACCGCCGTTCGAACCTGCTACTGTGCGGCAAGAACGGTCGCCTCAGGATTCGATCGGGCCGGCGGCGGGTGCGGCGCGCGGGATCGCCGCCGTAGATCGGGATGCGGCGGTTTCGGCGTCGCGGGTGGCAGCGCGCCGAGTGAGTTGACGGCGAACCTGGCGCGGGAGCGCGAGAGCATGTCCAGGCCAAGGGTCATAAGCCTGTTGCTCATGTTGATGTGTAGCGGCGTGGCGCGCGCCCAGCCGGTGCAGGGCGACGTGCGGTCCGTCGGGTTTCGCGCTTCGGAGGCGGTCAAGTTTGCGGCCCGGGCGGGGCAGTGGATGCCGATTCTGGTCGAGCTGACGGTCCCGGGCAGCGAGCATCTCCAGGTAGACCTGCGCTGCGAGTGCGTGGATCTGGACGGGGACCGGGTCGCCTTCACGCAGGGACCGGTGGGGCTGACGGCCGGAGCCGGCTTGCAGCGCATCTGGTGCTACGCGGTCACGCTTGGGTACGACCCGCTCAAGGTTGACGTAATCAGCGCGGATGGTGTGCTGATCACGAGCCTGCCGGTGCCCGCGTTCGATATCCTCGGCAACGACGACATGCTCATCCTGGACATCAGCGGTGAGCGCTCGATCGCCGCCTTGCGCCGCTTGCGGTCAGGTGACGATGCGGATGATGGCTTCGGATTCGGAAGCCGCGAGTACTACCGCCCCGTCCGCGTGGCCACGATGCCGCCGCACGAATTGCCCGATCGCTGGTGGGGGCTCGAGGCGGTCGATGTGGTGGTTTGGGACCGCCCGGATCCGCAGAAGCTCAGCGCCCACCAATTGGAGGCGCTGGTGCAGTGGGTTCGCAACGGCGGACAACTGGTAGTGGGGATCGGGCTCAGTTGGGGGCGGATCCAGGATAGCCCGGAACTGGCCGAGATCATCCCCTTGCGTGGCGAGGGTACGACGATAACCGTCGCGACCCTGCCCAAATTCATAGAGCGGCTGGCTCCGGCCGGCGAGTTCGAGGCTCCGGTCGCGGTGACGACGGCGCGGGCGGCTGAGGGTGCGCAGCGCACGTTCTGGGATGAACGACCCGGCGGGCGGCTCAGCCTCATCACGATGCAGATGGTTGGCTCCGGACGCGTCATCGCCACCGCGGCGAGTCTGGCCGACCTGACCAGTGTGCCGGTGCGGCGCGAGTTCTGGAGCGAATTGTTCGACCTGAATCGTCATACTGAGGAGTTCCTCAAGGCCGAGGCCGACCTGCGGTTTGCGCTCTCACGAGGCCGCAAGGGGCTCTTCGCGGGTGTCGCCAAGCCGGTCGAGTTCAGCGGACGCGCCGGTTTGCTGGTCTTGGCGGGCATGCTGTTCATCAGCATCTACATCGGCCTGGCCACCGCCGCGAGTTGGTGGTGGCTGAAGCGCCGCCGCCTCACGCAACTGAGCTGGACGGTCTTCGCGGCTTTCGCGCTGCTGGCCAGTGTGCTCAGCGTGGGCATCGTCGGCATGAGCAGGGGGGTGTTCGGAAAGGTGCACAGCACAAGCTTGGTCGACCTGGAGGCCGGTTCGAGCGAAGCCCGCGCGTTGTGCCTGTTCGGCTACAACAGCCCGCGGCGACAGCGGATTGACCTGTCACTGCCGACCGTGC
This sequence comes from Planctomycetota bacterium, assembly GCA_018814045.1. Classification (GTDB taxonomy): domain Bacteria; phylum Planctomycetota; class Phycisphaerae; order UBA1845; family Fen-1342; genus JAHJAR01. The sequence continues at coordinate 28,768 of JAHJAR010000080.1, read as the reverse complement.
TCGACAGTGGCGAACTCTCGATCGAAGGCAATTACCTGCGCGCCATGGCACACGGCGGTCTGGGGCGGCCGACGTATTACGCTACGACCGAGCGTTACACCGCCCGGCCAGCGAAGTCGGCGTTGTTGGGTACGCCGATGCGGGCAACGCTGAAGCAATTCGAGGGATTCTGGCAGGGGCGGATCCGTGGCGGGGTGCGTGGGCGTCTGATCGCGGATCGCGGGACGGGGCAGATCTTGCCCGAGAGCTGGATTGCGAATGATCTGGACGCCGACATTGGCGACGGTTACGTGCTCTACATCGATCCGCGGGCGGCTGACGTCCTGGGGTTGGGCGAGCCGTACCGGGCCGCCGGGCTTTCCCAGGCTCGTCCGGGTGGCTTCAAGGGGAATCTGAACGTGCCACCCGCGGTGAATATTCTGGCGCTGCGCCTGCCGTCAATCGCGGCGCATTCCGAAGTACGCAACTTGGGGAGTACCGAGTATGCGACCCATGGGCGCGACCTGACGCGTTGGGCGGCGCAGGCCCAGCCGGACCCCAAGCGGCGGCCCGAGCTGACGACACTGTGGGACGCGCAGCAGCATTGGGTCGGCAACTACCGGGGCGTGCTGGGGTTCGGGACCGACTCGCTGAATGCCACGGACGAGGCATTGCTGCTGGCGTCGACGCGTGCTTTCTATCTGCACAGCAGCGAGCAGGACTTTGCGACGCCCAAGACGCCGGTGACGACCGCCGGCCTCGTGGATCGCGACGTTTCACACTGGCTGATCAGAGGGCAGGCAGTGCTGCTGCTGATCGCCGACCAGCCCGGGCCAGCCACCTTGTATGGCAACGGCAGGCCCATGGAAACCCAAGAGGGACGCAGCCTGTACCGCGTGCGCGTCCCGATCGAGACCGTCAGAAGCGGCAGCGGGGGGACGACGCCATGATCATCCAGACCATCAACCTGACCAAGCGCTACGGCAAGCTGGTGGCCCTGAACAACCTGCACCTGAACATCAACGAGGGCGAGTGCTTCGGGTACATCGGGCCGAATGGGGCCGGTAAGACGACGACGATTCGCATCCTGGCCACGCTGTTGCAGCCGACCTGGGGCGAGGCGCGCGTGTGCGACCACGTGGTGGGGTACGAATCGCGCAAGATCCGGCCGCTGATCGGCTACGTGCCCGACTTCTTCGGGGCGTACGAAGACATGGTCGTGCAGGAGTACCTGGAATTCTTCGCCAGCGCCTACAACATCACCGGTAAGAAGCGCCGCCAGATCGTGGGTGACGTGCTGGAACTTTCGGACCTGAGCCACAAGCACGACGCGCTGGTGGATTCGCTCTCGCGCGGCATGAAGCAGCGGCTCAGCATCGCCCGCGTGTTGCTGCACGACCCGCAGGTGCTGCTGCTCGACGAGCCGGCCAGCGGGTTGGACCCGCGGGCGCGCATCGAGATCCGCGAGCTGCTGAAAGAGCTGCATCGCATGGGCAAAACCATCCTGATCAGTTCGCACATTCTGCCCGAGCTGGCCGACCTCTGCACGAGCATCGGCATCCTGGAACAGGGTGAGTTGATCTACCAGGGCTCGGTGGCCGAGGCCCTCCGCCGCGCGCGAGTCGGCAGCGTCGTGCACGTTGTCACCCCGGACGACCACGAGCGCGTGCGCCAGGTGCTCGCGGCGCTGTCCGGCGTGCAGGCGACGCACCTGCGCGACGGCCTGGTCATAGTCGAGTTGGCGAGCGATACGGCCGATTTCAGCTTCATCGCCCAAGCCATGCTGGCCAACAAGCTGCGCATCAGCGAGATCAAGCAGGAGGAAGTCAACCTGGAGACGGCGTTCATGCGGCTGACGAAGGGGATAGTGCAGTGAGGCGCATAGGATTGAGGATTGAGGATGGAGGATGGAGTTGGCCCACGCGCGTCTTCGAAGGTCTCACACGAGAGCATCGATCCCAAGGCTCTCGCCCCTCAATCCTCAATCCTCAATCCTCAATCCTGACATAAGACCATGGGACTTTTCCGCGACATCGGATCCTGGCTCTGGCGGCTGCTGCCCGCGAACCCGATCGTGACGCGCGTCGTTTCCTCCGGCGGAAAGCGCATCCGGCATCTGTGGGCGCGCCTGGCCTATCCCGTCACGCTCTTCATCGTCATGCTGGTCGGCGGTAGCAACCTCATTGGCCACGGCGATCAGTCCCTGGCGGAACTGGCGAAAGGCTCGACGCAGACCTTCATGTGGGTCAGTGTGGTGCAAATCTTCCTGATGAGCTTCATCGCGCCGGTCTTCTGCGCCGCCGCGATTACGCAGGAGAAGGATTCCAACACCTACCACATCCTGCTGACCACGCCGCTTTCGAACGGCCAGATTGTCCTTGGCTCACTCTTCAGCCGCATCTACTTCGTCTGGGTGCTGCTGCTCTCCGGCCTGCCGGTTTTCTGCGTAACCATGCTATATGGCGGCGTGACCACCGCCGAGGTCTTTCAGAGCTTCGCGCTGGCGGCCTGCACCGGGCTGGTCACCGGGGCCCTGGCGATCATGATCAGCTTCCTGAAGATCGGCACACGCCGCACTATCTTCGCCTTTTTCGTGGGTATCGCCGTCTACCTGCTGGCCATGGGGGCGCTGGGCTATGCGTCGTACACGTGGCTGCCAGAGGCGCCGGCGGGGGCGAGCTATCTCGGCGCGAACGCGCAGCGGCAGATGAGCTGGTTGGCACCGTTGCATCCCTTCCTGGCTCTGCTCGTGGTGACCGGGCAGACACCCGCGCCGGCGGCCTCCGACGTTTTCCACTACGGCTGGCCCTGGCGTTGGATGCTGGCCCGGCCGCAGTACGGCTACATGGCGCTGACGACGCTGGCGTCAGTCGTGATGGTGCTGATCAGCCTGGTCTTCGTGCGCCGCGGGGCGCGCGAAGGTGAGACCACCATCTTCACGCGCCTCCGCGACGCCGTGGTACGGCAGGAGCAGGGCGAGCTACGCCGCCGACCGCGGCGAGTCTGGCGCAACCCCATCGCCTGGCGCGAAGCGTCGACGCGGGCTTCGGCCGGCGGCCGCTCGGTGATGCGCTGGGCCTTCATCGTGGTGGGCGCCGTGGCGGGCGTGGTGCTTTTGGTCGCCAGCGAGCAGAGCTGGTGGGGCCCCACCAGCTTCTGCGACGTCCGGCCGTGGCTGACGGCCCTGGTCTGGATCGAGTTGGCGGTGATCCTGCTGGTGGTGACCAATACGGCGGCCACCACTCTGACGCGCGAAAAGGAGTCGCTGACGATGGAGTTGTTGCTCTCGACCCCGTTGACCAGCCAGTACATCATCGCCGGCATGTTGCAGGGACTGGTGCGGTTTGCGCTGCCGCTCATTGCGGTCCCGACGTTCACGCTGCTGTTGTTCGTTGTGGCGGATGTGTTCCACGGCAGCGGGCGCGAGGCGGTCACGTCGGCCGAGGCCCTCTTGCTGGCGCCTGCTCTCATGATCGCGTTCTCGTCGGTCGCGGCGATGGTGGGGCTCCAGTTCTCGCTACTGTCGAAGAAGACGGTGCAGGCCGTGATGATCAGCACGGCCATCGTCATGGGGGCGGCGGGCATAATGTGGGGCTGTGGCTTTGCCTTGCTGAACGCGGGCCAGCATGTCAGCGCGCTGGCGTTGCCCTTTGCGCCGTTCCCGGCGATGCAGGCCTTGATCGACGTGCCATCTTTGGCCGAAGACGCCAGCCAGCTCACGCGCGCACAGATCGGTCAATTGCGCATCGAACGGGTGATCACCAGCCTGATCTCGGCCGCGGTTTACATGGCGATCACGTTCAGTCTGTACAAGAACATGGTGCGCAGCTTCGATATGACGGTGCGGCGGCAGTCGGCGTAGAGGGACCACTGCGGGCCGTTATCAGCCGATCATCACCGACACCTCGCCTTTGGCGATCACGTCCGGCGGGCCGACACAGGTTGCCTGATCGCCCACGCGCGCCGCGGGCATTCCACCGATGACCACTGATGTGGAACAGGGTGGCAAGATCGGGCCGCCGACGTGCGGCACTACGCCGGTGACCATTGGACACGTATGCATGTCGCCGAGACGGGCGGCCAGCATGTTGCCGATCATGACTGTTCCGCAACCGACCGTAATGACGCCGCCGTGGGCGGTACTGTCAGTCACTCTTGCCGCAGGGGGCATGGTGTTACTCCCGAGTTTTGTTGTAGCCGTCGTGGCCTGGATGCGTCATCGGGTTAGCGGCCCTAGCCACCGGGCAGATTGCGGCGGGCATCGTCGACGCGCTGCTGGGCGTAACCCGCCTCCTGTTCCAGTTTCTTACGGACGTCCTGACCGGTCTTCTTCAGGAAGTCGCCGGCCTTATCGAGGCAATCGTCCCAGCCACCGAATAGCCCCGTGGCCCAGTCCTCGGTTCTCCCGCCTATGCCCTTGAAGAATTCGCCGGCCTCGTCTTTCATGTCGTCCCACCACTTCGACCAGCCGCCCCCGTCGCCCGAGTAGCGTTCGTACCAGTCGGCGAACAGCTTGATGATCTTGGGGATCAGGGTCGCAGCCAGCTTGGCGGCCGCAGCCCAGGTATTGAGGTCGGCGAGATTCGTTTTCTCCTTGGCGCGGAAGACGATCTCGGCCACGACCAGATCGGGCTGGTGTGTATGGCCGACGACGGCTATGCGGAACGGGTTGATCCGCTCGCCGCGCTCGCGGGCCTGCTGAAGCTGCTCCGAGTCTTGCATGAACTCGGCGATCAGGAACCACAGCATGATGCCGGGCTGGTAGAGGTTCTGCTCGCGATGCCAGGTGAACTCCTCCAACAGCCCCTCGTACAGGGCGATCTCCATGTACTCGAAGCAGAGGTTGGTGACGAAGGAGCCGAAGGGCTGCCCATCGACGTTGGAGTCCTCGAAACGGTGGCCGTGCTCGGCCCAGATGGCCTTTCCGGTGTGGAACCCGTTGGCGTCGCCGCCGTGCAGCCCACGGAAGCAGTCGTGGTTGCCGTAGACCAGTGTCGCCCCGACGTTCTTGAAGGCTTTGACGACGGCTTCGTTCCAGCGGCCCATATTGCCGCGCTTTGCGCCGCCGAGCAGTTCGTTGTCTTCTTGTTGGCCACTGGCATCCTCGCGCAGGGGTGCTTCGAAGGCGAGGATCTGATTCTCGCGGCTCTTGGTTTCAGCGGATATGTAGCCGGCGCCGCGCGTAGTCTCCTTGGTGAGATTCGAGGTGGTCTGGTCGTAGGGGACCGAGACGCTCGGGCCACCGGGCCCGAAAATGGTTCCATCCGGCGCGCCGGTCAGCGTATAGCTGGTCTCCTGCGGCAGTGGCCCGCTCGGCAAATCGCGCTTGGCCTCGCGGCGATGCCAGAGGTCGACGTCGCCGGCGTTGAAGTTGGCCAATACGGCCCGCAGCATCCCCTTGAGGCCGTCACCCAGCGAGCGTAGCGCGCTACCACTCTGGCCGAAGGCCAGCTTTTCGACCACCCCGGTGATGGCTTCGGGCAACTGGGCCTCGGGAGCAGTATTGATGGTGAAGTCTTCCATGAGATAGCGCATGTTCGCCCACATCTCGAACATGTCGCCGGTGTGGTAGACCTCGACGTACTTGTCATGCTCGGAGCGCTGGTCGCTGACGACCTTGAGCAGGCGGAGCAAGTCGCGGGCCGGGCCCGCGTTGACGTCGTCCCACTTTTCCTCAGCGGGTTTTTTGCCCTTGTCGGGGCCGTCGAGAATAGTCGCCCGCTCCAGAATCTCCTTGGCCGGTCCGGGAATGAGTTGGGTGGGATCGGGCTTCTTCTGGCCGGAGCCGGGCTCAAACACGTTCCGATCGGTCTCGAAACCGTAGAACCAGTTCGACAGCCCTTCCTTGGTGCGTCCGCGGCCGCGGTCGGCGTATTGGCCGAGGCCGCGCTTCACCTCCCGCCGCCGATCGTCCTGCGTGAACTCGAACAAGTAGTAACCGGCCTGCGTCAAGACCTGCATGGTCTTCTTGACGGCGTCGCCGGCCTTGGCCAGCCAGTTCTCACCCTCTGGGTCGAACGGGTTGCTGATTGTGCGGCCGCTGGAGTAGTGTGGCAGTTTCAGCTTCGGAGCGCGGTGTTCGAAGAAGTCGGTGCAGAGCTTCCGGTCGTGGGCCGAGAGCCAGGGGGTCTGCGTGGCCCGCAGCCGATAGTCCTGCCGCAGCGTGTCGAGGACCAGGCTCTTGAGCATCTGCTTGCTCTTGATGCACTCGTCCTCCGAATATTCCGCGTCCTTCTCATCCAGTTTGCGGGGCAGGTGCATGTCGCCAAAGAACAGCAATAGCTTGCTTTCGTCCGGCCCGGCCTCCGCCACCGCCTTCTTGAGGATCTTGATCTTGTGACCCGCAGCCGAGACGGCCTGCACAAAGCGGTGGAACAAGGGGTTGAGCCGCTCGTCCACTTTTTCCGGCGAAGAGTCGAAACTGCTCGAATCCCCCACGCTGTCGCGGGTTTGGAACTCGCACAGCCAGACGAATGGTCCCTCGATGACGCCGACGGGCCGCGCCGGCTCGCGGCGGAAGCCGGCCTTGCGGCTGGTGTCGGCCTTACGTTCGTCGCCCCAGAAGCCGACGTCGAGCTTGACCACCTTGATCGGCCCGGCCTTGATCAGGTTGAAATCGTCGGTGTCCTCCTGGCGATTGGGTGCCACGGCCACCTCAGGCGGGAAGCCGGGGGCGACGTTGATGCCCAGGTCCATCAGGTGGCGCAGGTTGAAGCCGTAGTGCTCGCCCGGGGGGGGCGTGTACTTGTCATAGATCTCTGTCTTCTGGACCTCCCGCTCCTGCCCGGGGGTGGTTTCCTTGTACTCCTCGGTCTCGGTGCGGCCCGGTTCGACGGTGATGATCTCCGTCTCGATGGCGGTCTTGAACTGCTCGTAGAACGGGCAGTACGGCCGTTTGTGCCCGTCATCCCCGGGCTTCTTGCAGCTCAGCAACTGGCACGTGCGGATGCCGCTGGACTGGGCGGGGCAGGGGAACGAATCGCGGCGCCAACGACCACTCAGTTCGGCCAATTCCGTCGGACTCAACTGCTCGGCCGGGTCTTTCAGACTGTTCAGGTTGGTCAACAGGCCGTCGCGAACGCTGTTCAACTTCTCCTTGAGTTTTGGCTGATTGGATCGATCGCGAATCGCGAACACGTGCACGCGGCGGTTGTATGGGTTGCCGGGGCTGCTATTGTTGCGCTCATGGATATTGGGGCCGCCGCGCGTGTTGAATTCGCTGCATGCGATTCCCTCCGCGCCGTTCACCTGCATCAGACTGGCCCCCTCCTGGCGAATGGCAGCGCCGACGGCCGCATCCCGTCGCTGGCTGAGGCCGTGATTGTAGGCTTCCCGGCCCACCATGTCGGCATTGCCGAACATGAGGAACCACAGGCTCAGGTCCCCGTGGCCTCCTTCCTGTGTTTCTCGCCGCACGAAATCGCGAATGCGCTGAATCTCCGCGGGCGAGTTGAACGCCGAGATAGGATTGGGCTCTCCGACTCTGGGCTGATCGAACTTGAAGGAAGCGTCCTCGATCGTGTCGACCAGCGTACCCAGCCGGATTGTCCGCTCAGGGATCTGGCGCTGCCGCGTCTTGGTGGTCTCCGTGGGCTCACCCTGCACCTTGACCTTGTAGTTCCGCTCCTTGGTCCACTCAACGATGACCGGCATGTTCTCGGTCGGGCTGAGCGGGTCGATGAGCCGCCAGATGTGACCCTTCTGACGATCGACAAAAACCTTGATGGGCCGGGCCATCGTAGGGTCGAGCAGACTGTCGAGCATGGTGCCCAGGTCTGCCGCATTGAAACCGAGTACGCTCATCGTTTCTCTCCGGAAACGTGGTGTTCCACATAGAGCAGCGCCGGATACTCCGGTCCAATACGACCGAGCCCCGCCGACGCCACGGCGGACTCGGCGGGCCGACGCTACTTCTGCGAATCAAGCCAGGCCTGTGCCCACTTGCGATGTTCGGCGCTGTCGCTCTTGATCCACTGCTCGGCCAGGCGGTTGTTGTGTTCCTTCCAGCGCGTGTAGACGTCCATCGCCTCGTTCGACTCACTCTCAATCTTGCCCATGAACTCTTCCACGCCTTGCTTGCAGGCGCGCCCCTCCTCCACACCGGTGAGGGCCTGTTCCTTGGCCGCTTTCGTCTTGGGGTCCTGTTGCGGGCCCGCAGCGTCCGCGTCGACCCGTTCACCGAGCGAACTGGCCCATTCCTTCGTCTTCTTCAGTGCCTCGACATGCGGTGCCCCCCGGGCACCAAAGGGCTGCACCTGCTCAGTGGCCTCGTCCGCCCACTCGCAAACGTGTTCCAAGGCCTTCTTCGTATCGGCACGTTGCCCTTGTGGGTACTTCCCCGGCTGGTCGCCGTAGTCCTGCTTCCATTGCTGGCCCACTTCGGCCCGCTCGTTGGCCTTCTCGGCGATGACCTTGTTCTTCTGCCGGCGTTGGGCGTTGGCCCGGGCAGCGCCGTCGAGAGCGGGCTCGAGTTGCGCGTCGATCACCCGCTTTGCCTCGGCGTGCTCCTGCGCGACCTCGGTGAGCTTCTGCTTGGCCCAGGGCTGGTCGTTATCCGCCTGCTCCTTAAGCGCCGCCTTGTAGTTGTCCATCGCGGTGTACAGTCCCTTCTTGACCTCGTCGATGTCCATCTCGGCGCGGGCCTGGGCCTCTTCGGCGGCTTGTTTCTCGTCAACGCGCACGCGCTCGTCCCACTCCTTGGCGGTGGCGGTCTGCTGATTGGCCTCCAGCTCCCGTTTCTGGGCCCAGGCTTCGCCGTCGTCAGGCTGGTCGTTGGCCCAGGTTTCGACCGTCACGAACGCGTCGTCGACGGGCGGCGGCTCCTTATCCCCGGCCGACTTGAGTTGCTTCTTCTTCAACGTGTTGTACTTGCGGAGCTTCTCCATTGCGGCCATTGCGGCCCGATCGTCGGGGACGGCACTGTCAGCCATGATGCGTTCCTTGCTCGATGCCCTTCCGCGCGCCGCGGCGGCGGCGCGGGTGGTTCACGGTATTAGCAGCCATGCGTGCTCTTGAGCGCGTCGATCGTCTCCTCGTCGAGCTGTCCGCTGAGCCCCAACTTCGACAACAGCATGCCACCCACAGCGCCGCCGATGCCACCCAAGGGGCCGCCGGCGCCGCTACCCAGCACACCCTGCTGCTTGGCCCAGGTTTGAAAGGCGAGTACCGCGGCCGTGAACTTGGCCGAGGGTGCCCCGCTCTTGGGGTGGCCCGGGTCGAAGCCGAGGCTGTCCAGGCGTTGGGCGGCGGGCCAGATGTTCTGGTCATTCACCTCCAGCAGGTTGCCCGCACCCAAAAAACCCGCAACCGCGTTGACAAGTGGCGCAGCGGCCGAGACAGCCGGCGCCAGGGCGTCGAAGGCTTGCTTGGCGCCCTGCTTGGTGGAGTCCAGGGCGCTGCCGGCCTGGTCGACGGCACCACCTAGCGAATCGCCCAGACCACCCCCCAAGCCCCCGGCGGCAGAGGCCGCCTGACCGAGCAAGCCGTCAGCCTGATTGCCGGCATTCTCCATCGCCCCGCCGACGTCCGTGCCGGCGACCTCAATCTTGATCGGATCACTGGTAGGCAGCGGGTCGAGAAAGCCGATCTTCAGCATCACGCGCAGGTTCTCGTCCGGCAGAGTCAGGAGGGCCTGCGTCAGCGTGTGCGGAATCTCCTCCTCGATCTTGCCGTCGGCGTCGGTGGTTGTGCCCTGTTGGACGAAGTTGCCGCGGAACGAGTCGTCGGGTGCAATCTCATACGTCTTGTTGGCGAGAGGCTCGTCGTTCTCGTCCTTGAGCTGAAGTCGCAGGAATCGCTTGTTGCGGACGACGTGGAAATCGTGCCAGTTGTCCACGGCCCGTGATTCTTGCTTCTCTTCAAGTTCTGGAATGAAGACGTCGTCGCCGGCTTGAAGCGTGTTCGGGTTGACGCGCTGCTGCTTCAACTGCGCGTTAGCACCGTGGTTCCAGACCCGGTTCTCCCAATCGGTGAAGCCGTACATGGCGGCGATGGAGCTGATCGTCTCTCCGTCTTCCACGCGATGGATGCCGTCGTCAGGTCTTCGTCTTGCGCCGTATGCCATTTCCGCACCTTTGGGTTCGATATCGTCCCGGGCAATTCGGGACGACCGACCGCCTAGATACCCGGGATACCGCCGCCGCCTGAGATGCTGCCGGTGCCGGGGACACCTCCCGACCCGTCGGCGGCACCGGCCCCGCCGGTGGTTCCGCCCGGCGGCGTGCCGGCTTCCCAGGTCGTCGCGTCGAGATTCGGGAATTTCACCTGACAAGTTCCGGGATCGATGCCGCGGATCTCGGCCTCCCCGTCGCGGTTGGTCCTTCCGCGGGCGACCGTGTTTCCGTCCGGCAGGACAACTATGTAGCGCTCGCCGACCAACGGCGTTCCGTTGTCGTCCCACAGGCGGATGCCGATCCAGTGCGTTTCGTCCGACGTCTCTTCGTCGTGCTCCTCGGCGTCCTCAAGTGGGTCGTAGTCGAGCCGCTGCTGCTGGTAGGTGAAGTCCTGCCCGGGATCGCCAGTGGCGGCTTCGTCGGGAGCGGCCGGGCTGTCCGCAGCCGGATTGGCCATGGCTTGGGTCGCTCCGGGTGAGCCACCCGAGTTGATCTTCACCAGCGCGCCGAAGATCGTGACGCCGGAGGAGTCGATCTTGATGAAACTGCCACCTCCGTCCAGCGTGATGGAAGGCGCTTTGACAATCGCCTCGCCTTGGGAGCCAAACGCAGCATAGCTCTGGCCGAAAAACGTACACTTGTCGGACTTGATGTACACGTCGGCGGCCGCTTGGAGCTTGTAATTGGCTTCGACCTCCTGGATTGAATCCGACTTGACCTTGATATGGCGCTCGCCGCCGACGCTTGTTATCTGATCACCGCCGACGGCGCGCCCCTCGCTACCCTCGATCTTTTTCTTTTGATGCCGCTTAATGATCTCGTGCTTGTCGCGGCCGATGAAGTCGCGCTCGTCATTCTTGATGCGCTTGTCGAGGTCCTTCTCGCCGTGCATGAAGATCTGTTCTTCGCCCTTCTTGTCCTCGAAGCGGAACTCGTTGAAGCCCCCGCCGCCCTTGCTGCTGTGGGAGTGGATCGTGCTCTTTGTTTTCTCGTCCGGCAGCCGGTAGGGCGGCATATTGTCGTTGTTGTAGACGCGGCCGGTGATGATCGGGCGGTCGGGATCGCCCTCGAGGAACTCGACGATGACCTCCTGTCCGACGCGCGGCAGGAAGATCATGCCGTAGTTGCCGCCGGCCCAGCCCTGGCTGACCCGGATCCAGCAGGAGCTGTTCTCGTCGTGGTCGCCCTCGCGGTCCCAGTGGAAGTGGACCTTGACGCGGCCGTAACCATCGTCGTCGGTGTAAATCTCCTCGCCCGAGGGACCGGTGACCAAGGCCGTCTGCGTTCCCAGCACGACCGGGCGGCGCGTCTTGCGCGGCGGGCGGAAGGGCACATCGGCTGGGATAGCGCGGATGTCGGTCTCATGCGCGGTGGGTTGATCGGAGCCGGCCTCTTCCTGGGCGCTCTGTGGCTGGGTGGCTCGGTGGGTCAGATGGGTCACCAGCCATTCAATGTTGAGGGCTTCACTGGGGTGCTCGATCAGCGTGAACTTGTAGCCCGGAAGCAGAGCGCGCACCACGGAGGTCATTTGGGCAACGTGCCGGGCGCATTGGTACTCTTCCAGGCGGACCTCGGTGTAGTGGTCGCCGACGCCGCTGTCCATGTAGAGCCCGGGGTAGTCGCTGAACTCGAGCGAAGTGTACTGATCGGCTTCGCGCGTGGCCCGCAACTCCATCGCGGGTTGCTTGAAGTTGTAATCGTCGAGACAGATGGCCCCGATCTGAATCTCGCGGCGATCGCGCGCCCGGAAGACGTACTCCTGTTCGGGTATCAGCCCGGTCGGTTCACGGTAGTGGAACTCGGCGGCTTCTTCGAGTACGGTATGGGCCACACCACTGTCGCCGATGACCATGATGTGCTTTCCCTCGGCGTCGTGCTCGAAGAAGTAGAAGATGCCCTCGTGCTCCATCAAGCGCGAGACGAAGTCCATGTCGGACTCGCGGTACTGCACGACGAATTCGCGTGCGTCGTAGTCGCCCTCGAGCGCCAGGCGGTAGTTGTCCTCGGGAATGCCGGCGTCTTCGAAGACCTTCTGGACGATGCCCGGCACGGTCATGTCCGAGCAGTTGTATTCCTGAAATATGCGCGATTTGTAGCGCTTGGTCAGCAGCCAGAAAATGGGAACGATCTCAGCCGCGTACTTGGTCAGGTTGGCGCCTTCGCCCGTGCGTTCGAAGCTGCGCACGATTCCGTTGATATAGCGCTGGCCGTTGCTGCCGGAGATTTGGAGTGTGCAGGGCTGGCCGACGACTTCGTCGAAACTGACATCAGCCTCGTCGGAACACAACTCCACGCGGAAGTGGAACAGCTCGCTGATCCCTTCCGTGCCGGTAAACCCGGTGACCTTCAGCAAATCGACCGACAGCCCGCTGACCTGAAAAGTGAAGTCAGCCTCGTGAGCTGCGCGATCCTGTGCCATGGCTGATCCTCCTGCCGAAATGGCTCACGTGCGCAAGCGAACTCTCGGGGAGCGCAAGACGAAACTTAAGTTGTAAGAAAGGAGCCCGTCTGATTAGTACTCCGCGCCACATGATAAGTCAACCACTGCTTCCGGCATTGGCCGAGTCATCCGCCGTTCGCGCCGTCACGCGACCAGTGCTGTTGCGGCCCAACACACCATTTGCAGGACTACTTTTAAGCCAACCCGCGTTAACGTGCAAGCCACACCGCCCCTGAGGCAGGTTCCCGCGGCGGTGGATACTGCCCCGCGCCCTGCCAGCCTGTTTCGTCGCCTGCCCGACCGCATATTCCCATGGCTGAGCCCGGGCCGTGTCATCAACGGTGCAGAAAATACTCCATCAAGTCGCTAGCCCGGTCGAGATGCAGCTCGCCGACCGCGGCCGTGGTCTCGTCGAACGTCGCCCCGCGGTTGGATTCGACGCCCGTGCCGGCCATGGTAAAAATTGTCGGCGCGGCCCTGTGCAGAGTGCGGGACACGGGAACGGGGCGGCTCGGCATGACGAGAATCCGCCACGACGCCTCCTCTTCCAGCCGTCTCAGCACGGGGGCGACGACTTCCCGGTCAATCGCCTCTAAAGACCGCACTTTGTTGGCGGCGCTCCCCTGCTGTCCGGCTTCAGCCGGCGCCTGGACGTGGACGCACACCAGGTCGTGATCGCTCAGGGCGCTGGCGGCGGCGCGCCCCTTGGCGCTGTAGTCCGTGTCGAGCAGGCCGGTCGCCCCGGGCACGTTCAGCACATCCCAGGCGATTAGCCGGCCGATTCCCCGCAGTACGTCCAACGCCGCGACCAGGGCGCCACGCAGGCCGTAGCGCCTGTGGAAATCCGGCAGCACCGGCAGTGGACCATGGCCATGTGGCCAGAGCGCCGACGCCGGATTCTCACCCAGATCGCGCCGCACTATGTTCACGTCGTGCTCGGCCAGCAGGTTCAGTGAAAGCTGGATCAGGCTGCACAGAGCTGCGGCCCCACGACCACGTGGCATGTGCTTGCGAATCGGTTGGTCCAGAATCTCCAGCGGTGGCGTCGTGCGCAGCTTTGGCAACAGGCCAACGTCCCGCCAAACGAGGAGATTGCGGTAGGACCCGCAAGCATGCAGCCGTAGTTGTTCGCCTTCGAACGCGGCGTTGAGGTCGGCGATGAGCGGCTGAGCCTCCGGCGTGCCGATGTGTCCGGCCGTGATGTCGCGCATGCAACCGTCGGTGATGGTGACCAGATTGCAGCGAAATACCTGGTCCTGCGGGCCGAAACGCAGCCGCCGGGCCAACGCCTCCAACGCTCCGGCCCCGGCGGGGTATTCGCGCGGATCATATCCCAAGACGCTAAGAAGCGCGGCCGTCTCGTCGGCGGCCGACTCGACGGGCATCGTCACGGCCGTCCCCACGCGCCCCAGCCGTGCCAGGTGGTCGAGCGTCGGAAGCTCCGCGGCTTCCAGTGGCGTGCGCTCGTCCAACTCGTCGAGCGGTTCATCCACCGCTCCATCCGGGATGATAATGGCGTATTTCATCGGTGGCGCATGATTGGGGATCGACGGCCGTTCATTCAGTGCGGATTAAAACTCCCCCCCCTCGTCCTGTCCAATCACTTGGTATTGGCCAATAGTCGAGCGGCTGGTGTGAGTGGGTGAGATGCCATGGTCGTGGCTTTCGCGTCGGGTTGCAGACTGCAACGTGCCGGCACTCCGCCAATAATCGTATTAGGTGGAACGTCCGTGATCACGACCGCCCCGGGTTCGACGTGGGCCCCGCTCCGAATCCGGCGCCCCGGGATCACCGCCGCGCCGATGCCGATCGTCGCATAGTCCTCGACGGTGACCGTGCCGGCGAGGCGCACCGCCGGATGCAGAAAGACGCCCGAGCCGAGCACGTTGTCGTGCTCCACGATCGTGCCGGCTGAGAGTACACAGTGCGGACCGATGACGGCGTGAACACAAATCGTGACGCGAGCCGCGAGGATGACGTGCTCGCCGACCTGGGCCGACGGCGAGATGCTGCTGAGCGGGTGAATGGCGGAGACGAGCGTGACTCCAGCGGCGCGCAACTGCTCCGCGATGCGCACGCGGGTACGGTTGTCTCCAATCGCCACCAGTCCGCCGGTCACACCCTGCTTGAGCAGCCGTTCGAGCTGCTCAAGCCCGCCGAACACCGGTAGCCCGTCGACTTCGTGGCCGTGCTTGGTGGTGTCGGAATCGAGAAAGCCGACTGTGCGATACTTTCCGCCTTGGAGGAGCGTATCGTACGCCAGGCGCCCCAGGCCGCTGGCTCCGTAGATGACAACGTCTGTCATGGCACGTTTCCTGCTGGTTCTATCGGCGGAACGCGCGGCGCGAAATGCCCGATGTGTCCCGGTGGGGCTTCTGGTACGATGTTGCCGCCGGGTGGCGGCGGGTGCCGTGGTGGCGCAACGATGGTGATCGGCTGGCCGCCGGGCGCGTGGCACTTATTGTCGGAGCACGACAATGTTGCGATGGATTCTGATGATCGTTTGTAGCTCGGCGCTGCCGAGTCTCCTGCAAGAGAAACCTCAGAGCAGCGTGCAGCCGTCGGCGACCCAGGCGACCACGAAGCCGGCGCCCCCACCGACATTGCGAAAGCCGGAACAGGCGCAGATCCTCGAACAGCTCATCCGCGAGCGTGATCGCCCGGAACCGATCCTGCCACAATCGGAGCGCGCGGAGGGTCTGGTGTCCGATAATGGCGTTGGTCCGAGCGAGGCCGGCGGATTGCTGCTGGACGGTACAACGCTCGTCGAGCGGCCTGGTCGCTTCGTACGCTTAGGGGACCGGGCGGAGTTTGTGTTTCGGCCGCGCACCGGTGAGGACCGCACCGTGCGCATGGAGATCCTGGAGAACCGCTTGCTTGAGGCGATGGAGGCGGAAGTGGAGAAGGGGACCACGGAGTTCGTCATCTCAGCGGAGGTCACGCGCTACCAGGGCCGCAACTATCTGTTGCTGCGGAAGCTGCTGAAGCGAGTGGGGCATGGGAATCTGGGACCTTAACCTGGCTATATGGGTCGAATGGAGACTATTTATGGGAAAGTGGGCTGTTTCAATTGTCAATTGAGCTATGGCGATACCCACCTGTTATTGTGTCGCATGCGCCGTTACTCCGCTAGATGCCACAATCTCCACAGCAGACCTAGTCATCCTTTCCTATTTTTACCCCTGCCTCGGCAAATTTGGTAACTAATCGCCCGTTGCCCCACAGATTCCTGTGTTATCATTCACTTGTCCGGCTCACGGAACGGGCTGGATTCGTCCCCGCACCGGCGGGGTTTTCAAGGAAGCTGGTTGGAGCGGATCCCGGTCGGCAATCGCGCTCACGGATGAGCAAGGCACGACCATTCGCATCGGTAAAGAACGGACTCTTTACCGATGCGGTACATCCGTCCGAACCCCCGTGGCCGCTCCAGTGTAATCTTAAGGGTGGATTCGCCGCCGAAAGCGTCCTTAGCCATCAAGACGAACCTAACTACCGTGATCCGCGCTTGATGGCCCCCTCGCTCGAAACCCAACCCACCCCCTAAGGACCTTGGCGGAATCCACCCATCTCTTTTTCCCCCTCTGAAAGTTGGCGAGTGTGCGGCCCACTAGGGCGGCGATGGTGCGCCGAGTTCGAGGCAGCGATAGTCCTCGGTGGAGCGCCCGCCGTCCACGCCGCCGCCCCAGTTCAATAGCGTCGCGGGCAAACCGTTGTCATCGTCGTCGCGGTAGATGACGGAGACCAGGACGCGCGTACCGGCCGTCAGACTCTTCTGACCGAGCAGGCGGGCCAGGATTGTGAGGCGGTAGACGTGTGGCTGGCCGGTTTGTGCTTCGTTGGTCGTGCAGCGCCAGCCGCGCAAGGCCTGAGGCGGCGTGCCATAGACCGGGTCCAGGGTGGCTCCCGACGACGTTGGGACGATGCGTGCCGCGGTACGGCCTGCCTGACCGGGGACGGCCAGCCCGCACAGGAACTCGTCGCCGCGGGAGCGTTCGACGGATTCGGACCTAAACGCGACATGCCGGTCGTCCATGACCGCCAACGCGAGGTGCAGCTTCGACGGTTCATACGCCGCGAAGACCGTGGCCGTTGCGGAGGGCTCGCCCTCGGTGTCGGCGGCGAGCTTGCCGAGCCGATACGTGCCGTCGGTTATTTCGGTACCGGGCGCGAAGGGCTGGACCATGCTCAACGGGCGAACTTCGATCGGGATCGAGAGCGCGCGGCCTTCGAGTGAGAGCCGCAGATCGAGCTGGGTCTGGTCGAATTCGGCGCCGGGCGGGGACGTCAGGCGAATGACGTGTTGGAGTGTTTCGCCGGCGGCTGCAGACAGCGAGCGCGCCGAGAAGGAGGATTGCACAGGTGAGTGTGGCGGCAACTGCAACTGGAGGTAGCTGCGGCGCAACGGTTGTGGGGCATCGATCTCGAGCGTGAACTCGGTGTCGGTGCCGCAGAACACGCGGGCCGGGGCGCGTAGCCAGGGGCGGGCGAGGGCCAGTTGTGGTTCGGGCTGAGCGTTCTCGAGGGTAAGCGTTATGAAGACCGGTCGCGTTGGTGTGGGGAGCAGGGGGGGCGCGTCGGACCGCAGCAGCGGCTGCGGGCGGCGCTCGAAATCCAGGGCCGTGAGCACGCCGGGAACGCCCTGGATCGGGGCCAGCACGGCCGGGAGAAGCTCGTTCTGGCGCGGCAGCACAACGGCCACCTGCCGATCACCACCGATGAACAAGGCCGATTCGAATTCGCGTGGCGTGCCAAGCACGGGACCGGCGTAGCGCAGCCCCGTCAGCATGCCGACCGTCGTTGCGTAGCCGAGCAGCGGCGTCTTGGGGCTGAAATCGCGACGCACCAAGCCACGGAACGCACCAGGATTGGCCGGGTCGTTGTCATCATCACGCAGGTCAAACCAGATGACACTGCCGGCCCCACTGGCCGCGGCGTGGACGTAGTGACGGAGCACCGCTTCGGCCTCGTAGAAATGCCCGGCCCCGACGAGCGGCTCGGCGGAGTGTTCCCACCAGTCTGAGCGCTGCCAGGTGAAGCCGCGCGCCTGCGCGAAGGCGTCTAGCGCGGCCAGCGCGATAGCCGCATCACCGCTGGTTGCGAAGGATTGGAGGTACTGTGCCTGCGGAACGGCGGTAAGTGGAGCAGCGGTGGCGTCATCGGTCGCGGAAACGCGGTGGGCGGGAGCGATCAGACTCACAGAGGCCGACAACGTGCGCAAGTGCTGCTGGAGGGTTTCCAGAGCTGCGTTTCTGTCGGCCGGCGCCGCTTCGGGTAGCGTATCCTCGGCGAGCTGGTAGTACGAAACCCGCTCGTTGTAGCGGCGCGCGAGGGCCGCCAGCAGCTTTGTGCGCCGCTCCGCAAACGCTTGCGGAGTGCCCGTCAGCCACGCCGGCGGTTCGGTCAGCGTGACCAAGGCGGCCATGTTTCGGCTCGTGATCGCCTCGATGAGTGGGTCGAGCGGCTCGAAGTCATAGTGGTCGGGCTTGGTCTCGATCAGACGCCAGGGCATATCGATGGCCAGCAGGTGCACGCCCAGGTCACGGGCCAGGGCGATCTCCAGGAGCTGGTCAGTGCGCGGTTCGCGCAGCAGGTTGGTGCGCAGACCGAAGAACGTCGAGCGCCCGCGCGGAAGGTGTCGGTTGTTCGGCGTAACAGCGATCGCGGTCTCAAAGACGTTGGGTGCGCGCCAGTCCGCCGCACGCACGCGGGCAACCAGGCGGTATAGCCCGGGGCGCTCGAGCGGCTGGGCGAAATCGAGCGCCTGCTGAGAGCGATAGCCTTCCTCACCACTGGCCGGCAGATTGACGCTGGAGCGTTGGGTTTGCAGCACGGAGCCGTCAGCGCGTGTCCAGGCCAACTCGACCGATGGGCGGATGGTCCGCTTGCGCGAGCGATTCTCGAGCACAACCTGCACGTTTACCCACGAGCCCGGGCGGTACATGCGCGTCGGCTCGCCGAAGACGAAGTGTCCGCGGATCATGTCCACAGGCGCGACGCGGTGTTCAACCTGCAAGTCATCGAGATAGACCGTCTGGCGCCCAATGCGCGTTGTGGTGATGCGATAGCCCTGGATCTCGATGGGCCAGGCCAGCGGCGCGCTGCCCTGAATCCGGCGCAGTTGGCGCGGAGACAGTTCGGCGGCTACGCGCACCCAGCGGATACGCTGGGCGACGGTGTGAGTCGTGGTCTCAAAAACCTGCCCCAGCGCGTCGCGTATCCGAAACGTCAGCTCGAGCGCGTCGTGATCGATGTAGCAAAAAGTAGCGACGCGCTCGGCCTGCTCGAAACGCGTTGGAACGCGGAAGCGCAGATCACAGGCCACGGAGACACGTGGTACCGTGGCGCCGATGTTCACGCCCAGGCAGCTATATCCGATGGCCGGTGGGTTCAACTGCAAGCGGGCGGCGCAATCGGCCGCCGATACCCCCTGCACGTCGCCGATCGTGGCCGCCACCGACGCATCTTCGAAGTCGGCCAGGATCGTAACCACCTCCTCGTCGGCGTAGCAGAGCGAGGTGGTCGGAAGCGGGGCGAGAGCAGTGAGCAGCGTGAGTAGTGGCAGCAGACGCCACCAGTCGCGGGCGGCAGCGGTGCGATGAGCCGGCGTCACGGCTGCCGCTCCGCAACGGACGGGCGCGGCAGGCGATTGCTGATGAACCGCGCCAGATCCTCGAGCCGGTGCCGGTACGTATGGTTCGCGGATACGTGCGCGCGGGCGCGCGCGTTTCGCCGGGCGACAGACTCCGGCCGGCTTTCCATCAGGCGCAGCGCTCCGCGCAGGTCCGTGGCACGCGAGAAAACCTGGTAGTGCTGGTCGGGATGGAGCACGCCGTCCAACGGCGCGACGCGCGACGCTCCTCCCGGGCTGTATAGCAGCAGGGGCCAGCCACGCTGTGCGGCCCACAACAGCGCTGGCGATAGCGGCGCAAAGCAGTCCGCGAAGATCGCGGCGGTCGGCGGTCCGATATCGCCGGGCAGCTCGCCGGTGTGCGAGCCGAGAATGGTAAGATTGGCTGATGAACGCTTCCAACCGGTCCCAATCGCGAAAACCGTCGGCGACTCGCCCGCCACGGTACTGACAATTCTTCGCAACACCGCGGCCGGAATCAAGACATGCTCGACGATGCGCCGGAGTTGGGCGCGGACCGCGGGCTCGCCGATGCGGATTCCGCTGGCCCGCTCGCAATGTGCGAGCAGCGCCTCGGGATGCGCGATCTCGCGCCGCTCCCACCATTGGGCAGCCGTTGTCCGCAAGTGCTCCCACAGTCGCTTGTGCGTGGGCTGCTCGACGCCGCATGACTTTGCATCGTCGTCCGGCAGATCGGCCACTATGACTGGCCCGGCCAGGGGCTCGCCGGGCACCGGCTCCGCCGGCGCCGGCGCGCCGGCCCACCAGAATTCCACCACGGAGCGTGCAGTTGCGCCGGCGGCGCGCAGCGCCTCCGCCACGCGCGGCGAAGAAGCGAGCCGCAGGACTTTGGCGTTCGACAACTGATCGGGGACGTCAGCGGCGTGCAGGTACCATTCGCAGACCGTTCCCCCTATTGACAGAGGAAGCAACGCCGCGTTGTGGTTGACGCAGACCGTCAGTTCGGGGTTGAACTCGGCCAATGCCTCGCAGTGGGCCAGAACGTCTGCATCGCGCGGGCCGCGCACCAGGCAGCCGCGCGCGGGCCAGGCCAGCGCCTGAGCGCCCGCGAGCAGCGCGTCAGCCGTCGTCAGGACGAGCCGGCTCGGATTCAGCGCCAGCACCGCCAGGCGTGGCCGCGCGGATACTGGTCGGCACTTCTGGGCGCGCACATACTCCGCGGCAGCAGCGGCCAACTGGTCCAGTTTGCGCCGGCGCACCAGGCCGGTTTCACGGCACGCTTGCTCGCAGGTGCCGCGGACGCGGTGCAGGTGTTCGGCATTGACTTCGGGCGGACAGAGGATGTTGCCGGGAGGGAATAGGCCCGGGCAGCGCGCCAGCAGGCCGTCGAGGAAGGGGTGTTCATCGCCCGGCGGTACCAGGATGCAGCGGCCCGCGCTCAGATCGGCCGCCAGATCGACGGAATGCAGGACCGCGCGCAAGGCCAGCAGATCACGCTCGAAGACATAGACAGCTTTGTGGGCTGGCAGGCGTCGCAGCAGAAGCCATACTTCGGCTGCGGCGGCGATTGACGGCAGAGTGGCGTTCAGGTCGCCCACGTGATACGTGGAGAGCAGTGCTTCAGCACGCTTCAATGGTGCCGCCGTGCCGGCCAGCCAAACCGGTGGTCGGCCGGCCGCTTCGGTTCGCCACGTCACGAATCCATCGAGCCCGACAACGGGGCGCCAGTTGTCCGGCAGGCTGACTTGCTCGAGTGAGCTCGCCAACGATGGGTTTTGAAGTTGCAGCGCGGCGAGGTTGGCGGCCCAGATGCCCGGAGCGAGTGTCGCGGCCGGGGCGTCGTCAAGCTGTCGAAGGTTGATAGCTTCCGTGCTGTCGCTCATGACGCGTCTTCCGGGGGCCGCGGATCTCCATAGCCGACCGCGTGCTATTCACTTCCGCCGCGCTACTTGAGCGAGCACATGATCGCCGCCCAGAGCAGGAAAGCGAACCAGAGTGCGTACAGGATGACC
Source organism: Planctomycetota bacterium (assembly GCA_018814045.1). GTDB lineage: Bacteria > Planctomycetota > Phycisphaerae > UBA1845 > Fen-1342 > JAHJAR01. The sequence goes on along the minus strand of JAHJAR010000080.1, from coordinate 7,636 downwards.
AGCACAACCAGGGGCCGTCGCGCACGGGCGGGGATAGTGCCGTAGGGTGCGTCGGATTGAGCTTCGCGCTTGGGCACGTTGTTCCTGCGAGCAACTTTGATTGTGGCGCTGGCTCGACTCCGACAGCCGGGGGAGGTTAGCCTCAGGCGTTGTCGGTGGTCGGCGCTCTGTTCTTCTCGTCCGCCGGCGGCGAACGGTCATTCTGCGCGGTGTCCGGTTCGGCCGCGAGTCGACGGACCTCGGGCAGCAGGTACTCGCCACCGAGGGATTTTAGCGTACTGGCGATTGGGATCGACAGCAACATGCCGAGCAGGCCGAGCAACTGGCCCCCGATCAGGAGGGAGACGACCGTGGTCACCGGGTGCAGGCCGGATGACTTGGACTCGACGTAGGGTGTAAACACGAACGATTCCAGGCCCTGCACGATCATGAACACGGCCATGGTCGCAACCACAGGCCAGAGCCAGTTCGCGCCTGCCTGGGTCGCTTCGAGCCAACTGAGCACCAGCGCCGGCGGCAGGACGAGCAGCGGCAGGAACGGAACCAGGTTCAGTACGCCCACCGCCGCCCCCAGCGGCAGACTGTAGGGGACGCCGGCGATCAGCCAGCCCAGGGCTGTCAGGATTCCGACCGCCAGGCAGATAATCAGGCGTCCGCGGAAGAACTCCGCCGTGGCGCGGTCGATCATGCCGACAATGTGCACGATGGTGGGGCGGGAGGCGGCCGGCAGGTGGTCGCGCACGGTTGTGACCAGGGCGTCGAAGCGCCACAGGAAGAAGAACGCGTACAGCGGGATCAGCACCGCGGTACTCAGCCAGTAGGTCACGTTCGAGAACACACCGCGGGCATAGGCCAGAACCGAACCGGCCGCCGCGGCGCCGTGCTCTTCGAGCAGGCCGGTGATCTTCTCTTCGTCTCCCAGCCGCGCGCTCAGGCCGGGGTAGTTCTGGTTGAGCCAGCCGAATCCGCCTTCGAGGTAGCGCGGCACGTTCTCCGCCAGTTGACTGAACTGGGCCACGGCCGCGGCGCCCAGAAGCACCAGGCCGCCGGCCAGCAACCCGAAACCGACCACGTAAATCACGCCGATGATCGAGAGCCGCCGGAATCCCCGGCGTTCCAGGCGCGTGACGAGCGGGTTCAGTATGTACGCCACGGCGAGCGCGACGGCCATCGGTGTGAGGACGCTGCGCAGCCGCTGCGCTAGCCAGATCAGGGCGACAACGGCGAGAATCAAACCGAAGAAGCGGGTCCAGCGGACATTCGCCTCGGAGAGTTCGGGAAGATAACGTCTCATGAGTCCGCCTCGGAGAGATCGTTGCCCGAATCAAGGGTGATCTCGTAGGAGCCGAAGGCCTCGTTGAAATCGTACACGTCGTCGAAGTTCTCGATGTGGTCTGAGTCCTGTTTTCCCAGGAAATGCAGGCGCACGAGGAGGAATACCATCTCCCCGAAATCACGCGTGCCGCGTATCCGCCAGCGCGCCAGGACGGCCTGGGCCAGTGGTCCCCACTCCTTGATGGCCAACTGCCGGAGGCCCTCGCAGAGCTGTTGGCCAGTGACGTGCCGAGGCTCGTCGGCTTGCTGGTAGCCTTCGCCGAACTGCTGGGAGGCGCGCCCCGGCTCGCCCGGCGACTTCTCGCCGTACACCATGCGCGTGGCGTGCTCCAGGCCACGGTGCAGGAACTCGTACGCTTCGGGAGGGTAGCGCCCGTCGCGACGGATCATCTCTTCGAAGCGTCTGGCTGTTTCAAGATCCATGGTATCGCCACAACTGCTCGGAACTGGGTGGTTTACCTGTCGTCGTTGGCCGGTGGTGTATCTGGTGATTCCTTTCGTCGTCGTCGTCGTCGTCCGCTTCTTCGCCTTGGTTGCTTTGCCGGCTCGGCGCCCGCGGGCGCTGGCGTTGATTCGCTGGTTTGAGGAGCATCCGCTTCGGCGTCGGTCGGCTGGAAGGGAGCTGACTTGCCGTCGGAGCCACGCGCCGTCTCCTGAGCGGGGGCGCCGTCGGTCTGCTGGCCAGACCGTCGCTGACGGGGGCCGCGCGCAGCGGGGAGGCGCTGCCGCTGCTGCTCGGGAGCACGCACGCTCGCCTGCTCCGTGGGGATAGGGGTGGAATCCTCAAGTGGGCGGGACCTATCGGGCGCGGCTGGCGGCGCTGGGACGGCGGGCTTTGGCTTGGGCAGATTGAACTCGCGGATTTCTTCGAGCGGGACGGCAATCTCGCGCTGTTCATCGGTGCGCAGCAGAATCAGTTGCGTGAGTATTTGCGTTGCCACGACTGTGGCCGTTTCCTTATCGGTGGCCACGCGGCTGCCGAGGCGCGGCAAGCGGGCCGCCAGCGCCTCGTAGCCCTCGTGCTCGTAGCGGAGGCAACAACGCAACCGCCCGCAGCGGCCGGAGACCTTGGACGGGTCGAGCGTGGACTTCTGCAGCTTGGCCATCTTCATGCTGACCGGGCGCAGCTTCTTCAGGAAATTCTTGCAGCAGCATTCACGGCCGCACACTTCGTAGTCGCCAACCAGACGGGCTTCATCACGCGCGCCGACCTGCCGCATTACGATGCGCGTCTGGAAGCGGTGCGCGAGCTCCTTGACGAGCTGCCGGAAGTCCACGCGCGACTCGGCCCGGAAGTAGAACACGACCTGCTCGCCTCCCAGCAAGTGCTCGGCGGTGATGATCTTCATGTCCAGAGCAAGCTCGGTCCCCAGCGCGGAGCAGTAGCCCAAGTCCTCCGCGATGTGGGCGTTGAGACGGGTGTGTTCGTCCAGGTCCTGCCGCGTGGCTTCGCGCAGGATTCGTCCGGCGCCCTGCCGGTAGGATTCCGGTCCGCTCTTGTCCACGTACGCGCTGACCTTGTCGCGGTCGACGGACCTGTCGCAGCCGGGACAGACCAGGCTCACCTGCTGCCCAAGTTCGATGCCGCGGTCGGTCTGCACGACGACTTTCGTGCCGCAACGGAGTTGCAGAGTTGGCCGGAAGCTGAACTCGCCGATCCACCCCAGCGCTCCGTAGCGGACCGCGGTGGCGGCGTTCTTCTTGTCCCGCTCCCAGATGCAGAGTGCCCCACAGCCATTGGAGGGGGGGCGAGCTTCGTTTGGTTTTGGCAGCGTTACCATCGTGCACTCGGTTGCTGAACGACACGGCGCACGGCCGCCCTGCGGCGCCGGTGACGCACACCTGGGCCGCGTTTGCCCACGGAGGGCGGCCGCGGCAGCCCGCCTGAGCCTATCTTCGCATCATTGCGGGACTTCGACAAGTTGGTCGAGCTTGCGCGGCCCGCGGATTTCACGGATGCCGACGTGTACCAGCAGTCCACGCAGCGCGCGGGCCGCGGGGAAGAAATAGCGCTGTGTCTCGACCTCACCGGGGGCAATGTCGAGGAACTCGCGCTCCTCGCGGGCGTGGTCGGGGGCCTGGCAGAACCCGGCGAAGCTCGCCGGCGTGCCGGACAGGTTGCGGAGTGAGTGTTCGACCAGCAGCCCATCGTCCCGCCAGTAGGCGTTCACCTCCGCCACGACGTCACGTAGCCCGACGACGATGGGAAGGGTGAGATCGAGCTCGGCGGCCGCGGGGGCGCGCATATCGAGCCGGACCTGGAATTCGCGCTGGGCGGCGAGCGGTCGCGGTGGAACTACCAAGTCGAGCGGGAGCTCAAAGCTCTCTCCGGGTTGCAGGCCGAACTCAGCCGCCTCGGGCGCGACGGTCCAGCCCTCTGGTGCCCGGATCCGCAGCGTTCCGGACAGGTGAGTGCTGTAGGGGTTCCGGAACGTCAGCACCGGGCGCGCGGCGGGATCGTGCACCTGGACGTAGTATGGCTCGAGGTGGACGCTGGCCTGCAGCAGGACCAGCGGTGCGTGCACCGTATCGACGATCAGTGGCAGGGGGCCCAACCGCAATTGGGATTTTCCATCGATGACGTCAACGGCCTGACGGTTGCCCCACAGATCGACGGCGGTCGGCTCCGCGCCCAGGTAAAGCTCGACCGGCGCGTCAGCGCCGCTGTCCCGCCAGGTCCAGGCGATCAGGCAGTCGGAACGCGAGCCGCTGAAGACGAATAGAATCGCATCATCGCCCAGCGCCATCGCACCGACCGCCTCTGCTCCGGACAGGTAATGGAACAACGTGCGCAGGATGGCGTATTCCTCTTTCGGCTCCCAGGTCAGGCCGCCGCCCTCGTGTGTCAGCTCAAACGGCGCGGGCAGGTAGATGCGGTCGGGGGCGAGTGCCTGGGCGATGACCAGCCGCTGGGCCAAATCGGCCAACCGCAAACGTGGTTCGAGGTTGTCGGTCGTGTCGGGGCTGATGCTTAGCCAGCGGGGGGCGACGCTTGGTTCAGCCAGGAAAGCGAGCTGTCTGGGCAACATTCGTGCGGGGATCTCGGAAGGCACCAAGATCGAGTACGTGTTCGGGGGGGTGATGGCCGCGCTATCACCGGTAGCGTCAGAGCTTTCGCTCGGGCCGAAGATCGAGCGCGGGATGACCAGCTTGGGGCGCGTCACGAACTTGCCGAGATGCGCATGCATCTGCTCGATTGCATCGGCTGACCACTCGTCGTTCCCGCTGAGCTCCAAGCGCTCATCCCCCAATTGCCAGGTTGGCAGCAACCCGGCTAGGCTGGTCAGGATCGGGCTGGATTGACGACGCCAATCGCGCTCCATTGCCAGCACCTTATGCGTCGGTGTCCCCCCCGTCGGGTTCACCGCCGCAGTCTGCGACAGGATCACTCCGGTGCTGTCAATGCCGGCGGCGCCGAGGTGCTGTATCAGGTCGGCAATCTGGCCGAAGTAGGCCTGTTGTCGGTCAGTCGCGGCCGGGTTCAACACCGGAATGCCCACCTTGACGGCCCCGCAGCGCGCCGTCACGAGCAGGTCGCGCAGGCCCGTGATGTCGCTGGGTTTCCAGGGCCCGAGGTCAAAGCCGATGTCGGGGTGCAGCATGGCACTGGGGGGGAGCTCCGCCAGCACGGCAAAGTGAATGCGGCGTTGCACGACGAGTGGAGGGGCGCTCGAGCTACCTGCGTCTTCGCCGGGTATGGTTGGCTGCGCTGTGCCATGCGGGTCGGCCAGAAGCCACAGACGCGCCTCGTACCAACCGGGATCCAACGGTGGGACGGGCCAGTGTTGCGGAGCGGTCGAGAACGGGGGGACCTCGGTGGCCTGAGTATGCTGTACGTTCCCGTCGCGATCGGCGATCTCCAGCTCCATCGGGAGCGGTTCGCCGGAGGCGTTGCAGACCTCACAGACGAACGTCTCCTTGTACCGGGGCCGGACGATACCGACGCCGTTGGATAGTCCCAAGCGGACGCGCGGCAGGCGGTAGACGGTGATGTCGTCGAACCAGGCTCCCACCTGCACATCCTGCCGCACGACCGGATCGGCCTCGTTACTCGCCGTCGGGTCGCCCCACACGTACGCTTGCAGGATCCAGACCTGCACGCGAACGGCGTACGCCTCGGCCACGTCGCCGGGCAGGTGAATCTCCACCTCTTGCCAAGGCTCGGCTGTGTTGCGCGGCGCCGGACCGGGCAGCAGGACGTCGCTCCTGGACCGCGCGGACAACGATCCCTGAACCAGGTTGCTGACGCGTTGGCTGCCGGCGATCGGTTCGCCGAGACTGTTCACCAGGTAAGCGGCCAGAAAGGCTCGGGCGTGTTGGAGGCCGTCGGGGCGGATGCGGCCGACGACCATGTAGTCCGAAGCCGGGACGACGTGCAGATCCGGACCGCGGTACTCGTAAGCCACGTTGCCGTACGAGAGGTTGAGATAGAACGAGGGAGCGGCGTCGTGCCCGAGCTGCTCGTCAAACCGGCCACGGTTATACGCCGGAAGACCCGCGCCGCGCAGCCGATCCCAGTACATGGGCGTATCTTCGTAGTTGCCCAGCGGACGTTCGTCGAAGTCGAAGTGCTTGTAGAGCCGGCAGAACGAGGGCAGGCGCGACGGTGGCCCCGGTGTCCGCTCAGACTCTTCCTCCTTGGGAGGGAGCTGAGCGCTGACGGTGGCCAGCGAAGCCCACGCGATGACCATGCACGCGGCACGCCGCGCGCGGATTGTGCGTATCATCTCACAATCCTGTTATCGGCTTGGTGGATCGGGCTGTTGACGAGCCAAGCCTGCGGGGGCGAGCGAAAGCCGGAGCGGAATCCCAGTCTGAGTCGGATGCGCGGCCGCGCTGGCCGGCAAGCTGGTCCGGCACCCTGATTCTCAGGTTTGGGAGCGGTTGCGCTCGCCTGTTTCGGCCGCCGCCCACGTGTCGCGGGCGATCCGGGCCTGCTCACGGAATTGCCGGCCCAGGGCGATCAGCAGTTGGAATGCGACCACGCCGAACACGATGCGCGCAATCGAGATCAGGCCGATCAGGATGCCGCCGGCGATCACCAGGTTGCTGACCGGGGGCAATGCCGGCAGGCTGGCGGCTGGGGCGGAAGTGGTCGGGGGCGCAGCGGCGCCGGGTAGGCCGAGCCGTGCGGTCAGGCTGGTGCCGGGCGAGGTCACCACGATGATCGCCAGCGCCAGCAGTGCCACGGTGCCGAGCGCGTCGGTGATGCCAATTGCCCAGCACAGGAAACGCGCGCGTCCGGCCAGGCCCGCGTGGGGGATGCGCTCGGCGAGTCGGGAGAGATACAGGTACTTGGCGACCTGCCCAACCACATCGGCTACGCTGAGGATTACGGCGACAAAGAGTACGATCCCCAGAAACGCCGCCGATACACCCGGAAGACCAGACGTAAGCAGGCGGAGCACAAGCGCGAATAACCCCGCCAGCAACGCGTAGCGTGTGATCTTGCGGGCGGTCAGGTCGGTGTCGCGCCCGAAGCGGCTTGGGTCTGGCGCGGTCATCAACCACACGCCGTAGAGCGACACGGCGGCGGCCGCGAGCGTGACCAGGTGCACGATTACGCTGTCACCGCCCGCGATTCTGCGGAAGCAACAGCCGGCCAACGTAACGCCGACCGAGATGAGCAGCCCCCAGATCATGTATTGGAAACCGAGGGCGACCTTCTCCGCCCAGCCCGGCTCGGCGAAGCGAATCAACTCGCCGTGCACGGAGAGGCCGACCGGCGTGCCGCATTCCGGGCAACGGTGGTCGCGGTGCAGACCGCGCAGGTTGTAGCCGCAACGCCGGCAGGACATATCCGCGACGATCACACCGGCCTCGTCGAACAGGTTTGCCGAAGCGTCTGGGCCCGCGTCCACGTTGCCTCCTCACATTGCCGCTGTGTCAGCCGTCACTCGCCGGAAGGCTCTGCTGTGACGTTGGCGGCGCCGCCCTGATTCCCGCTGCCGGTAGCCCACGTCGCGCGCGCCCACTGCGCCTGCCTGCAGAACGCCCGCATCAACTGGTATTGCAGGTGCAGGTAGACCAGCAACAGCAGCAGGGCGGCCAGCTCGGCCACGCCGAAGAAGCAGGTCATGCGGCTCAGTGCCGACGAAGGGGCGTGGGCAGCGGCTGCGGCGAATGAGCCGAGCACCAGTGTCGCGTTCGTCAGGATGACCTTGAGTCCGATAGCACCCGGCAGCGACCAGCGCAGAAACGCGGCGTGCCGGGCGAGGGTTGCATCCGGTAGGCGGGTGGCCAACCTCTCGAGGTACCGGAGTTTGGCCAACTCGCCGATTGCGGTGGCAGCACCGCCGAT